>JAFASF010000285.1 GCA_019244745.1 Solirubrobacterales bacterium | reverse complement strand
TCCCGCGCCCGCAGCAGACGATCGTTGAGATCGCCCGGGTGCTCGCCCCCGGCGGCCGGCTGCTGATCGCCGATGCCAATGGCTCTCATCCAGCCGTGTTCATGCTGGACCTAATGCTGCGAATCTTTCAGCGCAGCCACGTCGGCTGTCGAAGCCCGGCGCAGCTGCTGTCCGAGAATCGGTGCCTCCGAGCGCCGCACCCCGCCACGCCGGAGGGCTACTACTTCTCGTCTGAACTCTCGGAGTCCTCTTCAGAGCCCTTCGGCCGCTGCTCGCCGGGCCAGATGCCGGTGAAGTAATGAAATGCCCTGGCGCTGGCCCGGTCGACGATCGCCGCGACGCCGGCCAGGGTTGCGGCTTCGAGGGCGGCTGCGGCAACCACCTTCGAAAAGCTGGCCTCCGCGGTCGTGGGGCGCGGAGGTTCGGCGTCGTCGACCTTGCCCCAGAGGTTCTTGAAGATGCTTTGCCCGAGCTTCGAGCCGACCAGGCTCGCGATGATCTTGAACGGCGTGTAGAGGATCTTCATCTGTGAGGGCAAGGCTACCCGCAGCGGCGGCCACCGCGCCGCTCGAACAATGTTTGACTTTCACTTTTCCCGCGCAACGGGAGATTTTTCCGGCGATCGTGCGGTAATAGTTAAGAGGTCAACCGGCCGATCCAGGAGCAACACAAGTGCTTGAGGCGGATCCGAACCCCAACCTCGAGGCAGCCGAGGACCTGCTGCGCCGTGCGCTCCTCGACGACTCTGCATCGGCCGCCGTTTCGCTGCGAGTGGGCGGCCTGCCTGTGAGCAATGCCGTGACCGTCATCTTCCACGGTCGCCGCGACCTTGGCACGCTCCAGACGTATGTGACTCGCGGCAGCCGCGCCGCCGGCGCAACCGTGGCCGCCAACGAGCTGCTGCGGGTCCCGTGCGACCTCGATCTGGCGGATGCGGAGGATCGACAGGAAGCCGAGCGGCTGTATGTGGAGCAGGCCACCACGCTGCGCGATGCGCTCGTGGGCGCCGACCTGGTCCTCGACGTGTGGCGCCAGCCGCTTGGCGAGCTGATCGGCACGGCGGTCATCGTCGATCATTCGGTTGAGCTTGGAGTACGTCTCCCGGCGCCGCGGCTGCTGCCCACGGCGCTTGTCGCCCGAGACTCACAGCTGGTCGTGACGCCCGTCTGTGGCGCTCGGACGCTCGCCGAGGGCCGCCCGCCAATGGGCATCGCGTGCGCGCAACAGGACGTCACCCGGGTCTATCCGCTGGCGGACGACCCGGAGCGGTGCGTTGAGGACTTCCTTCAGCTCGCGGCCGAGCATGCACGTGCTCTGGCCGACCATCTGGAGCACCAGGAGGCCTCGGTGCAGCGGTTTTTGGAGTTGAGCGGGCCTGAGGGCGGAAAGCCCGCTTAGACGAGGCTGCTTAGCTTGCGGCCGATGCGCCGCGTCTACATCTTCGCGCTGATCGGAGTCGCCATCGTGGTGTTCGTCGCAGTCAGCGCGATCCTCGCTCGTGTGTTCAGCGTCGATGGAGCGGAGAGGTCGGCGATCACCTCGCTCGTGCAAGACGAGGCGCGCGGGGATTTGAACCAGGCTGTGACGCAGATAAAGGGCTGCGCGCAGAGTGCTGCCTGCCGCAGCGCCGTCGAGGCGAATGTCGTCGCGCTGAAGACCCCCGGCAACGTGTCGATCCTGCAGATTGAACCTTCGGCGGGTTTTTCGCTGGGCAGCACGCTCGGAACGGCGCGGGTGGCGTGGCGTGCCGGCGCCTCCCTCCCGATCGTCCAGTGCGTGCGAGTCAAACGCGCGGGGAATGCGTTGAGCGGCCTGCGCGTCGAGCTGCTCGAGATCAGTAAGCGGATCGAGAGCGACTCGGTGTGTCCGACGCAGTTTTAGCTGCCCGGCCGACTGTGCACCCGGACCGGCGTGCGGTGCGGTTCACGGGCCGGACGGCGTTCCCGGCGGGGCAGATGATCGGCGAGCCGGCTGTGATCGCGGAGCCGGATGCGCGCCTGCACCGCGTCGGGCAGCGGGATTCCGCCGCGTGGAGGCTCCGGCGGCCGCGGAGGCCGCCGCGGGCCGCGGCCCCAACCGTCGTCGGACCCGGAGTCGGAACCGGGCGGGGCAGGACCATCTCGAAGAGCGGGAAGCAGCAGCACTCCCACGCACACCATTCCCAAGATGTGCATTCCGGCGATCATCAGCAGGAGCTGAGCGTCGCCTGACATGAATTAAGCCTAGCGCGGCGACATTGCCGGCGCCAGGGGTAGTCGGGAGGGGTGGCGCGGGAGAGAACCGCCGGCGCCGGGTGGTCGGGCGTGGGGCGCGGGAGCGCGCCCTCCGACGCCAGCGCTGGTCGGGCGTGGGGCGCGGAGCGCGCCCGCCGGCGCCAGCGCTGATCGGCCCTGGGGCGCGGACGCTAGCCCGCCGGCGCCACGGATTGTCTGCGGCTGGCGGGCGGTATAGGCCTGCCCACGCCAGGGACGATCTCCCCGCTACCATCGGTCGCCGGCCATGGCACAGGCAGACTCCACAGCGCTCACCGTCCAGCACCGCGACCCCGAAGGATCGCGCGCGGCTCGCCGCCTGCGTCGCGAGGGCAAGGTGCCCGGCGTCGTCTACGGCGGAGGTGAGGAACCGGTCGCCTTCCAGGTCGATGCCAAGGTGCTCCGTCAGGCGCTGGCGCATACCGGCGCCGTGCTCGAGCTTCGCGTGGACGGGGGCGGCGGGACGCCGGTGGTGCTCAAGGAGCTCGCGCGCCACCCGGTCAGCGGGGCGACGCTGCACGTGGACCTCCTGCGCGTGCGGCTCGACCAACCGATCCAGGCGACGGTCGTGCTCGAGCTGGTCGGTTCCGAGAATGCTCCTGGG
>JAFASF010000084.1 GCA_019244745.1 Solirubrobacterales bacterium | reverse complement strand
CCGGCAACAGGAGGTCGCGCCCAGAGCACCATCAGTAAGCAACCGCCAGGATACCTCGCGCCGTCTCCTGCAAAAGGTCGGGTGAAGGGAGTGGGGGTGATGGATGATGGGTGGTTCGCTGGAGTCGATTGGGCCAGCGAGGAGCATGTGGTCTGTGTCGTCGACGAGCGAGGCAGGATCGTGGAGGGTCGCCGGTACCGGCCCAACGAGCGGGGGGATCAGGGCGCTGTGCGCGCGCCCCACCCGTCTACGGGTCGCGCTGGTCGCCCTCGAGCGACCGGACGGGTTGTTGATCGAGCGGCTGCTCGATGTGGGGCTGGCCGTGGTCGCGGTGCACTCGAACGAGGTCAAGGCGATGCGGCCGCGCTACAGCCTCTCGGGCGGCAAGAGCGACAGCTTTGACAGCTTCGTGCTGGCTGAGCTCGCTCGCACGGATAGTCATCGCTTTCGGGTGCTGGTGCCCGACAGCGACCGGAACAAGGCGCTGCGGGCGATGACCCGAGCGCGCGAGAGTCTGGTGCGCACGCGGGTCGGGCTGGCCAACCAGCTACGCGACCGGCTCCGCGTGCTTCTGGCCAGGCGCCAGCAAGGTGTTCTGGTCAGTTGACCCACGGATCGCGCTGGCGTTCCTGCGCCGCTAGCCGACGCCGGTGGATGCTCGCGGGCTGGGTGAGCAGCGCCTGCAGGCGTTCCTCAAGCGCCACGGCTACCCGAGCCGCAAGCCCGCCCGCGAGCTCCTCGAGCGTCCGCTAGCGAGGCGGAGGACCGCACCGACGAGCTTGAGATGCACGCTCGTCGTCGGATCGTGCTGGCGCTCGTGTCGGCGCTGGAGCCGATCGTCGCCCGCATCAGCAAGCTGACCATCGAGATCCGCCCCGCCCTCGATCAGCATCCCCACGGGCCGACGTTTCGCTCGCTATTCATCCACCCGGACTCGTGGCTGCGCCGCGAGCATGCTCGCCGAGATCGGTGACTGCCGCGAGCGCTACCCCAGCTATCGCACGCTCGCCGCCGACGCCCGCCAGTGCCCAGTCGCCGTCGAATCAGGCAAAGGCAAACACGCACAGTTCCACTGGGCGTGCGGCCACCGCCTCCCGACGCATTCGACAAGCTCGCAGACTCAAGCCGCCGGCACAACCCCTGGGCCGCCGACACCTACAACCAAGCCCGGGCCAGGAGCGCCAGCCACCCCCACGCCGCTCGCGTCCTCGGGCGCGCGTGGTGCCAGGTCATCTGGTGCCTGTGGTACGACCACGACACCTACAACCCCGCCAAGCAAACCGCGCTACACAGACTGATCGCCGCGGCCGCCTGACAATCGTCGGACCTCCGGGCCGACCTCACAGCCCCCCAGCGACGGCCGGCGCCGCCGTCGCCGTAGGCTGCCGCAGGGCAGAGCGCCCGAGCCAACGGGGCGAGTTTTGCCGATACCCGATCGTGAACAAGGAGCCTCGTCATGCCTGCCGGGGCGTTGTCAAGATCGCGCACGCTCGCGGGAGGCGATCCTTCGGGAGGAAGTGCCGCTCATTTACGGAGCGCTGTGATCCGTTTTCGCCTGCGAGTCGGACGGCGATGCCTCGCATTCTCTGCCCCGCGGCGCGGCCCGCAACGGCCATCAAGTTGTAAGGCGAAGGCTTCTCGTATTACCTAGTCACTACTTACTTGACACTCCTAGCGCCCCTCACGCGGCAACGGCGAATAGACCTCATACTCGTCACTCTGGATCGTTTCGCTGTGCAGTGCCTGGGCCGCCGCGCGCATCAGCAGCACCGCCGCAAACGCCAAACCCGAGAATCCGACTATCCACAGCGCGTCACGGACCGCCTTGACCGGCGCCAGGGAGCCCGCGACCAGCAGCAAGCCCGAGGTGATCGCCCCCGCCGCTCCGACGAGCATCACGAGACCGTGGTTCACCCATGCATCAAGCACCCACCGATCGCTCCCTGCATAGCGCTCGGTCCGGAGGGTGAGGCGGCCCGAGCGCCACTGAGTCGCCAGCGCTTCGGCGTGTTCAGGGAGTGTGCGAAGCGCCGGCAGCGTTCTCACCAGCTCGCGTTGGACTAGTTCTTCCCGGCTTCCCGTGACGGCTTGCTGTTCGGAGCTCACGAGCTTCTGAGCTTCCGGGGCAAGCTCGAACGCGGGGTCGATCGTCCGAAGCGTCCCCTCGAGCGTGATCAGCGTGCGGGATAGCAGGAGCATCGAACGCGGCGGGCGCATCCCATGCTGGTCCATTACCTCGAGCACCCCCGCCATCGCCGCCGGGCTCAAGCCTCCTTCCTCCAGCTCGCCGAGCAGCATCGCGAGATCACGCTCCAGCTGGCGCATGTCGATCTGATCGTCTCCAACCAGGTGACGCACCGCCCGCGCGAGCACCGCCCCGTCTCTGAGAGTGAACCCGATCGCCAGGCCTTGGAGCGCCTCACGAGTCACCGGATCGATGCGGCCAACCGCGCCGAGGTCCAGCAGCCACAGCACACCGTCGGCATCGATGAACACGTTGCCAGGATGCGGATCGGCGTGGTAGTACCCGTCACGGAGGATCTGCGCGAGGAACGAAGCCAGTAGCCGTCGGCTGAGCTCCCGGCGCTCGACCGGCGCCACGTCGACCGCCGCCGCGTCCGAGACCGAGCGGCCCACGACCTCGTCCATCACCAGCAGTCGCTCGCTGGAGAGGGTCGGGTACACGGCCGGGACCTGCACCGTGGTATCGGAGCCCCGGCTCTCTCGCATACGGATCCCCGCCGCCAGCTCGCGACCGTAATCGAGCTCCGCCTCGATGCTCCTGATCAGCTCCCCCGCCAGATCGCGCACCCCGATCCGGCGGGCAGCTTCCACCCGCCGATCGAGCTGGCGCGCGACGAACGCTAGGACCGCCGAGTCGCGCCGCACAACCTCCTCGAGCCCTGGCCTCTGGACCTTGACGACGACCGGCGTGCCGTCGTGGAGTCTGGCCCGGTGCGTCTGGCCGACCGAGGCAGCGGCAAGTGGCTTCGGTTCGAACTCGGCAAACGCCTTCTCGACCGGCTCGCCCAGCTCGGCGTGCACCACGTCCACCACCTGATCGGGCGGGACACGAGCCACATTCGCGTGCAGGTTCGAGAGCTCGGTGGTGAGAGTGGGCGGAAGCAGGTCGGTGCGGGTAGCCGCGATCTGGCCGAACTTGACGAACATTCCCCCGGCGCGCTCCAGCACGACGCGCACTCGGCGCGCCAGATCCGGCGAGGCGAGCGCAGCCGGTTGGCGGTATCGAAGGTGCAGAAGATTCTCGCTGCGCGCGATGCCAACCAGTTCGCGAAACCGCCCCAGCGGAGCCAGCACGAGCCGCGCCGCCCGCAGCGGATGCCGCAAAGCTCGGCGGGCGCCACGATGCGTCCGCCTGCCGCGGGTGACCACGTCGAGGACAATTGCGATCGGCAGGGCCGCGAGAACACCAAAGAACACCGAAAGAGGGATGACCAGCAGCGGGTGCAGGTTCTTCGGCCCAAGAGCGATCGCGCCACCAACCAAGCCGACGAGCCAGCCGACGACCGCGGCGAAGGTGGTACGCCAGCGTCCAATGCGCACTCCCAGCACCCGTCCCGTCAACAGTCCGATCCCGCCGATCCAGAACGGCAGGATCAGCAGATAGCCGAGGCCGAGCTCGATCCTAAGCGTGGCGGAAGCGATCGGCACGTCGAGTGGCTCGCCGCTCCCTCACCTGCGGCGGCGTAGCAGAGCTAGGGCCCAGAACGGTGTGCGCGCGCAGACCGATCGTGAGAGTCTATTACCGCAACGCCGCCTCCGTATTGCCGGATGAGCGCCCCGCGCACAGAAGCGCCTCGCAGCGCTCACACGCCGACCGCGACCAACGCGAGTGTCAACAGTCCCAGATGGGCCAAGCCCAGCCGAGGGGGGGCGCGAGGCGGGCGACGCACGGCCTCAGCCGGGGACGCCGCGGTTGACTGCGGCTGATCGATTGTCGGCGAATTCGCGGTGGTTGGGATGGGCGTCATCTCGGCTCCCCCCGATAGGTCGGTGCTGTTGAGGGTGCCGATAGTGCGCGCCCGCCGCCGCGATGTCATCGGCCGGGTGGCCGATCCGATCCGGGGGATGATTCGGGCCCGGGCGCTACTGGTCGGCCGGCATCGTGTGAGCCAGCCGGGTCTCGAGGAGGCTCCGACCCGACGATTCTCCGCTCGGGAG
>JAFASF010000062.1 GCA_019244745.1 Solirubrobacterales bacterium | reverse complement strand
TCCACAACGGCCGGTGCCGCGGCGAAGAACGCTGCGGCGAAGAAGTATCACGCCGGGGAGTTCTGCTCGAGCAGCAAGGAGGCGGTTTACCGCAAGCTGGGGCTCACCTGCGTCAACGGCAGGCTCAAGAAGACCTGACGGGCGCCTGGGCCAATCGCGAGGCGCTCGCCGCGCCTGCGCGCAGCTTGCGGTCGAGCGCGGTGCCGCCCGCGGCAAGGCCGATGAACAGCAGCGCGCTCCAAAGGGCGTCGACCGGGACCGCCACGTACCCCAGCTGCTTGGGGTTCGCGAGCGGATACGGGTAGAGGTCAGAGGCGAGCGGTCTGCGGATCAGAGTGAACGCCCCAGGGCTACTCAGCCGAGAACGTTCTGCACCGCCTCGTGCCCGCCCGCCAGCGGATCCTGTTGGGGGACTTCGCCCTGCGGGGTCGATTGATCTACGAGGTGCGGGAGCGTCTGAGCAAGCATATCGGCGGCCTGGTTGGGCGACGTCCCCGTCTGATCGGCCAGCTTCTGCACCTCATCGCGTCCGAGCGCCTGCTGGACCTGTTGACCGCTGACGGACTCGTTGTGTCCCGTGCCGATCCAGGACTTGACCTGATCGCCCAACCCACCTTGGTTGAGCTGTTGCACCAAACCCTGCAGGCCCCCCTGGCTGCTGACGAGGTTGCTGATGGCGCTCATCGCGCCCTTCTGACCCCCTTCAACTCCGAGCTTGCCCAGAACATCGTCGAGTAGAGCCATGATTTTCTCGCCGCAGATCGCGTGTATGGACGTTCGGACTCTAACCCTAGGCGCCGGCTTCGCACAAGGCCCCCAGGTGGTGCCGGCGCGCGAGTCCGGCGACTGCGCGGACGACGGCGGGCGAGCGCCTAGCCCGTGGCCGGCGACGGCGAGCACCACGGCGGGCGAGCGCCTACCCCGTGACCGGCGACGGCGCGCACCACGGCGGGCGAGCGCCTACCCCGTGACCGGCGACGGCGCGAGCGTGTGCCGTGGCCTGATCCGGAGCGCCGCGCGGGCCGTTACCCGAGACGCGTTCTGCGCGCGGGCGCTCGCGGTGTCGCGGGTGGTCAGCGCTGTCGGGACGTTGAGCGCCCGCACCCTCACAGTGAACACGCGCGGCTGGCCCGGGTTGAGGAGGGGGATCGTCCAGCACGGCTGTCCGCCGGAGAAGTGCGCACCAGGCGCGGAGCGGACCGTGAGATAGAGGCCGAGCCGGTCGCAGACGGTCACTCCGACCGCCGGGACCGAACCGAGCGTCTGCACGCGGATCCGATAGGCGAGGGTCGTTCGAGCGGTCACAGTCCGGAACGCCGGTGTCTTAGCGATGCGGAGGCGAGCGTGACCCGTGCTCACATCCGTGATCGCGAAGGCCGTGGCGCTGGCCGGCGTCGGGGTTGCCTGATCGGCCGTGGCCGTGGCCGTGTTGCGCATCAGCCCGCCGGTCGTCGTGGTCTCCTCGACCATGATCGTCGCGCGAGCGCCGACGGCCAGGCTTCCGAGCGCGCACGTCAGCGGAGGCCCCGTGGAGCAGGTGCCTTGGCTGACGCTCGTCGCGACCAGCTTCATCCCTTGAGAACCGCTGTCCCTGACCCGCACGTCCGTCGCGGTCGCGGGCCCCGCGTTCGCGACCTCGATCGTGTAGATCAGCGGCTGGCCGACGGTGGCGGTCGCGTGGTCGACGTGCTTGGAGATAATCAGCTGCGCGTCGGTTGCCGGAGTGCCGGGCGGGGGCACTGGCAGCGGCGGCGGCAGCGGGAAGTCGTTGGCCAGCTCCACGGAGGTGTTGCCGTTGTGCTGCGTGTTGATGATGGCCTTGATCGCGGCCTCGGGCAATCGGTGGTCCGACATGCCGCCGCCGGTCTCGCTCTCCCAGACACTGCACTCCGCCCCGACCGGCACCTCGGGGACGATCAACGGGCGGTCGACATTGAACTCGCCCTGTCCGCTCGCCACCGACACTGGGGCGCCGCCGGCGGGTGTGACGGTGCAGTCGTAGCTGGCCGCAAAGGGCCCCGCCGCCTGATCAGCCAGAGCACCGGTCTTCTCCTTCTGAATCTCCAGCGTGCCGAACGGCAGCGCGACGCCGACCTTCGGCGGCTCGACGAACGGAAGCTGGCTGGGGCTGGTCGCGCCGGGCTTGAGCACGAAGTCGGTGTGGG
>JAFASF010000445.1 GCA_019244745.1 Solirubrobacterales bacterium | reverse complement strand
TCAGCCTTTCCACGCGAACGCCGCTTGCGCCGGCGCGGCTTGGGCTCTTCTTCCGGCTCGATCTCGGGCGTCTCGTCGCTCATCGTCTCTTGCCGGTTCCAGCATGACCTCGGAACAACCGCGTCGGCGCGAACTCCCCGAGCTTGTGCCCGACCATCGACTCCGAGATGAACACGGGCACGTGCTTGCGCCCGTCGTGCACCGCGATCGTGTGCCCGACCATCTCGGGGAAGATCGTCGACGTGCGCGACCAGGTCCGGAGCATGCGCTTCTCACCCGAGGCGTTCATCGCCTCGATCCGCGCCATCAGCCGCTCCTCGGCCCACGGTCCCTTCTTGCTCGATCGGCTCATCGCTTCTTACCTCTCCTCCGGCCGCGCACGATGTACTTGTCCGACTGCTTTCGCTTCGGCCGGGTCCGGTAGCCGAGCGTCGGAACTCCCCATGGGGTGACCGGGTGGCGGCCCGGGGTCGTCGACCCCTCGCCGCCGCCGTGGGGGTGATCGACCGGGTTCATCGCCGTGCCGCGGGTCTGCGGTCGCACGCCCATGTGGCGTTTGCGCCCGGCCTTGCCGACGTCAACGTTCTGGTGATCGGTGTTGCCGATCGTCCCCACGGTGGCGCGGCACTCGGCGCGCACCATCCGCATCTCGCCCGACGGGAGCCGCAGGGTCACGTGGTCGCCCTCCTTGGCGAGCAGCTGCACGCCGGCGCCCGCCGCTCGCGCCAGCTGGCCTCCGCGCCCGGGCACCAGCTCGACGTTGTGGACGACGGTGCCGGCGGGCATGTTCGCCAGCGGCAAGCTGTTGCCGACCCGGATGTCGGCGCCCGGTCCCGACTGTACGGTCATCCCCACCCGCAGCCGCTGCGGCGCGAGGATGTAGCGCTTCTCGCCGTCGGCGTAGTGCAGCAGCGCGATGTACGCGGAGCGGTTCGGGTCGTACTCGATGTGGGCGACCTTGGCCGGGACGCCGTCCTTGCGGCGCTTGAAGTCGATCTTGCGGTACAGGCGCTTGGCGCCGCCGCCGCGGTGGCGCGAGGTCTTGCGGCCGTTGACGTTGCGCCCGCCGGACTTCTTGAGGCCCTCGGTCAAAGACTTCTCGGGCTCGGAGCGCGTGAGCTCGGCGAAGTCGGGATAGGTGGCGAATCGCCGCCCCGGCGAGGTCGGTTTCGGGCTGCGAATCGGCATCAGTCAGCCGCCTTTCCGGGAGCGTGGGCAATAACTCGAACTATGTGCGAGAAATATCCCACGCAACATTCGGGTTGCACGTGCCATCGAGTCATTCGCCGCCCTCCAGTCCCCGGAAGATCGGGATCGTCTCGCCGGCCTGGACCTGCACGATCGCCTTCTTCCACTCGCGCGTGCGGCCCGAGGTGTGACCGCGGCGCTTGGGCTTGCTGGGGACCGACGACGTCCGGACGTCGACCACGTGAACATCGAACAGCTGCTCGATGGCCTGACGGATCTGCGTCTTGTGCGCGCGGTCGTTCACGCGGAAGGTGTACTTGCCCGCCTCGGCGAGCACGAACGTCTTCTCGGAGACGACCGGACGGATGATCACCTGGCTGGGCTCCATCACGCCTCCTGGTCCGCCCGAGCGCCCGCGCGCCTAGCCCCAGCGCCCGCGCCCCTAGTCCCAGCGTCCGCCGGCGCCCCGTCCTCCGACGCGCCACCGACCGCCCGCGCCACCAGCGCCGGCAACGCCGCCTGCGAGACCAGCAGCGACGCCGCGCCGATCACGTCCGCGACGCCCGCTTCCGCCACCGGCATCACGTCGACACGCGCCATGTTCCGGAACGACTTGCCGGCTGCCGCCTCCTCGTCCGTCAGAATGACTAGCGTTGGGATGCCCGCGTCCCACCCCGCCAGGAGCTCGGCAGCCCGTTTCGTCGAGGGCGCGTCAAATGCCGTCCCGTCGAACACCGCCAGCGACCCCCGCGAAGCGTGCACCGAGAGCGCGCTGCGCAGCGCCGCCCGCCGCGCCTTGCGGTTTACCTTGACCGTGTAGGAGCGCGGAACGGGGCCGAACACGGTCCCGCCGCCCGCCCACAGGGGAGACCTCGTAGACCCCGCGCGTGCGCGGCCCGTGCCCTTCTGGCGCCAGGGCTTGGCACCGCCGCCGCGGACTTGCCCGCGCGTCAACGTCGAGGCAGTGCCCCGCCGGCGGGCGTTCAGCTCCGCGCGCACCGCCTCGTGCACGACGGGCATGTTGAAGCGCGCGCCGAACGCTCCCGCGTCCAGCGAAACGGTCCCCCCGCCGAGCACCGGGGCCGACAGATCAGCCATCGCTCCGCACCTCCACCACTCCCTCACGCGGACCGGGCACCGCGCCCCGGACCAACATGAGGTTCTGATCTGGCACCACCTCGACCACGGTCAGGCCGCGCTGGGTGACGCGTCCGCCGCCCATGCGACCCGCGCCCCGCAGCCCGCGGAACACGCGCGAGGGGGTCGCCGATGCGCCGATCGATCCGGGAGCGCGCACGTTGTGTGAGCCGTGCGACGCCGGACCGCGCTTGAAGTTGTGGCGCTTCACCGTCCCTTGAAACCCCTTGCCCTTGGAAATCCCGGACACCTTGACACGGTCCCCCGGCTCAAAAACCGAAGCGGACACAGTCTCCCCCACGAGTAGCTCGCCGGCCTCGTCACGGAACTCGCGCACCACCCGGTGAGCCGACGTGTCGGCCTTTCGCAGGTGCCCGAGCTCGGCGCGGGACAAAGACTTCTCTCGACAGCGATCGAACGCCAGCTGCACGGCCTCGTAGCCGTCGCGCTCAACGGTGCGGATTCCGGTCACCGGACACGGTCCCGCCTCCAGAACGGTCACCCGCTCGACCCGTCCGTCCTCCAAAAACCTCTGCGTCATGCCGAGCTTCCGAGCCAGGATCGCCGCCATCGAGAAGTCCTTAGGAGGCCAGCCTGATCTCGATGTCCACGCCGGCGGGAAGATGGTCGAGCCGTTGCAGGGAATCGACGGTCTTCGGCGTCGGCTGGTGGATGTCGATCAGCCGCTTGTGCGTCCGGATCTCGAAATGCTCGCGCGAGTCCTTGTCCTTGAACGGCGAACGGATCACGGCGTAGACGTTCTTCTCTGTGGGCAGCGGCACCGGACCGGAGACGGTCGCGCCCGTGCGCGTGGCCGTCTCGACGATCTCCTTGGCCGCCGTCTCGATCGCCGTGTGGTCGTAGGACTTCAGGCGAATCCGGATCTTGTTCTGGGCGATGGTTGCCATCAAAAAGGGCTCGACGCTGACTTCTCGGTTTCTCTCAGTCAAACGGGCGAGCCCCGGGCTCGGGGCCCGCCCTCAAGGTCGTATCTACTCAAAAACAGGCGGCGGGGCCGAAAGGCCCAAGCCGCCTTAATCAATCACTGAATGACTTCGGTCACGACCCCCGACCCGACCGTGCGGCCGCCTTCCCGGATCGCGAACCGCAGGCCCTGGTCCATGGCGATCGGCTGGATCAGCTCGATCTCCATCTGGACGTTGTCGCCGGGCATGACCATCTCGGTGCCTTCGGGGAGCTTGGCCACGCCGGTGACGTCGGTGGTGCGGAA
>JAFASF010000329.1 GCA_019244745.1 Solirubrobacterales bacterium | reverse complement strand
GCCACGCGAGGCTGATCAATGAGCGCTTCGGGCGGTTCTGGGGGTGGTTCTCGGTCGGGGATCTGTTCCTGCTCAACTTCCTCACGATCGTCACCGAGTTCATCGGCGTCAGCCTCGCCCTGAGCTACTTCGGCATATCGGAGTACGTGGCCGTCCCGTTTGCTGCCGCCGCGCTCGTCGCGATCACGGTCAGCGGCAGCTTCCGGGCCTGGGAGCGGTCGATGTTCGTGTTCGTGTTCGCGAACTTCCTCGTGATCCCGCTGTTCTTCATGTCGCATCCGAAGGCCGGGCCGATCGCCCACGACTTCTTCATCCCGGGCATTCAGGGCGGCGCGAACTCGACCTCCGTGCTGCTGATCATCGCCATGGTGGGAACGACCGTGGCCCCCTGGCAGCTGTTCTTCCAGCAGTCGAACATCGTCGACAAGCGGATCACTCCGCGCTGGATCAACTATGAGCGGCTCGACACCTGGATCGGGGCGATCGTCGTCGTCATCGGTGCCGGCGCGCTCATCTGCGTGTCCGCGTTCGCGTTCCAGCACACCCCGTACTTCGGGCAGTTCACCGACGCCGGCGGCACCGCGAACGGGCTCGACAAGACGCTCGGCTCGGTGGCCGGCGCGTTCTTCGCTCTGGTGCTGCTGAACGCCTCGCTGATCGGCGCGGGGGCGCTGACGCTGTCGACCAGCTATGCGTTCGGGGACGTGTTCGGAACCAAGAGCTCGCTGCACCGGAGCTTCCGCGACGCCAAGCTGTTCTACGCCATCTTTTCGGTGCTGATCATCGGCGCCGCCGCGATCGTCCTGATCCCCGGCGCCCCGCTCGGAGTGATCACCGAGGCCGTCCAGGCGCTGGCCGGAGTGCTGCTCCCGAGCGCGAGCGTGTTCCTGTTGCTGTTGTGCAACGACCGCGAGGTCCTCGGTCCGTGGGTCAACCGGCCGTGGCTCAACGCGCTCGCCAGCGCGATCATCGCCGTCCTCGTGCTTCTGTCGCTGATCCTGATGGCGACCACGCTGTTCCCCAGCGCCGACGTGACCACGCTCTCGCTCGTCGGCGGGGCGGCGCTCGCCGTCGGGCTGCTCGCCTTTGGCGCGGTGGCGCTTCGCTCGCGCCGACGGGCCGCGGCCGTGACCACGACGCCGACCGGCGCAACCGTTCCGCGGGAGCAGTGGACCATGCCCCCGCTCGCCCTGCTCGCCAGGCCGGCGTGGTCGACAGGACGCAAGGTCGCGATGCTCACGCTGCGCAGCTACCTGCTGGTGTCGGTGATCCTGCTGATCGTCAAGGCGGTTCAGCTGGGCGGCGGCTAAGTGCTGAAGAGTGAAGCGTTTCGATCCCGCTGAGCGGGATCAGAATGCGACAGTTCGGACAGCCGTCGCGGTGTGTCGCATAATCGCTTTCGCAGTGATCCCCCGCTACACCCGCACCGAGCTCGCCGCGATCTGGTCGGACTACGCGCACTTCGACGCGATGCGCGAGGTCGAGGTGGCGGCCTGCGAGGAGCTCGAGGGACCGAGCGAAGAGGACCTCGAGGCGATCCGGGAGGCTACCTTCACGGTCCAGGCGATCGAGGAGCGCGAGCGGGTCACCGACCACGATACCGCGGCGTTCGTCGATGTCCTCGCGGCCTCCGCCGGCCCCGCCGGCCGCTGGATCCACCTCGGCCTGACCTCGAGCGACGTGCTCGACCCCGGGCTGGCCCTGCAGCTGCGCCGCGTGGCCGAAGTGGTGTTGCCCGACGCGCGGCGGCTCGTCGAAGCGCTTGCGGCCAAAGCGCGCGAGCAGGCGCACACGCTGTGCGTCGGCCGCACCCATGGCATCCACGCCGAGCCGACCACGTTCGGCATCAAACTCGCCGGGTTTGCGTTCGAAGCCGACCGCAACGCGGGCCGGCTCGAGCGCGCCTTCGCCCAGGCTGCCGTGGGTGCGATCTCCGGCGCGGTCGGCACGTATTCCGCGACCTCGCCCGATTTCGAGGAGCGGGTACTGGCCCGGCTCGGGCTGGAGCGCGAGCCGGTCTCCACCCAGGTGGTCGCGCGCGATCGCCAGGCCGAGCTGCTCCAGGCGATCGCGCTCGCCGGCGCGGGACTGGAGCGGTTCGCGACCGAGCTGCGGCACCTCGCGCGCACCGAGGTCGGGGAAGTGAGCGAGCCGTTCTCCGCTTCTCAGAAGGGCTCGAGCGCGATGCCCCACAAACGCAACCCGATCAAGTCAGAGCAGATCGCCGGCCTGGCCCGTGTGCTGCGCGCGAACGCCCAGGCCGCGCTCGAGAACATCGCGCTCTGGCACGAGCGCGACATCTCGCACTCGTCGGTCGAGCGCGTGATCCTGCCCGACTCGACGATCCTCCTCGACCACGTTCAGCGCCGCGCGCTCGCGCTCGTCGAGGGCATGGTCGTGAACGCCGAACGCATGCGCGCGAACCTCGAGCTCACCCACGGCGCGCTGTTCTCTCAGCGCGTGCTGCTCGCGCTCGTGCGCACCGGCATGATGCGCGACGACGCGTACCGGATCGTCCAGCGGCTGGCGGCGCAGGCCATCGACGAGGGGCGGCCGCTCCGCGCGCTGCTCGCCGAGGACCCCGCCACCGCCGGCGCGGGCCTTGACCTCGAGGAGATCTTCGACTACGCATATTTCGTCCGTTACGCCGACGAGATCGTCGCTCGGCTCGATGCGATCGCGCCCGCGCCGGCGATAGCGATGCCCGACCGCTGACACGCGTCGCCCGAGCGATGGTTATGCCCGATGCGAATGGGTAGTCATTCCCGGGAAGATGACCGCAATTAGGACGAATTCTGTTCGTAGTGACGGTGTCGGCGGGCGTTCTGGCCCATCCCCAGAGCGAGCGCCGCGGCCGAAGGTCGCGAGCAAGGTGAAGCTGCCCCCCGGCGCGCTCGGCATGGGCGCGCTTGGTTTGGCCGCGGGCGCCGCCGGAGGCGTGCGCTTGGCCTCGCGCGGGAAGCTGCTCGGAATCCGCCTGAGGCGGCATCGCTCGCTCGGGGCCCGGTTTGCCGATGGAGCCCGCGAGGCGCTCGGGGCCGGGGTCGAGGGCGGTCGCGTGCTCCGGCGGCTCAGTGCGATCGAGTGTGAGCTGCACGAATTGCGTATGGCCGCTCGCCCGGCTCAACGGAGATCGCCGGTGGAGGTCGTGCTTGGCGCACTCACCCGACGACCCGGCGAGCCACGATGAGCATGCGACACAACAACAGAGATCAAGCGGTGCAAACGACACAGCCCGCAAGCTAAGGAGACAGTCATGGCTGAACGCTCACCGACTTCCAAGAGCTCGAGCAACCGGCGGTCCTCGAGCAGCCCAAACCGGCGAAGCGGAGCCGGCTCCAGCGGATCGGCCAAGCGCGCTCCGAAGGCGCCGGCACGGGCCGCAGCGGCGCGCGCCACGAGCGCGAACACGACATCGAGCCGGACTCCCTCGAGGAAGCCGGCAAGCAGCCGTTCCAATCGCAGGCCGACGGCGGCAACGCGATCCACGGCGAGGAGGTCCCCGGCCGGGTCGGGCTCGAGTGCGGCTCGCCCGGGGTCGAACAGCGGTTCCGCCAACGGCGGGGACCCGTCGAGCGGTCGCACGCCGGCGGAGAGGTTTCAGCGATCCACGGTGGGGAAGGTTGCCCGCCGGGCGGCGAAACCTGCCGTGGCTGGGGGGGCAGCGGTTCTGGGCGTCGCCGGCGCCGTGGCGGCTCGCAAAACGCTGAGGCCAAAACCGCGAGAGATCCTCGGCATGCGGATCAGCCGGCCAATGCCCCACATCAGCATGCCGACGAACGGGTCCGCGCTGAGCTCGCTGGCGAAACATCTGCCCAATGACCTCGATTCGTTTGCCGACGGCGTTAGGAAAGCCGGCAAACAGGTCGGTCGTACCGGCAAGCGACTCGGCGAAATCGCTTCCGACATCCAACAGGCGGGGGAGACCACCGAGCGCGTCGGCAAGCTCCTCTCCAAGTAGATCCTCCGCCTTTGGGCTTAGGGCGGAAAGTCCGGGTCACCGAGTCGGGCGCTTGCCCACCAGCGGACCGCGGCGTCCCGGTAGGTGACGCCCGGCTCGATCTGATCTGGCAGATTCTCCCGGTCTGAACCCGATTGAGCGGCGGTCGGCCAGTCGGCATGAACGACGACGCGGACCCGCGGTGTGCACTCGAATCGCAGCTCGTCGGCGC
The DNA here is from genome assembly GCA_019244745.1 of Solirubrobacterales bacterium. Taxonomy (GTDB): domain Bacteria; phylum Actinomycetota; class Thermoleophilia; order Solirubrobacterales; family Solirubrobacteraceae; genus Palsa-465. The sequence continues at coordinate 3,581 of JAFASF010000329.1, read as the reverse complement.
GGACCGAAGCGGCGATTTCGAGGTCGGGTTCGCGGTCCATCAGGTTTGAGGCGCCTGGCGCACGTCCTTCGCGGTGATCCGGCCTTCGTGGCCGGTACCTTCGAGCTGTGCTAGGTCCACGCCGAGCTCGTCGGCGATGCGAACCGCCGCCTCGGTGGCCTGGTACTTCTCAGCCCGCCGCTGCTCGCGGCGTTCGCCAAGCTCGCGCACCTTGCGCGTCGCCGCTCGACCTAGATCCCGGGCCTGGTCTGACGCCGCATGCCTGATTTCGCCGGCGACCGCCTTGGCGACCTCCTGCGCGAGCGCCCGGGGACTGGCGGCAGTGGAAGGCGCGCCGTTCGACTGGCCCGCCCCCTGGTCGGCTTGATCGCCATCCGCGCCAGCCTGCCCAGCGCCAGCCTGCCCCCCGCCGGGCTGCCCAGCGCCGGCCTGCCCACCGCCGGGCTGCCCGCCGGCCCCGGCACCACCGCCGAGAGCTTGCGTCGCGCCCTGGCCGGCCTGGCCGAGAGCTTGCGTCGCCCCCTGGCCGGCCTGGCCGAGTGCCTGTGTCGCGCCCTGGCCGGTCTGACCGAGCGCTTGCGTCGCGCCCTGGCCTGCCTGACCGAGAGTTTGTCCGAGTCCTCCCGCGAGCTGCCCGAGATTGCCCGCCGCCTGACCCGCGCCCTGCCCGACGTCGCCAACGGCTTGACCGGCGCCCTGACCGACGTCGCCGACGGCCTGACCGGCGCCTTGACCAACCTGGCCCACGGCCTGACCGGCGCCCTGTCCAACATCACCTAGCGCCGATTGCGCGCCCTTTCCGACATCCTTCGCGGCGTCGCCGGTCTTGCCCACCGCTTCACCGGCCCCCTTACCAACGTCGGATACCGCTTTGGCCAGGCCCTTCACGAGTTCGGGGTTGCGGTCGAGGGTCGTCATCAGGCGATCGACGATGGCCGTGACGTGCTCGAGGCGAGCCTTGAGCACCAACTCCGCCTCGACGCCTTTGATATCGAGCTTGACCCTGCTCAGGTGCACGTCGATGCCCACGTTCAGTTTGATCAGGTTCAGCACCCTGGCTTTGAGCGCGACATGAGCGTCGAGATCGTCTAGCTCGAAGTGGATCGAGTCGACTCTCAGCTCGGGCACGTCCAACAGGACGTCAGGCGGCCCGGCCGGATCCTCGACCTCTCGCCCCTCGTAGCGCCGGTATTCGCGAATCGAATCGTTGCCTTGACCTTGCGCCTGCCTCGCCGGCCGGGCTCCGTCTCCGCCACGCCCGGCGGTATTCCCGGTCTTAGAGGACCCCGATCTGCCGCGCGAGGAGGCGCTCCCGTCGCGACTGCCGCCGGAACGCTGAGATTTCGTCGTGTTACTCGCCATGGCCCCCCCTATCCACCGCTCTGGCCCGAACCGTCCCCCTGCTGGCCGCCAGAGGCAAGTTGCTCGACCCCCTGTTGCGCTCCCTGGCCCACCCCCTCGACTCCTTGCTGCGCTCCCTGTCCGAGTCCCTGTACTCCTTGCTGCGCTCCCTGTCCCAATCCGGCGACTCCCTTGCCGGCGCCCTTACCGACATCCTGGACGGCGCTCTGCGCGCCTTTGCCGGCGCTCTTGACGGTGTCGCCGGTGTCGGTCAGGAGGTCGTGGGCACCACCACCGACGTCCCCCAGAGCATCACCCACGCTTCGAAGCAGCTCCGGATTGCGATCGAGCGAGGTGAGGACCCGCTCGAGGATCCTGCTCAGGTGATTAAGACGGACCTCCATCAGCGCCTGCGTCTCGACGCCTTGAATATCGAGCTCGACCTTCCCGAGCCGGACCCCCACCCCTGCGTTGACCTGCACGAAGTGGCCGGCCTCGGCCAACAGCGCGAGGTGAGCCCGGAAGTCGTCCAGCTCGAACTTGATCTCGTCGACCTTGACCACCGGAGCGTCCACGTAGACGTCGACCGCTTCGTCAATGTCCCGGGGATCGATTACCGAATAGTCGGGCACATTGGGCTTTGAGCGCTGTGCGTTCGATGATGAACCCCCGCTATTGCGACTGGATCGCGAGTTGCGGTTCGAGCGCGTCGAACCTCGTCGGGTCGGAGGCATCGATTGCGGTCCTTTCCTAGTCTCCTTCGCTGCCCGGAGACTCCCCCGAGAACGCTAACCGCAAACCGCTGTCAGGTCTACGGCGGAGGGCTGCGGTACAGCCGGACGTTGCGGTCGAGCCGGCCGCCGGCGAACCCGCGCGGCCGGCCCCCCTGGGCGTCGATGTACGACAGCTGGCGCGAGATTTCGCCGAGTCGCCCCGGGAAGATGTGATCGAGCATCCACGTCTCGATGCAGATCCCGCCCCCCGCGGTCTGCACCAGCCGAAGCGCGCGCGCCTGCTGCGGATAGTCGATCAGCGAGGCCGTGGTGATCAGCCAGTAGCCACCGCCGGCGCCGGGGCGCGGGACGATCTGGTTGCGGTGCACGTGCCCGGCGACCGCCGCCACCACGCGGGGATGACGATCGAGCAGCGCCAGCAGCTCCTCGCCGCCGGCGGAGCTCTCGAGCGGCTGATGGCTGAACACGAGCACCCAGCGGTCGGCGGCGCCGGCCAGCGCGCGGGCGAGCCACGCGGGCTGGCCAGGAGCGACGAGGCCCCCCGAGCCGCCGGCGCGGCGGACGAGGTCGAGGACGATCAGCCGCAGGCGCGGCCCGACGTCGAGGTGGTAGTCGAGACGTTCCGCGTTGCCGCCGGCCCCGCTGCCCGCGCGCAGCTCGCCGATCACCTCCGGAACGCTGAGCTCGCGCCGCGACGGATCCGCCGGCACCCGCACGGTGGGGCCTGCGAGCGCCTGGCCGAGGAAGTTGTGGACCAGGCCCGGGCTCGGTGGACCGTCGGCCGAATACACCGCCGACGCGCTCGCGCCCGATGGAAGCCGGAGCCCGGGCGGGAGCTCCCACAGCGCGCGGTCGCCGACCGCCAGCGCGCGCGTGACCGGCGTGGGCGCGAGCTCCCCCGCGACGAGCACGTCGTGGTCGCCGAGCACCGGGCGCCACTGCGCGCCGAGGCCGGCGCTCGCAAACGGCGCCACCGCCGCGGCCAGCAGGCCTGGGTAGCGCGGCGCGTCCACGTCCGGGCGGTAATAGAACGGGTCGGGGTTGATCTGAAGCTGCACGCCGTAGTAGCCGCGCGCGCCGCTGCCCGGGTGTACGCGCTGGCCGCCACGCAAGGCGGCCAGCGCGTGATGAAGCTCGTTGTCTTGAGCGTTGTCGATCAGGTCCCCGCCCTGAACTACTACGTCAGGTCGTATCCTGCCCACGGCGCGCACCGCCCCGTCGAGCACCTGCGCGGTGAGCGTCTCCTGCGGGCGGAAGGTTGATTGAAACGGACTGCCGAGCCGGTCCAGGAACGTCACCCGCGCGGGCGAGGAGGCGTCGAGCACATGAGCGTCGGTGATGTGCCCGACCGTCGCGAGCGTTCCGGTCAGGGCCGCCGACGCGCCCAGCTCCGTCCTTTCCAGGAGCGGCTCGCCGAGCGAGCGGCGGAGGACGCCATCACCGACCGGGTCAGACCAGGTCGAGCGCACGGTGGAGCCCGTCGCCTCGCCACCCCGACCCGCGCCG
>JAFASF010000256.1 GCA_019244745.1 Solirubrobacterales bacterium | reverse complement strand
CGTGCGTCGAGCTCTCGAGCGGTTCGGCCACGACGGGCGCCCGATCAACGCGGCGAGGCTCTCCGAGCACTGGCGCCCGTACCGCGCTTACGCGCTCCAGTACCTGTGGGCGAGCCTGTCGCCCGGCCGTGATGGCGCACAACCGGCCCCCTAGGGGCCGTGGTGGGCGCGAAGTGGTGAAACCGGCTGGTCATCGCCTACGATTTCGACGTGGCCGAGCCCGTCGTTGTGATTCTCGCCGCCGGTCAGGGCACCCGGATGCGGTCCGAGATCCCGAAGCTCCTGCATCCGGTCTGTGGCAGGCCGATGATCGCCTGGTCCGTCGCCGCGGCCCGCGAGGCCGGCGCCGGCGAGATCGTCGTCGTCGACGGTCCCGAGCGGCCGCTCGCGACGGCGCTGGACGACGATGTCACGACCGCCGTGCAGGAGCAGCCGTTGGGTACGGCCGACGCGGTTAGAGCTGCCCGAGCGCGAATCCCCTCGGACGGAACCGTGATCGTGCTCAACGGCGACCATCCGCTGATCACTGCCCGTACTCTCCGCGAGCTGGCCGAAGCCCATCGGCACTCGGGCGCCGCAGCGACGATCGCGACCGCCGTTCTCGATGATCCGGCCGGCTACGGGAGGGTGGTCAGAGCACCCGACGGGACGGTCGAGAAGGTGGTGGAGACAAAGGCGCCGGGAGACGCCAGCGAGCTCGAGCTGCGCATCCGCGAGATCAACGCCGGGATCTACGCCTTCGACGGGAGCGAGCTGCTCGGCGCGCTGGAGCATGTCCGAAGCGACAACTCCCAGGGAGAGCTATATCTGCCCGATGTGCTCCCGATCCTGCGCGCGCACGAGCGGACCGTGGACGCGTACGAGATCGCTGACGCCAGCGAGGTCGGGGTCAACGATCGGGTCGGGCTCGCGGAGGTCGTCGCGATCGCGCAGCGGCGGATCCACGAGCGCCACATGCTCGCCGGGGTGACGATCGTCAATCCGTCGGCGACCGTGATCGACGCCGATGTCGAGCTCGCGCCCGATGTCGTCGTCGCCCCGTTCACGAGCCTCCACGGATCCACCCGGATCGGGACGGGGTCGGTGATCGGGCCCCTCAGCACGCTGATCGATGCTCGGGTCGGCGAGCAGGCCAAGGTCGTCCACTCCTATCTCAATGACGCTGAGGTGGGCGACCGGGCCAGTGTTGGTCCTTTTGCCTATCTGCGACCCGGCGCGGTGCTGCGTGAGCGCTCCAAGGCGGGCACCTTCGTCGAGATCAAGAACTCGGAGATCGGGCGGGGAACCAAGGTGCCGCACCTCTCCTACATCGGTGACGCCGATATCGGGGAGGAGACCAACCTGGGGGCGAGCACGATCACCGCAAACTACGACGGCTCGCGCAAGCACCGCACGACGATCGGCTCGCGTGTCAAGACGAGCGTCGACACCACGCTGGTCGCGCCGGTGACCGTCGGAGACGACGCGTACACGGCCGCCGGCTCGGTGATCGGGAGCGACGTTCCACCTGGAGCACTTGCCGGTTCGCCGGGAGTCGCTCGGACCAACCAGCGCAATGTCGAGGGCTACGCAGATCGTCGCAAGGAGCGGGATGCCTCCCAACACGCCGCTCCAGGGGTCGGTAACAATGCCGACGGAAGTAGCGAGCCGGCGCAGAGCGACATGTCAGGATCGCCCTCCGCCGGGTAGTTCACAAACGCCACTTCGTCATCCCCCCGGCGTACACTCGACGATCCGATGAGCGTGTTGCAGACTCGTCCCGCGCCCAGCGACATCATGCTGGCGTACAGCAAGCGGCTGATGCTCGTCTCGGGTCGCGCGAACCCCGGACTGGCGGGGAGGATCGCCGCGAAGCTGGGTGTCGAGCTTGGGGCGGTGACGCTCAAAACGTTCGCCAACGGCGAGGTGTACTGCCGGTACGAAGAGTCAGTGCGGGGGGCCGACGTGTTCATCGTCCAGCCGACATGCGCGAACCCGGATACCGGACTGAACACCAACGACGCGCTGATGGAGCTGCTGGTGATGGTGGACGCCGCCCTCGGCGGCTCGGCCCACCGCGTGATCGCGGTCACGCCGTGGTATGGCTATTCCCGCCAGGACAAGAAGTCGGCTCCGCGCGAGCCGATCAGCTCCCGTCTGATCGCGCGGATGCTCGAGGCTGCGGGTATCGATCGAATTCTGACCATGGACCTGCACTCCGGACAGATCCAGGGCTTCTTCCAGAAGCCCTGCGATCACATGACGGCGGTGTTCATGCTCACGCAGTACTTCGCGGACCTGCGCCTCGAGGACCTGGTGGTCGTCGCTCCCGACGCCGGCCGGGTGAAGCTGAACAAGCAGTTCGCTTCGAAGATCGGCGCCGATCTGGCAATCCTCAACAAAGAACGACCGGCGCAGCAGGTGGCCGAGATCGGGTACGTAATCGGTGACGTCGCCGGCAAGACCGCGGTGCTCGTCGATGACCTGATCGACACGGCCGGCACGCTCAAGGCCGCTGCCATGGCGGTGCACGAGGCCGGCGCACGGCGGGTCTACGCGGCCGCGACCCACGGCGTGTTCTCGGGGAACGCGTGGGAGAACCTCGCCGCCGCCGAGCTCGAGGAGATAGTGGTCACCGACACGATCCCGACTCCGCCAGACGCGCCCGACAACCTACGCGTGCTGCCCTGCGCCGACCTGCTCACGAACTCGATCCGGCAGATCTTCACGGACGGGTCAGTGAGCGACGTGTTCGGCGGCGAGAACCAGCTGTTCTGAGCCTGCCGCGCCCGCGCCGTCAGGCGTGTGAACAGGTGGTACGCTCGCCGTGGCGGCGACATCCGTAGTCGCCACGGACGAGAGCTCGCGCCGTACCCGGCGGCGGCGCGAATCAGGCGGATTCGCGGGGTCCGACCAGCGGGGTGAGAAGATGCCCCAGATGATGCGGATTGCGCTGACCGCGGTTCGGGATCGGAACGCGCGGGGGCCGGCGGGCACGTGGGCGAGCGCGACGATCCGCTGATCGGGCGGCGGGTTCAGAGCGAGCGCGCCCTGCGATTGATGGAGCTGCTCGGGCTGAGTGAGGACGAGCTCTGCCGGATCCTCGACGTCGAGCCGCTGACGCTGCTCTCCGGCCAGCTCGATCATCGTATGGAGCTGCCGATCCTGCTCGGCCTCATCGACGAAGCGTCCGAGCGTGCCGGCCGCGCTCTGCTCAGACGCTGGGTGCGGGCCTCGGGGCCCGCCGGCCGGCCGCTGGACCTCCTGCTGGGGCGCGATTTCGGAGCTTTCGAGGATGCCCTGGGCGAGTTCGCGAGCAGCGGATTCGTGCTGCGCGGCGGTGGAAGAAGGGCTCGATAGGTTGGCGCGACCGTTCATCCACAGGCTGCGGGTCCGCTACGCCGAGTGCGACATGCAGGGAGTGGTCTTCAACTCGCACTACCTGGTCTACTTCGACGCCGCGCTCACGGAGCTTTGGCGGGAAGCGCTCGGCGGTTATCGGCTGATGCTGGATCAAGACATCGACCTGGTGGTCGCAGAAGCGCACCTGCGCTACAAGAGTGCCGCGCGCTTCGAGGACGAGCTGACTGTCGAGATGACGATCACTCACCTCGGGGAGACCAGCATCGTCAGCGAGTACAGCATCGGTTGTGACGGAACCCCACTGGTCGACGGAATGACGCGCCATGTCACGGTCAGCCGTGACACGCTGAAGAAGACGCCGATCCCCGGCTGGATGCGTTCCGGCCTCGAGCCGTGGGTGAGCTCGGGACGCTAGGGTGGCGCTGACTGGGGCGGCCTTGGGCATAAGTCTTGAGTCACACGCGTACGAACGGCGTTCCAGCATCCGTGCTATTGGAAGCGGATGCCGAGCAGGCGGTGGATCCGAGTTAGGAAGTCGCTCCCTATCAGCGGATCTTGCCTACGCCCGTGGATGCTGAAGCTGACCGGATTGCACGGACCTGACAGGCCGCCATAGTCGGTCACCCGCGCTTCGGCGAGGATCGGCCTGCCGACCGCGGCCCGAAAGTCGAAGGTGACGTCCGGATGACTCCCGGTAAGCCCCGGACAGCTGGAGGTGACGCCGGGCTGCACGATCGGCATCTGGTCAACCAGCGAGATGATCCGCCGTACCTTGGCCGCCGTGGTGACCGTGCGGGAGGCGATTGCGGGCATCCCGGGGCGTGCGCTCGTGACCTCGACCACGTGCACTCCGGCCGGAACCTGCTCGCTGGGCGCACGGGGCACGACCCAGGTCTCCCGCGCGTCGACGAACACACCGGTACCGCCCCCACTCAACGCGACTGCGTTGAACGTCAGCGCGCGCATAGAGATCACCTCACCGACCGGCCGAAACCAGTACGAGAACATTTGGTTCTTCGGAACCCCGGGTCCGCCCTCGCCACCGCCCGACACCGAGTAGGGGCCGGGCGGAAGTGGGGGGTGATGGGCCTGCACGTATGCGACCACCGAGTCGAACGCCGCCGGCACTCTCCACCAGGCGTAGCGATCGATGATCTGTCTTACCGGCTCCTTTGGCGGTGCGACGAGCAGCTTGTCGTCACCGGGCGGCTCGCGGAGAGCCGGACGGCGCTGGACGGCAGCGACCGGGGTGCGAGGTCAAGCAGCCGCTCGGCATCTCGCACGGCTGCGCGACGGTTGCTCGCCGACGTCGGAGCCGGCGGTCGGAGACGATGGCTCGTCGAAGCCACAGACTCCGAGCCCAACAGGACCGCCGCTCCAACGCATCCGGCGGCAGCGATAAACGCGACCACCCTCGGCGTCTGGCTCAGGCCGATCATGCGCCGCAGCCTAAGCGCAGCCACCGACCGAGCGCAACCTGTGCAACGGCGCACCGGCTGGTACGGTCACCGGGCGTGGAGGACCCACGCACCGAGGCCGCCCGCGCACACTTCGATCGCTGGTCCGCGACGTACGAGCAGGACCGGGCGTCGCGCAGGTTGCGCGAGATCCAGACCACCGCGCTCGCGATGCTCGCGCTGATGCCCGATGACGAATTGCTCGATATCGCCTGTGGCACCGGAGCAGCCGTGCGCGGAGCCTCGCCCATAGCGACGCGAGCGGTGGGGTTCGACCTCTCGCCGGCAATGGTCGCGCGCGCCCGCGAGCGCGCCGCTGCGCTCGCCAATGTCGAGTTCTTCGAAGGCGACGTCAGTGGCCCTCTCCCATTCGCCGACGGCGAGTTCACCGCCGTCTTGTGCACCACAGCGTTCCACCACTTCCCGCGCCCGCAGCAGACGATCGTTGAGATCGCCCGGGTGCTCGCCCCCGGCGGC
>JAFASF010000234.1 GCA_019244745.1 Solirubrobacterales bacterium | reverse complement strand
TTCTGGACTCCGAAGGAGGACCTCGACGAGTGGGCGGCGATGGGCTGCGAGGGCTGGAGCTCGGCAGACTGCTGGCCTTTGATCAAGCGGCTGGAGACCAACGACGGGCCGTGGGATGGCCACGGGCGCGACGGGCCGGTCAACATCCGTACGGTTCCTCCCGAGGACCCGTGCGGCGTGGCGCTGCTCGAGGCCGCGGCGCAGGCCGGGCTGCCCACCAGCCGTTACAACGAGGGTCACACGGTCACCAACGGAGCGGGCTGGTTTCAGATCAACTCGGCGCCCGACAACACGCGCATGTCCGCTTCGCATGCGTACCTGCACCCGATCATGGGGAGTCGGCCGAACCTCGAGATCCGGACCCACTCCTGGGTCAACCGGGTGGCGATCGAGGACGGCCGCGCGGTGGCGGTCGAGTACCTGACGCCGGACTTGCTGACGCACGCACAGGTCAGGGCGCGCCGCGAGGTCATCCTGAGCGCCGGAGCCATCGACACGCCCAAACTGCTGATGCTGTCGGGCGTCGGTCCTGGCGACCACCTGCGGGAGTTCGGGATCGAGACCATCGTCGATTCCCCGGGCGTGGGGGAAAACCTCGACGACCACGTCGAGGGCATCGTCCAGTGGGACGCCAAGAAGCCGATGATCCGCCACTCCACGCAGTGGTGGGAGATCGGCGTGTTCGCGACCTCGCAGGAGGGCCTCGACCGACCCGACCTGATGATGCACTACGGCTCGGTGCCGTTCGACATGAACACCGCGCGGTGGGGTTATCCGACGACCGAGAACGGGTTCTGCCTTACCCCGAACGTGTGCCGGGGGCGCTCGCGCGGGACGGTCCGCCTGCGCAGCCGCGACTTCCGCGATCGCGCCCGGGTCGACCCGCGCTACTTCACCGACCCCGAGGGGCACGACGAGCGCGTGATGGCCTTCGGGATGCGGCTGGCGCGGAAGATCGTCTCGCAGCCGGCGATGGCCGAGTGGGCGGGGCAGGAGCTGGCCCCCGGTCCGGATGCCCAGACGGACGACGAGCTGATCGACTACATGCACAAGACGCACAACACCGTCTATCACCCGGCGTGCTCCGCGCATATGGGTCCTGATTCCGATCCGCTCGCGGTCGTGGACCCGCGCCTGCGGGTGCGCGGTGTGCGCTGCCTGCGGATCGCGGATGGCTCTATCCTCCCGTTCCTGCCGGCGATCAACCCGTGCATCACGACCATGATGATCGGCGAGAAGTGTTCGGACCTGCTCAAGGAGGACGCCCGAGTGGGCGTGGAGGCGGTCGCACCGCCGGCCATCGCTTGATCGACAGCCGCGTCGCGTCGGACGAGGTCGCGCGCTTTCTGCTTGCCCATCCGCCGTTCGACGCGCTCGATGAAGACACCGTGGGGCGCGTCGCCGACGCCGTCGAGGTCGAGTCGTATCTGGCCGGGGCAACGATCATCCGCCAGGGGGCGAAGCCGGTCGAGCACGTACGAGTCGTGCGCACTGGGGCGGTCGAGATCGTCCACGACGCTCGCGTGCTCGATCTGCTCGCCGAGGGGGAGTTGTTCGGCCACGCCTCCATGCTCTCCGGATTGCCAGTCGGTTTCGAAGCGCGCGCTGTCGAGGACACGATCTGCTACCGCATCGGAGCGGACGTCGCGCGCGCTGTGCTGGGCGATCCCGCGGGACTGCGGTTCGTCGCGCGCTCACTTCTCGAGCAGGCCCCCGAGTTCGCCTGCGACGATCGCGGCGCCGGCCACGACCCCGCGCATCAGCCGGTCGGCACGGTGATCCGCGCCGCACCGACCGTCTGCCGTCCCGAGGCGCCGATCCGAGATGTGGCGCAGAGCATGACCGACGCCGGGGCGACGTCCGCGATCGTGGAACTCGGTGACGGGACTCTCGGGATCCTCACCGACCGCGACCTGCGCACTCGGGTCGTCGCCCGTGGGCTCCCGGCCGACTCGCCGGTCGCCGACGCCATGTCGGCCCCCGCCTACACGTGCCGGCCGGACCGGCTCGGCGGGGACGTGCTGCTCGAGATGCTCGACCGCGGCTTCCGCCACTTCCCGGTGGTTTCCGCGACCGGCTCCGTCCTCGGAGTGGTCGAGGACCTCGATCTCGTCGCCGCCCACGCGCGCTCGCCGTTCTTTCTGCGGCAGAGGATCTCGGCGGCGCGGAGCGTCGATGAGCTCGTGAGCACGGCCCGCGAGCTCCGCCCGACCGTGATCGCGATGTACGAAGCGCGCGTCGCGGCGACCAACATCATGGCCGTCTATTCGGTCGTCGTCGACGCCCTCACGCGCCGCCTGCTCGACCTCGCCGTCGAGGAAGCGGGAGAGCTGCCGGCGCCGTTCGCGTGGCTGGCGCTCGGTAGCCTGGCGCGCCGCGAAGCCGCGCCGAGCTCAGACGTCGACAGCGCGATGGTGTGGTTCGGCGACGCGGACGAAGCGCTGATTCGCCCCCGTCTGCACGAGATCGGCACGAAGGTGATGGCCGAGCTCGAGCGCTGCGGCTTTCCTCCCGACCCCCACGGCGCCACGGCCTCGAACCGGTTGTTCGTGCGCTCGCTCAGCTCCTGGCAGGACGCGGCGCGGAGCCGGATCGCCGATCCGAGCCAGCAGAATGCTCTGATTCTGGTGTCGGTCCTCGTCGACAGCCGCCCGGTGCGGGGTGTGCACACGGGGACTCCCGTGGCCGATACCTTCCGCCTCGCGGAGCGCAACCCGGCGCTGCTGCGTCTGCTGGCGCGGTTTGCGCTCTCGTACCGTCCGCCCACCGGCTTCTTTCGCGGGCTGGTCGTCGAGCACTCCGGCGAGCACCGTGGGCGCCTGGACCTCAAGCACGGCGGCATGATCCCGATCGTCGACCTGGCGCGGTGGGCCGGGATGGCCGCCGGCGTCACCACCGCCTCGACGATCGAACGGTTGCGCGCCGCTGGAGCCGCGGGCACCCTGTCGGAACCCGATTCGCGCACGCTCGAGGAGGCCTACGAGCTGATCAGCGCGTTGAGGCTACAGCACCAGGTCCGGCAGCTCCGGGCCGGCGAAGAGCCCGACGACTTCCTCGATCCCCGCGCGCTCAGCGCGCTCACGCGCAGCCACCTGAAAGAGGCGTTCCGGGCGGTGGCATCGATCCAGAAGCGAGTGGCCGCCGATCCGTCGGCATCGATCCGATGAGAGCGGGAGCGGATCGGTGAGGGGCGACTGGCGCGACTTCAGGCCCGCGATCTGGCTCGCCATGCTCGGTGCGGCCGTAGCGCTGGTGTTCAGCCCGTGGTGGTTCGGAGCGATCTTCTGGGGAGCGGCGATCGGGGCCGCGATCCGGATCCAGCAGCAGCGCCGCCGCCTGGCGGCTAGCAGCGCAGCCAAGACGAGCCGCGCTCCCGGGGCGCCGCGAAAGCGGCGCTCGCGCCGTTCACGTAAGCGTTAGCTCCCGGCCCCGCCGGTCGATGATCCGAACCTCGGCGCCGGTTCGCTTGAGCGCAACGGCCGCGGGATGGCTCGGCGCGCGCAGCGGACGCCTGTGCGCCGGCAACAGAATCGTGTCGAAGGTCCCCATCGCGCACCAGTCCTCCAGCGGGAGGTCGCGACCCTCGACCAGCAGCTCACAGGCCGCGTGAGCCCCGATCTCGCCCAGCCGCGCGCGCGCCTGCTCGAGCTCGTGCGCCACGGCGTCTCTGACCGCGCAGTTGTAGTCGCTCGGTGATCCACCGCAACGCATTCCGAGCGGCTCCTGCGGGGCGACGCTGACCACGGTCAGCGTCGCCTGCTCGTATTCGGCCAACTCGCGCGCGCAATCGAGGGCCGCCACGCCGGCCGGCCCAGATTCGAACACGACCAGTACGCGCCGTCGCCCGAACCCTCGACCGGGCGGCGATGTGCTCGGCGGTGCGGCGGCGGTGGCCATCGCGCTCTGAGGGACTGTAGCGCCGCGCCGGCGTTCTGGGGCCGCGTTTGTCGTCCGCCGCACCGCGCATCATGCGAAGTGTGAGCTGGCGATCGACGCGAGCCGCCGGGCGCGCAGGGCAGCAGAGCCGCCAGGTTGCCGTGATCGACCTCGGATCGAACTCTTGGCGTCTCGTGGTGTTCACGTTCGCCCCCGGGATCTGGTGGAAGCGCACCGATGAGCTCTATGAGACCGTCCGGATCGGTGCGGGCCTGGCCGCCACGGGACGGCTCTCCGATGAGGCGATGAAGCGCGGGCTCGAGACGGTAGGCGTCTTCTGGCGCTTCTGCGTCGCCAATGAGCTCAGTCCGCGCGACGTCCAGGCGGTCGCCACCAGCGCCATCCGCGACGCATCCAATGGCCAGGAGTTTGTGCGCGCGGCCGAGGCGGCGACGAGGCTGAGGATCGAGATCCTGTCCGAGGAGGACGAAGCCCGGTTCGGATACATCGCTGCCGTCAACAGCTCGACGCTGACCGACGGCGCCGTGCTCGAGCTGGGCGGCGGCAGCTTGCAGCTCGTCCACGTGTCGGACCGGCGCGCACGCGAGCTTGGCTCGTACGCGCTCGGTGCGGTGAGGCTGACCGAGCAGTTCCTGCCGGGGCCGGGTCCCGCGAGGCGCAAGGAGCTCCAGAAGGTCCGGGCCCACGTCGCCTCGACGCTGTCCGATATCGGATGGCTCGGGAGCTCCGGTGGCGGCTTGGTGGGCGTCGGGGGCGCGGTCCGCAACCTCGCCGCCGCGGCCCAGCGCGCCGCGGGTCAACCCGACATCGGGGTGCAGGGATTCGTGCTCAAGCGTGAACCGCTGCGCGAGCTCGTCGAGGCGCTGGCGGCGTTGCCGGTCTCGGAGCGAGGCGCGATGCCGGGAGTCAAGCCGGGCCGGGGCGACATCATCCTGGCCGCCGCGCTGGTCATCGAAACCGTCATCGACCTCGGTGGTTTCGACGGGGTCGAGGCGACCGACGCGAGTCTCCGGGACGGCGTTTTCTTCGCCCGCGAGCTCCTCGACGAGCGCGAGCCGCTGTTCGACGACGTTCGCGCGGCGGCGGTCCGCAACCTCGCCGTCCAGTACGAGTCGGACATGACGCACGTCGAGCACGTCGCTCTGCTGTCGCTGCAGATGTTCGACTCGCTGGTACAGGGGGGTCTCTTCGAGCCCCGGCCCGGCGAGCGCGAGCTGCTGTGGGCCGCGGCCATGCTCCACGACGTCGGAATGACGATCTCCTATGACGACCACCACAAGCATTCTCAGTACCTGATCGTCAGCGCGGACCTGCCGGGGTTCGACCCGCGCGAGCGTGCGCTGATCGCCCTGATCAGCCGCTATCACCGCAAGGGGGCGCCGAAGCTCGCGGACATGGAAGGCCTCACTCGGGACGGCGACGAGGCGCTTCTCGAGCGGTGCGCTGTGATCGTGCGATTGGCTGAGCACCTCGAGCGAGGACGCGACCAGGCGGTCAGCGAGGCGCGGCTGCGGGCGAACGGGCACGGCTTCGACCTGCACCTCGAGTCCGCCGGCGACCTGACCCTTCCGCGCTGGAGCGTCGAGCGCTACGGTGATAGCGAGGTCTTCGAGCGAGTTTTCGGCCGGCGCCTGCTGATCGGCTGAGTGCGGGTGGAGGACCGACGGCCAGCGCCTCCCGATCGGCTGAGGGCGGCTGGAGGACCGCGGCTAGCGCCTCCCGATCGGCTGAGCGCGGATGGAGGACCGCGGGCTAGCGCCCCCCGACCCTCTCGGCGTAGAGTGTCAGCATGCTCTGGTTGCTGAGACACGCCGAGGCGGCCGACGGTGCCCCGGATGACGAGCGCCCCCTGACCGAGCGCGGGATGAGACAGGCGGAGGCCGTCGGCAGGGCGCTGGCGCGGCTGGGCACGAACATCGACGCATGCCTGAGCAGCCCCAAGCTGAGAGCGGTGCAGACCGCCCAGCGTGCCTGCGAGCCGATCGGCGTCGAGGTGACGATCGTGCCTGCACTCGCCGGCCCGCCGTTCGAGGTCTCCGAGCTGACGGCGGGCCTGGGAGACGTGCTCTTGGTCGGGCACGATCCCTCGTTTTCGTTGCTCGTCCACGACCTCACCGGGGCTCAGTCGCGGCTGCGCAAGGGCGGCCTGGCTGGGATCTCCAAGGGTGAGCTGGTTTCGCTTCTGCGCCCCACCGAGCTCGCCGCGATCGCCGCCTTGGACCTCAACGCCGTATGACCGACCCGACCTCCTCACAACTCGCCGCCGCCGCTCCTGCGGTGGACGCCGGCATGCTCGAAAGAGACGGCCACGCCCTCGACGCGGTTGCGATCCCACGGCTCGCCGACCCCACGCTGTACATCAATCGCGAGCTCTCGTGGCTGGACTTCAACGACCGCGTGCTGCAGCTCGCCGAGGACGAGTCGCTGCCGCTGCTCGAGCGGCTCAAGTTCCTGGCCATCTTCGTGACCAACCTCGACGAGTTCTTCATGATCCGCGTCGCCGGCGTACACGACCAGGTCGACGCGAGGATCGATGCTCGCGGCCCCGACGGCCTGTCGCCGACGGACGCGCTCGAGCGCATCGCCGCAACCGTCCGCGCGCAGGACCGACGCCACGCGCGACAGTTCGCCGACGTGGTCAAGCCCGAGCTCGCTGCTCACGGGATCCGGATCATCGGCTGCGAGGAGTCCGACGCGGAGGCCAGCGAGATGTCTCGCCGTTTTCGCGAGCAGATCTTCCCGGTGCTGACGCCGCTGGCGGTCGGCCCGGGGCGGCCGTTCCCGTACATCTCGAATCTGTCCCTGAGCCTGATCGTGCGGCTGCATGACCCGGATCTGGACCACGACGTGTACGCGCGGGTGAAGGTCCCCAAAGAGGTTTTGCCCCGGTTCGTAGAGATCTCGAAGGACACCTTCATTCCCCTCGAAGACGTGATCGCCCAGCACCTGGACACGCTGTTCCCCGGTCTGCAGATCGTCAGCTACGACCTGTTCAGGGTCACGCGCGACGCCGACTTCGAGGTCTCCGACGAGGCGGACGACCTCCTCCAGGCGGTGGAGGCCGAGCTTCGCCGCCGCCGGTTCGGCGAGGTCGTGCGGCTCGAGGTCGGCGCCGGCATGGACCCAGCCATGCGTTCGAAGCTGATCGATTGGCTCGGGGTCTCCGAGCTCCAGGTATACGACGTCGACGGTCTGCTCGACCTAGGCGACCTGTGGCAGATCGCCGGGGTCGAAGGCCACCCCGAGCTGCGGCAGGCCCCGTGGACGCCGCTCACCCATCCGGCGTTCCTGCCCGGGCCCGGCGACCACGACGAGCAGCCCGACGTGTTCGCGGCGATGCGCGCCGCCGACGTGCTCGTTCACTACCCGTACTACTCGTTCGCCACCAGCATCGAGCGCTTCGTCAAGCAGGCCGCCGATGACCCCAACGTGCTCGCGATCAAGATGACCGTGTATCGCACCTCCGACGATTCCGCGCTGGTCCCGTCGCTGATCGAGGCCGCCGAGAAGGGCAAGCAGGCGGTCTGCCTGGTGGAGCTCAAGGCCCGGTTCGACGAGCGACAGAACATCCGCTGGTCGCGTGACCTCGAGGAGGTCGGTGCCCACGTGGTCTACGGCATCCCCGGGCTCAAGACGCACGCCAAGGCGATCCTGGTGGTGCGGCGCGAGCGCGAGGGCGTGCGCCACTACGTGCTGATCGCCACCGGCAACTTCCACGCCAAGAACGCTCGCCTGTACGAGGACTTCGCGTTGTTCACCACCGACCGCGAGCTCGGCCAGGAGGTCGCGAACCTGTTCAACACGCTCACTGGCTACGGCCACCCCGAACGCCAGCGCAAGGTGCTGGTGGCGCCGGGCTCGATGCGAGAGCCGCTGATCGAAGAGATCGAGGCAACGATCGCGGCACACGAGGCCGGCGAGCCAACGCGCATCGTGATGAAGATGAACTCGCTCGTCGACCGGCGCTGCATCGAGGCGCTGTACCGCGCGTCGCAGGCCGGCGTCCCCATCGAGCTCAACGTGCGCGGCATCTGCTGTTTGACCCCGGGGCTCGAGGGAGTCTCGGAGACGATCGAGGTCGTGTCGGTCGTGGGCCGCTTCCTCGAGCATTCGCGCATCTACGTCTTCCACCGTGGCGATGAGCACAGCTACTACATAGGGTCGGCCGACCTGATGCCGCGCAACCTCGACACCCGGGTCGAGCTGCTCACTCCCGTCGACGACCCCGAGCTGCGCGCCGAGCTCGACGACACGCTCGAGCGCTGCCTCGCCGACGACACGTTCTGCTGGGAGCTTGGGCCGGACCGCCACTGGACGCGGCGGGAGGGCGGGACCCGGGCCGTCCACCGCGAGCTGATGGAGCGCACGCTCGCGCAGGTCTCAGCCGCGACGGGCTAGCCGACCCACGCGGTCAGGCCCGTCGGGATGCACAGCGACGTACTGCTCGTAATCGTCGTCGCCGCGGCGTTGGCGTTCGACTTCACAAACGGTTTCCACGACACCGCGAACGTCGTCGCGTCGTCGATCTCGACCCGGGCGCTGTCGCCGCGCATGGCGGTCGCGATCGCGTCGGTGCTCAACTTCGCCGGCGCGTTGGTGTCTCTCAAAGTCGCGGCGACGATCGCCACCGGGATCATTTCGCCCGGCAAGGTGACCGAGTCGATCATGTTCGCGGGGCTCCTGGGCGCGATCGCTTGGAACCTGCTCACCTGGGTATTCGGCCTGCCGTCGAGCTCTTCGCACGCGCTGATCGGGGGCGTGGTCGGGGCGCTGCTCGCGGCCGCCGGCGGATCCGGCGTCAAATTGGGCGGGCTGGTGATGAAGGTGGTGCTGCCGGCGCTGCTCGCCCCGCCGGTCGCGTTTGCCCTCGCGGGCGTGGCGATCGTCTCGATCTACTGGGCGATCGGGCGCCGCCGCCCGGGGCCTGTCACGCGAGGGTTCCGGGGCGGGCAGATCATCTCGGGTTCGGCGTTGGCGTTCGCCCATGGCAGCAACGACGCCCAGAAGACCATGGGGGTGATCGGCCTCGCGCTGGTGGCGCACGGCAGCGTCAGCGCCCAGCACTTCCGCGTTCCGGTGTGGGTGGTGATCGCATCCGCGTCGGCGATGGCGCTCGGGACCTACGCCGGTGGCTGGCGGATCATCCGCACGGTGGGCAGCCGGATCATCAAGATGAACTCCGCCCAGGGATTCGCGGCGCAGGGCGCCGGCGCGGCCGTGATCCTGGTCTCCTCACACTTCGGCTATCCGTTGTCGTCCACGCACGTGATCAGCGGCGGCGTCGCCGGCGCCGGCGCCGCCACCCGGCTATCGGCCGTTCGCTGGGGGGTCGCCGGCAACATCGCGGCGGCGTGGGCCCTGACGCTCCCGGCGGCGGGACTGTTCGGCGCCGCCTTTTACTGGCTCCAGGACCTGCTCGGCGCCGGCGTGATCGGTCCGCTGCTGATCGTGTTCGCGCTGGTGTCGGGGCTGGCGAGCCTGCTCCTGGCGCGTCGCGGACGGATGGCGGAGGCAGCCCGGGCATGAGTACGCGCGGTTGAGGGGACCGTGGTTCAGCGCGACGAGGCCGGC
>JAFASF010000199.1 GCA_019244745.1 Solirubrobacterales bacterium | reverse complement strand
GGCGTGATCGGTCCGCTGCTGATCGTGTTCGCGCTGGTGTCGGGGCTGGCGAGCCTGCTCCTGGCGCGTCGCGGACGGATGGCGGAGGCAGCCCGGGCATGAGTACGCGCGGTTGAGGGGACCGTGGTTCAGCGCGACGAGGCCGGCAGCGGCTTCGGTTCGCGCGACGGAGCCGCCGGCGGCTTCGCCTCGCTCCACCACGCCGGCGCCAGCGGACCCGGACACGCCGGCGCCACCGACTCCCCACTCACGCCGGCGCCACCCACCCCCCACCACGCCGGCCGCCACCGACCCCCTATCACGCCGGCGGCCCGGGCTTGTGTGCCCGGGCCGCCGGTTTGCCTGTGCGTGGGGGTGTTTTGTGTGTGGGGGGATCAGCCCCCGGTGGGGGAAGTCTGCGGACGGGTTCCGAGCGTCACCTTGATGTGAAGCGTCTGCCCGGAGCGGTTGACGGTCATCGTGACGGTCTCGCCGGGGGAGAAGGTGTCGACGGTCTCGATGAACTGCTGGGTGGAGCCGATCGACTGGCCGTTCAGAGCGGCGATCACGTCGCCCGCCTGAAGGCCCGCGCTCGACGCCGGAGAGCCGGCCGTGACGCTCTGAATCTTCGCGCCGCCGGTCGAGCTCTGGTTGAGCTCAACGCCGACGTACGCGTGCTTGATCGGGTGGCCGGAGATGATCTCGTTGGCGATCCGGGCGGCGGTGTTCGACGGAATCGCGAACCCCACGCCGGCGCTCGAGCCGGAGTTGGTCTGGATCTGGTCGTTGAGGCCCAGGACGTGCCCGTTCGCGTCCAGCAGGGGGCCGCCGGAGTTGCCTGGGTTGATCGCAGCGTCGGTCTGGATCGCGCCCGTGATCGTGTACTGGTTGGGCGCCTGGATGCTGCGGCCAACCGCGCTCACGATGCCCGCAGTGGTCGTCTCGGGCAGGCTGAACGGGCTGCCGATCGCCACTACCGGATCGCCGACTTGCGCGCTCGAGGAGTCCGCGAATGGGATCGGATGCAGCTCGGAGGCGGGAACGTTGACGTGGATCACGGCGACGTCCGTGGAAGGGTCGGTGCCGACCACGGTCGCGTTCGCACTCCGGCCATCCTGGAAGTTGACCTTGACGGAGCTCGCGCCGGAGACCACGTGCTCGTCGGTGAGGATGTCGCCCTTGGTGTCATAGACGACGCCGGCGCCCTCGCCCTGCGTCTGCTGGGTCCCGCCACCGCCGAACGGCCCAAAGCCCGGCGAATTGGTCTGGCTCGTGACGGTGATATCGACCACACCGGGGCTGTCGGTGCGGTAGATCTGGTTGATCGTCTCGCCCTTGGTCGAGCTCAACGACGTCGGGACCCCAGCTCCGCGCGACTGCTGGATAACGGTGGTGGTGGTCGAGGAGTGCGTGGTGGATGTGTTACCGCTGGCCACAGCCAGCGCGATGGCGCCGCCGGCAACGGCACCACCGAGGATCGGAAGAAAACGGCTGAGGCGTCTCACTGATCAGTTGCTCCTGAGGACATAGATCTGCTTTTGATGGTTCCCCACTTAAGCAGTCGCCCATCAGAAACCAATGAGAGATCGATGAGAGGGGAGTAAGAGTGGTTTCTCGGGAGCGTGTCAGTCCGGTGCGCTACCCGGAGGTATGGCGGAGACGCCGGCCGGCGCCTGCTGTGCGTTCGGCGCGTGCGGCCCGAGTGGGAAAAACCGGCGGTTCGGGAACCCGGAGCCGTTGGGCGCGCCACCCCAGTGCCCAGAGCCTCTGAACGGTACGCGCGGGAACGTGCGGCTCAGCTGGTTGTTGAGCCTGGAGCTGAGGCGGCTGAGGGCCTGCTGCTCTTGCGACGGAGTGATCAGCTTGTCCTTGACGGCCTCATCGAGCCTTGCCTTCTCCGCTCCGAACATTGCCTGCTTGAGCCCCGCGACGGACTTGCCGTGCGACTGGGCGATCTGAGCGAGCGTCTTGCCGGCCTGTAGCTGATCGAACAGTTGAGCGTCGGTCAGGCCAAGGTAGTTGGCGGCGGCGCCGAGCGGCGAGTGACCGGAGGGGCCGAAAAACGCCGGTCCGAACGGACGCGGTCCGCGCAGAGCCCGGGGCGGGAACGGGAACGGGCCGGCGGCGCCCTGCTCGATCCGCTGTTTGATGGCGTTCGCCTGGGCCTGAGTCAACTTTCCGGCCTTGACCGCGGCGTTCAGCTGGTCCAGGCTTGCGCCCTTGAGGGCGGCAGTCAGCTGCTGTGGCGTCACGTTCAGTCGCTTGGCGACGTCGGCGAGGAACGCCTGGCGGGCGCTGTTCGGGGATTGCTGGTTGGCCGCATAGGCGCCGCCGGCGAACGCCGTAGCCGCCAGGGCCGTGGTCCCGATGGCCAAATTGCGCTTGAGGTGACGATGCATTCCGTGCTCCTCCGGTTCTTGGGCCCCTTGCTGGACCTCAAGTGGCCGGGCGCCCACGGGATGCCAGGCGCCCGTGGCAGGCACCATGTCAACCCAGTTTGAGAGAACCGTAAGAGTTCAGCCACCGGCGTCGCGGAGGATTCTCCACAGCCTGTCGGCCTCCGCGACCGGGGTGCTCGTCAGGCGGATGTCCGTGATCCGAACGGTTCGGAACCCCGCGATGAGGGTGTTCGCATCGCGATCGCGATCGCTCTCGAATTTGGTGCGGCTGCGGTGCCAGTCGTAACCGTCGAGCTCGACGATCACCCGTTGTTCGCGAAACAGCGCGTCCACCTCGTAGCCCGCCACGGACGTGTTCAGCTCCGGTTGCGGGAACCCGAAGCGCTTGAGGAACGCGCGGAACGTGCGCTCGAGCTCGGAGCGCGTCATACCATGCCGGGCGTCATCGACGAAAGGCCTGAGACGGCCGGCGCCCGGGTGGCCGTTTGATCGCCCGAGCAGCTCGGCGAGCTGGTCGATACGCAGGAAGTTCGAGGCGAGGAGCTCGTTGATCGCGCGGTCGAGCGGCTTGTCTCTCAGGCGTGGGGCCATGTCGAGCGCCGTCCTGGCCGGGCTCGTGACGCGGATGCCCAGGTGGCTGCGGGCGTCCTTGCGCAACAGCGACCGTGCCTGGTGCACACGGATGCCCGGCCGGCGGAAATCCCAGCTTGCGGTCACCTCGAAGGGAACATCCCATCGCTTCCACACCCCCCAAAGGGTCATCGCCGAACCGTGGCTCAGCACGGCCGCAGGTCCGCACGCCAGCACGGCGCCGTAGGCGCGGTCGATGGGGAGGGTCGGGCGGTGCCCGACGGCGTAGACGCCGGCGTAGACGGCGAACAGGCGGCCGGTTTGCAGTCGGTACTGGATTGCCCGACGGCCCAGGCCGAGGTTGAGAAGCTGGCGCCTCGTCACATAGCCGTGCTGGCGCCGCGCCAAGCTTGCGATCTCTGCGTCATGGATCGACGCCATCTTCCATGGTGTCCGAGAAAAGGCCCCCACACGGGGCCTTATTTCGGACACCCCTCCCCGGGGGTGCGTGTGGGGGCCGGCATCGGTCCAGAGTGTCCCGCCGCGCCGGCGCCCCGGCTCGAAACGTTTCAGTTATTTGACGAGCGTGAGGAAATAATCCAACGCCTTGGGGTTTGCGAGTGACTCTCGGCTTGCCGCCTCCTCGGGCGCCACCCCCATCAGGATCCGCTTCACGGGAACCTCGAGCACCTTGCCCGACAACGTGCGCGGGACCTCGTCGATCTGTCGGATCTCGTCGGGGACGTGGCGCGGCGAGCAGTCCTCCCGGATCCGCCGGCGGATCTGATCGATCAGCGAATCGTCCAAAGACGCGTCCTCGCGCACGACCACGAACAGCGGCATCCACCCATCGGTGCCGGGGCGCGGCACGTCGACCACCAACGCGTCGAGCACCTCGGGCACCGCCAGGACCGCACGGTAGATCTCGGCGGTGCCCATCCGCACCCCACCACGGTTGATCGTGGAGTCCGAGCGCCCGGAGATCACCGCCGTTCCTCGCGAGGTGATCGTGATCCAGTCGCCGTGGCGCCACACTCCCGGATACGTCGAGAAGTAGCTCTCGCGCAGCCGCGACCCATCCTCGTCACCCCAAAAGTAGATAGGCATCGAGGGCATCGGCTTGGTGATCACGAGCTCGCCCACTTCCTCGACGAGCGAATGACCCTCGGGATCCCACGCCTCCACCGAGGCGCCGAGCGCACGCGCCTGGAGTTCGCCCAGGTACACCGGCAGCGTCGGCACGCCGCCGACGAACGCCGTGCACAGGTCAGTACCGCCCGAGGTCGAGAACAGCCACGTATCGGCGCCCAGCTCGTCGTAGACCCAGCGAAAGCCCTCGGGCGACAGGGGCGAGCCGGTCGATCCCACGGCGGTCAGCGCCTCCAACGACCGGCCGGCGCGCGGCGACACTTCCGCCTTCATGCACGAGGCGATGAACGCCGCGCTCGTGCCGAAGCACGTCATCCCGGTCTCCTCGGCCAGGTCCCACAGCCGGCCCAGGTCCGGATAGCCGGGGTTGCCGTCGAAGAGCACGATCGAGGCCTCGGTCAGCAGAACGCCGACCAGGAAGTTCCACATCATCCAGCCCGTGGTCGAGAACCAGAACAGTCGGTCGCCCGCCTGGGCGTCGAGGTGCAGCACGCTCTTCTTGAGCTGCTCGAGCAGGATCCCGCCCTGACCGTGCACGATCGGCTTGGGCAACCCGGTGGTGCCCGAGCTATAGAGCACCCAGAGCGGGTGGTCGAACGCCACCGGCGCGAAATCGAGCTCGCCGGCGCCGCCGTCGGCAAACCCGTCTTCCCACCCCGAACCGTCCAGGTACCCGAGCGTCACGAGCCGCTCGAGCGACGGGATCTCGGACGCGATGTGGCGCACGATCTCCCGGCGGTCGAAGTCGCGCCCGCCGTACCGGTAGCCATCGATCGCGAGCAGCACCTTGGGCTCGATCTGCGCGAAGCGGTCGATCACGCTGCGCGCTCCGAACTCGGGCGCCGCCGAGGACCACACCGCGCCGATCGACGCGCAGGCCAGGAACGCGGCCACGGTCTCGGGGATGTTGGGCATGTATGCCGCCACCCGGTCTCCGGAGCCCACGCCGAGCGCGCGCAGGCCGGAGGCGATCGCGGCGGTCTCCCCGCGCAACCTCCCCCACGTCCACTCGCCGAGCTCACGCACCTCGGACGCGTGGCGAAGCGCGACGGCCTCGGAGTCGCGGCCGCGGAAGATGTGCTCGGGATAGCTAAGCCGGGCCCCCGGAAACCACTCGGCTCCCGGCATCTCGGAGCGACCGAGCACCGACCGCGCCGGCGTCTCGAACCGGACCTCGCAGAAAGCCACGATCGACTCCCAGAACGCCTCGATGTCGTCGACCGACCACTGCCACAGGTCGTGGTAGCCGTCGAACCGCAACCCTCGCGTGTCGCTCAACCAGCCGGCGAACCGGGTGAGGGTCGCGCGCTCAAGGCGCTCCTCGCTCGGTGACCAGAGAACCTCGGCACCAACGGCCATGACCCACTCAGTATCCCGTAGTAGGCTTGCCGACGATGTTCGGGGCCGCCACCACGCGCCAGACCACCAACCCGCCGGCGAGCGCGGATGCCCTCGCCGACATCGTTCTCCCCGACCAGGACGGCAACGAGGTCCGCCTCGGAGACCTGTGGCGCGATGGCCCGGTCGCGCTCGTGTGGCTGAGACATTACGGCTGAGTGTTCTGCCGCGGGCACGCGGTGCAGTTGCACCGCGCTCGGGAGGAGTTCGAGTCGGCCGGCGCGCGCCTGGTGCTGATCGGTCAGGTCAGCCCGCGCCACGCCGCGCACTTCCGCCGCAACGAGCACATCGACCTGGCGGTGCTCGCGGACGAGAAACGGGAGAGCTACAGGGCGGCCGGCGCGAAGGTGGCGACGATGGGCGAGCTGCTCGGGCCCAAGGTGATGGCCAAAGGGGCCGCCACCACGGCGAAGTACCGCGTCGTGCAGGGACGGACGATCGGTCATCCGGCGCAGCTCGGCGGAGCGATGGTCATCGCGCCGGGCGGCGAGATCACCTGGTCGCACATGTCGGATGACGCGAGCGATA
>JAFASF010000170.1 GCA_019244745.1 Solirubrobacterales bacterium | reverse complement strand
GAGGCGATCACCAGCGCCGTCGAGGTGATCCTCTCCAACCCGAACGTCAAGGCGGTGCTGTTCAACATCTTCGGCGGGATAACGCGCGGCGACGAGGTCGCGCGGGGGCTGATCGAGGCCTTCGCGCAGATCCGGCCGCAGGTCCCGTTCGTGGTGCGGCTCGACGGGACCAACGACGAGGAGGGCCGGCGCCTGCTCGCCGAGGCGAACCTCCCCAACGTGTTCGGCGAATCGACCATGGACGGCGCCGCGCGCCGGGTGGTGGAGCTGGCGGCTGGGGCGGGGTGAGGCGATGAGCATTCTCGTCGATACCGACACGAGGCTCTGTGTCTCGGGGATCACCGGGCGCGAGGGCACCTTTCACTCGCTGCGCAACCGCGACTACGGCACGCAGGTCGTCGCGGGTGTCACTCCGGGCAAGGGAGGCCAGGATGTCGCCGGGATCCCGGTGTTCAACACGTTCCACGAGGCGGTATCCGCCACGGGCGCCAACACCGCGATGGTGTTCGTGCCGCCGCGATTTGCCGCCGACTCGATTTTGGAAGCCGAGGACGCCGGGATCGAGCTGATCATCGCGATCACCGAAGGCATCCCGGCACACGACGAGCTGCGGGTCTTCAACACTCTGGCCAAGAACGGCCGCGCCCGGCTCGTCGGACCCAACTGCCCGGGGATCCTGTCCCCCGGCAGGGCCAACGTGGGCATCATCCCCGCCGCGTTCTTCAAGGAGGGAAACGTCGGGGTGGTCTCCCGGTCGGGCACGCTGACCTACCAGATCGGCAACGTTCTCGCGCAGCGCGGCTTCGGCAACTCGACGATCGTCGGGATCGGCGGCGACCCGGTCCCCGGAACAGACTTCATCGACGTGGTCGCGATGTTCCAGGACGACCCGGAGACCGAGCTGATCGTGATGTGCGGGGAGATCGGCGGCGATGCCGAGGAGCGGGCCGCCGAGTTCATCGCCGCCAGCGTCACCAAGCCGGTCGTGGCCTACATCGCCGGGTTCACCGCGCCGCCGGGAAAGACGATGGGTCACGCCGGCGCGATCGTCTCGGGGTCGCAGGGCACCGCCCGGGCCAAGGCCGAGGCGCTCGAGGGCAAGGGGGTGCGGGTGGGCCGGACGCCGACGCTGGTCGCAGAGCTAGCGGCGGAGCTGGTGAGCGGGGCGGTCTGATCCTCGTCGCCGGAGTCTCGTAGTCTTTGTGGAGTGGCGAAGCCGATCTCGTTTGCCCGCGGAGCGCCGTCCCTCGACATCGTCGACGTCGAGGGGCTGAAGGCCGCCGCCGACCGGGCATTCGCCGAGGACCCGGCCGGGGCGACCGCCTACGGAACCGCGATCGGCTATCCCCCGCTGCGCAAGTGGATCGCCGAGCGCCACCAGGTCGAGCCGGAGCACGTGCTGGTCACCAACGGATCGATGCAGGCCGACGCGTTCCTGTTCGATGCGCTCGTGGAGCCAGGGGATTCGGTGATCGTCGAGCGCCCGACGTATGACCGGACGCTTCTGTCGCTGCGCAACCGGGGAGCGGATGTGCGGATGGTCGAGCTCGAGCCCGATGGGATCGACGTGGCGGCCGTCGAGCGCGAGCTGCTCGCCGGCACGGCGCCCAAGCTGGCCCACATCATCCCGAACTTCCAGAACCCGGCCGGGTACACGCTCTCGGCCGCCAAGCGCGAGCGGCTCCTGGAGCTCGCCCGCGCGCACCAGTTCACGATCTTCGAGGACGATCCGTACGTTGCTTTGCGCTTCGAGGGCTCGCCGCTCGAGTCGATGCTCTCGATGGACGGTGACACCGTCGTATACGCCTCGTCGTTCTCCAAGACGGTGTGTCCCGGGATCCGTGTCGGCTATCTGGTGGGGCCGGCGGAGCTGATTGCGCGGATCGTCAAGATCGCCACGAGCACGTACATCTCGCCGAGCATGGTCTCGGAGGCGATCGTCTATCAGTTCTGCATCTCGGGCGCGCTCGAGCGCTCGATCGAGACGGTCAAGCACGCGTTGCGCGAGCGCGCCAAGACCCTGAGCGAGGCGCTCCGGCGCGAGCTGCCGGATGCGCGCTTCGTGGAGCCGCAGGGCGGCTACTTTCTGTGGGTGGACCTGCCGCGGGGCACCGACGTGGGCGCATTGTTCGAAGCCGCCGCGGAGCGCGACCTGCAGTTCGTCAAGGGTTCTGATTTCGTGCTCGAGGGCGCCGAGTCGAGCCTGCGCCTGGCGTACTCCGGGGTCTCACCGGAGGAGATCGAGGAGGGCGTGGGCCGGCTGGCAGAGGCCTACCGGGACGTGACCGCCGGCGTCGCGGCCTGAGCGAGGTCACCGCGCTCGGAGATCTCGCGGCGGCCGAGGACTTGCGGGGAGCTGCGGCGGACTGATGCGTTTCGATCCCGCTCAGCGGGATCAGAACGCATCACTTGGTTGGGATTATCGACCGTAGCGCTCACGCCCGAGCACCAGTTGCTCGGGGAGCGCGGTTCGGGGCGGGGGCGAGGGATCGGCGAGCACCGACACCGTCTCGGCCACGCTCGAGGTCACGGTGGCCACCCCACCCTCGCTGGCGACCGTAACCGTCTCACCGTCGTTCGAGGCTACCTGTCCGACCATCCCCGGCTCGACGCCGGCGTCCTTGAGGTAGTGCAGGAGGTCCTCGGCCTCGTTCTCGAGCCGCAGTATCGTCACCGTCGCGCCAGGCTCACAGTCCGCGAGCGGCACCCCCTCGATCCGGTCACCGACCCGGATCGGGTGACCGTGAGGGCATGTCTTGGCATCGCCGACCGTAGCTTTGACGTAGGCCTCGAACCGCGGAGTCATCGCGTGCTCGAGGTGCTCCGCCTCCTCGTGCACGTCGTCCCAAGGCACGCCGACCACGTCGGTGAGGAAGCGCTCGATCATCCGGTGACGGCCGACGATCTGCTCGGCATGCTGGCGACCGGACGCCGTGAAGTCGATTGCGCGATCGGCGTCACGCACGATGTAGCCGTCTCGCTCCAGGCGCCCCAGCATCTCGTGGACGGTGGGCGCTGAGAGCTGCATCGCCCGCGCGAGGTTGGCGCCCGTCATCGGCAGGCCCGCCTCGAGGAGCCAGAACAAGGTCTGGAGGTACTCCTCCTCGGCGGCGGTGGCGTGCTCAGCGGGCATTTGAGGGGGATCGTATCGGGCGCCGGCGCGACCTCCGGGCGCCTACTACGATCTTCGTCGGTGGCGCTCGCACTCAAGTCTCCGCTCGAACCGCAGCTCGCGCGGTCCCGGCCCGAGTTGCCGGTCGGCGAGCAGTGGTCGTATGAGCCGAAGTACGACGGCTTCAGAGCGATCGTGTTCGTCGACGGAGACGGCTGCATGATCCAGTCCCGGACCGGCAAGCCACTCGGGCGCTACTTCCCCGAGCTCTCGTTCCCGCCCGGCCGGTACGTGCTCGACGGCGAGATCGTGATCGACGGAGACGACGGCGGCCAGGACTTCGACGCCCTCCAGAACCGCATCCACCCTGCGTTGTCCCGGATCACGATGCTCGCCTCCGAGACTCCGGCGCGGTACGTGGCCTTCGACGTGCTCGCGCTGGGCGACGAATCGCTGCTCTCGCGGCCGTTCGAGGACCGGCGCCAGGCCTTGGAAAGCGACGTTCCGGGACCGATCGACCTCACGCCGGTGACGCGCGAAAGGGCTGAAGCCGAGCCGTGGTTGCAGAGCGGCGAGGGAGTGGTGGCCAAGGACATTCACGCGGAGTACCGGCCGGGCCAGCGGACGGGCATGGTGAAGGTCAAGCGCGTGCGTACGATCGACGCCGTGGTCGTCGGGTACCGCCCGGGCAAGGCCGATGGCACGGTCGGGTCGCTGATCCTCGGGCTCTACGACGACGCCGGCAAGCTCCACGTGGTCGGCCACTCCTCCGGGATCAGCGCACCGGAGAAGCGCGCGCTGGTCAACAAGCTCGCGCCGTACGAGACCGGCAACCGCGGGCACGGCGACCCGAGCCGCTGGAAGAGCGAGAAGGACCTCGAGTGGATCGAGCTCCGGCCCGAGCTGGTCGTCGAGGTCACGTTCGATCACGTCAGCGGCGGCCGGATCCGCCACGGCACCAAGATTCTGCGCTGGCGCGAGGACAAGCCGCCGATGGAGTGCAAGTTGGCTCAGATGTCCCTGTAGGGGCAGTGTCGTCGATCCCTGGGATCCCGACGCCGGTGCTCGTCGCGCCGGACTCGTTCAAGGGCACGCTGCGCGCGGCCGAGGTCGCCGAAGCGGTCGGACGGGGGCTCGAGGACGGCGGGCGCCCGGTCGATCTGTGCCCGGTCGCCGATGGCGGCGAGGGCACGCTCGAGGCGCTGCTGAGCGCGCTCGACGGCGAGGAGCGCACGGCGGACGTGAGCGATCCGCTCGGTCGCCCGGTACGGGGGGCGTTTGGGATCGGCGCGGGGGCGCGGGGGGAGACGATCGCGATCGTCGAGACGGCGAGCGCGAGCGGTCTGCA
>JAFASF010000020.1 GCA_019244745.1 Solirubrobacterales bacterium | reverse complement strand
CAGGAGCCAGCCGGATGACTCGGGCGCGGCCCATTAAGGCGAGGCTGGATGCCGAGCGGGCCGCAAGCACGAGGCAGCAGCGCTGCGCGAGGCTCCGAGGACGAAGCATGACGGCCATCCGGGGCCGCGATACACGTGCCCTAATTGCCGGACGGTGCACGAGTCACTACCTGACCCGTTCGAACTCGCCGGTCTCGAGGTCGCGGCGCACCGCTTCCTCGATCTCGTGCTCGCTGGTGTCGGGATCGGCTCGCCTCATCTCGGTCGCTCGGCGCGTCTTGAACTTGAGGATCTCCAGCAGGTAGACCAGGTACACACTCGCCGCCAGCGCGAACAGCAGGACGGCGACCATCACCAGCAACCAAGCGACCCGGTAATGGTTGTGGTGATCCGAGTACGGAATGA
Organism: Solirubrobacterales bacterium; assembly: GCA_019244745.1. Taxonomy (GTDB): domain Bacteria; phylum Actinomycetota; class Thermoleophilia; order Solirubrobacterales; family Solirubrobacteraceae; genus Palsa-465. The sequence continues at coordinate 10,276 of JAFASF010000020.1, read as the reverse complement.
AGCGCAGCCCCACGGCCACGCCGGCGAGTAGGACGGTCCAGGCGTACAGGTATGCCACCGTCTTGCGCTGGCTGTAGCCGATCCGGGACATCCGATGGTGGAAATGGTTGGCATCGGCCAACCACGGCTTGCGCCCGGTCTTCAGGCGCTTGGCGACCACGAACCCGGTGTCGAGGAAGGGGACCGCCAGGACCAGCAGGGGCACCACCAGGGCCACGACGACGTTGGTCTTCAGCGATCCGATCACCGACACGACGCCGAGCAGGTAGCCCAGCAGGTTCGAGCCTGAATCGCCCATGAACACCGACGCCGGATGGAAGTTGTAGAACAGGAATCCGAGCGCCGCGCCGGCCGTCAGCGCGGCCAGGATCCCGGCACCGCTTACGTCGAGATCGAAGGCCACGATCGCGAACGCGACCCCGTCGATCGTGCACAGCCCGGCCGCCAGGCCGTCGATTCCATCGGAGAAGTTGACCACGTTCATCAGGCCCACCAGCCAGATCACGGTGAGCACGCCGCCGGCGTTGGGGAACTGGAGCGAGCCCACGAACGGGATCGTCACGTCGGTCACCACCGCCCCTCCCTCGACCACGATGACCGCGACGGCGACCTGCCCGAGGAGCTTCAGCTCCGGGCGGAGGTCCAGGATGTCGTCGATCGCGCCGACCAGCGTGATCAGGCACGCGCCGGCCATGATCACCCAGGTGTGGACCGTTCCCCCGGATCCGCGGACCCCGTGCGCCACGTGCGGCAGCGGGATGGTCGCCGGCATCCAGATCGCCGCGGCCACGAGCACGCCGGCGAGGATCGCGAATCCGCCCAGCAGGGGGACGGGCTGGGGCGACAGCCCCCGGTCGGTGGGTCTCGAGAGCACTCCGGCGCGGCGGGCGAACCGGGCCACCACCGGCGTGAGCAGCGCGGCCACGACCATCGCCGCGAGAAACGCGAACACGGCATCCCAGTACCGCATGCCCGACGTAGCATGGCAGTCGTTCCGGCTGGGCGTTCTTACACGAGCGCCGCGGCGCTGAGCGGCGCGTAAAGCGGGTACCGCTCCGCGATCGCGCTGACCCCCTCGGCGAGCTCGGCCCGCTGAGCTTCGAAGTCTTCCGTCGTCAGTGATTCTCGCAGTGGACTTGGTACGCGGCGATGCCGTACGAGCGCCCCGAGAGGTTGATCCTCGTCCCGTGCGTCAGATGACCGCCCTGTGACAGCTCGAGCCCCATCATCCTCTCGCCCGGCTCGAGCAATGCGTGGTAGACGGCCGCGTTCGCCTGGGCACCGGAGTGCGGCTGGACGTTCGCGCTCCCGGATAGCCCTGCGCGTGCTGTTCGTCAGCACCGATTCCTGGCACCCGAGCACCGCCTGCGGGACGAAATTTCTCCGAGGCGATCATCTCGAGCGCGTTCCGCTGACGCTCGAGCTCGGCGTCCACGATGGCGACCCGGGATCGACGTCCGAGAGCGGGGTGGTTGAAGAAGTCCGGCGGCGGCGCGGCGTTCATGCGCCACGCACATGGCAGCGGGTTCGGCGGCTTCCGCCTACGCCGGTCGGTGGCACACGGCCTCGATGTTGTTGCCGTCGGCGTCGAGGACCTACGCCCCGTATCCAGAACGACGGCTTTTGGTCCTTGCCGAATCCCGCCGCCTCGCCCATGGGTTCCATCACGAGGGTGAGCCCCAGCGGCGCGAGGGCCCGCTCGTAGAACGCTTGCTGCGGGAATAGTCCCGCACGGCGAAGCCCATGTGGTCGAGCACCATGTCAGACCGCGTCGGCCGCGACCACCGCCAGATCTCCCGCGGCCCACTGCACGTGAGCGTCAAAGCCGGCCTCGGCGAGCCACTTCAGCTGGTCGGCGAGTGGGCTCGGGCGGTCGAAGCCATCCGTCAGCGGGGTGCGGGCGTCGGCCGGATCCACCGGAACGACCACGTCGCCAAACGCGAACCTTCCTCCCGAGCGCAGCGCCTCGCGCACGCGCGCGAACAGCGCTGCCTTCTCCGAATCCAACAGGTGGTGGATGCACAGCGCGCTGGCGACGAGATCGAACGGGCCGGCGGGTAGCGGATCCTCGATCCGGCCCAGGTGCAACTCGACCCGCTCCGCAGGCAGCGCCGCGCGCGCGACGGCGAGCATGTCCTCGCTCGAGTCGATCCCCACGAGGGCCGCACCATCGTGCTGTGCCAGCAGGCGCCGGGTGGTCTCACCGGTGCCGGTGCCGAGCTCGAGGACCCGGCCCGCGCCGGAGCCGCTCGCGGCAACGAGTTCCTCCTGCAGGCGCTCGTATAAGGGAACGTCGCTCCGGATCATCGACAGATACGTCGTCGGGTCGAAGTGGTACTGACCGTCGAGCGCCTCGGCCACCGCGGCGGTCGTCACCGCCCCCGAACGAACCACCGACCACGTCCCATCCTCCTCGTAGCGGCGCAGATCCAAGACGGTTGACGGCGTGCCCGGCAGCTCGCCGCCGTCGATCACGAGATCGGCTGATCTGCGGATCAGCTCGGGCACGTCCTCGAGCCGCCGCGCCTCACTCCCGCCGGCGCGGTTGGCGCTCGACTGGAGCACCGGCCAGCGAACGCCGGCCAGCCGCTCCACCCGCGGAACCCGGAGCCCAAGCGTCGAGGGATCATCGCCGGACGCGAGCGCGAACCGCCCGACGGGGTTGGACAGAAGCAGCGTCACCCCCCCGGGCAGCAGCCGGCCGAGCGCGTCGCGCGTCCGCGGTCCCAGCTCCGGCAACGATTCGAGCGCCAGCTCCACATCGAAGAACATCACCGCGGAGGGCTTGGCGAGCGGCCGCCTCTTCAGCAGATACAGCCGTTCGACCGCAAACCGGTTGTCCGGGTCACAGGCCAGTCCGTAGACGGTGTCGGTGGGGAACACGGCGACGCCGCCGACCGCCATGCACCGTTCGAACGCCTCTGAATCGTTCATCCGCGGTTCATCGGTGGCCGACGATTACGCGCTCGTGGCCGGCGAGATCCCGAAGGCGATCGACCCGGCCGAATCCGACGCCGTCGAGCAGCCGGGCGACGGCCGCCCCCTGGTCGAACCCAACCTCCAGGGCGATGAGTGAGACGTGATCAACCGCCCGCACGAGCCGGCGCACCACCTCGAGCCCGTCCGGACCCGCGAACAGCGCCGACGCCGGCTCAAACGCCGTGATCTCCGGCGGCAGCGAACCACGTGCCCCCTCGGCGACATACGGGAGGTTCGCCAGCACCGCGTCGACCGGGCCGGTCACACCGTCGAGCAGGTCCGCGCACAGGAACGACACATCCAACCCGAGCCGCCGAGCGTTCTCGCGCGCGACCGTGATCGCGTCCTGGCTCGAATCCGTCCCCACCACCACCAGATCGGGGCGCTCGTCCTTCAAGGCCAGCGCCACGGCGCCGCTGCCGGTGCCCACGTCGGCGACGCGCGCCCCCGTCTCCAGCGACAGCCCGACCTCGACGAGAAGCTCCGTCTCCGGTCGCGGGATCAGCACGCGCCGGTCCACCGCGAGCGACAGCCGGCGGAACTCCTTGTGACCGAGGATGTACGCCACCGGCTCCCGGTCGGCCCTCCGCGCCACCAACGCCCCAAAACGTTCCAGCGCGGCCTCATCGAGCACCCTCAAAGCGTCCACGACAAGCCGCGCCCGATCGACCCCCAGCGCCGCGGCCAGCAGCAGCTCCGCATCGAGCCGCGGGGTGTCGCAGCCCGCCTCAGCCAGCCGCGCGCGAGCCATTTCGAGCGCGTCGCGCACGCGCATCGGCGAGATCGGCGCTTCGCGCCCGCGCATTGTCGAGATCGGCGCGTCACGGACGCGCCCCCCTCCAGCGACGGCCTCAGGCAACCGCCTGCTCCTGAAGGCGCCGGCGCTTCTCGTCATCCTGCAGCGCCGCGCTCAGCTCGAACAGGTCGCCCATCAGGATCTCGTCGAGGTTGTGCGAGAGCAGGTTGATGCGGTGGTCCTTGACCCGCCGGTCGGGAAAGTTGTAGGTCCGGATCTTCTCTGCCCGCTCGCCGGTCCCCACCTGGGCCGCGCGCGATGCCGCGACCTCGGCCCGCTGCTGCGCCAGCGCGCGGTCGTACAGGCGCGCGCGCAGCACCCGCATGGCCCGCTCGCGGTTCTGGAGCTGTGATTTCTCGTCCTGCATCGAGACCACGATCCCGGACGGCTTGTGGGTGATCCGGACCGCCGAGTCGGTCGTGTTGACCGACTGGCCCCCGGGTCCGGAGCTCCGATAGACGTCGATCTGGAGGTCCGCGGGATCGATCTCGACCTCCACGTCTTCAGCCTCCGGCAGGACCGCCACGGTCGCGGTCGAGGTGTGGATTCGGCCCTGCGACTCGGTCTCGGGCACGCGCTGGACCCGGTGCGTCCCGCCCTCGAACTTGAACACCGAGTAGGCCCCGTCGCCTTTGACCGCGAACGTGTAGTCGCCGTCGCCAATCGACAGCGGCTCCACGGTGAATCCGCGCCGCTCCGCGTACCTGGTGAGCATCCGGTACAGGTCGCCCGCCCACAGCGACGCCTCATCCCCGCCGGCGCCGGGCCTGATCTCGACGATCACGTTCTTGTCGTCGTTGGGATCGCGCTCCACCATCGCCATCCGGATCTGGTCCTCCAGCGACTCAATCCGCTCGCGCGAGGATTCGAGGAGCGCCCGGAGCTCCGGGTCGTCTCCGTCCTCGGCGAGCAGCTCGCGCGCGCCCTCGACGTCGTCCACCGCTCGGCGGTACTCGGCCGCCAGTTTCGCGGCCGGCTCGAGGTCGCGGTAGGCGCGGCTGGCCGCCGTGAACCGCTCCCGGTCCCCGATCACATCGGGATCCGAGAGTTCCTGCTCGAGCTCGCCGAACCGAGATTCGATCTGTGACACCAGCTCATCGATCATCTGATCGAGTGTAGGCCGGGCCCCCTGCCCAGGGGGTTGCGAGAAAAACGCGCAGCCTCGCTCGCCGCGCCTAGGCGACGACTTCCACGCCGACGAGGTCGGAGGCCGACACCTCTCCCGGCCTCTGCACCGCCAGCACCGCCTCGAGCGCCGCGATCGCCACCGCCAACTCGTCGAGATCCGGCTCCCGGGTGGTCAACCGTTGCAGCTGAAGGCCCGGATACATGAGCGCCTGCACCCAGCGCCGGCGCCGGTTGCGGCCGGCCCACTTGATGACCTCGAACGACAATCCCGCGATCAGCGGGACGCCGAGGATCCGCGTGAGCACCAGCACCCACCAGGCGGGCAGCCCGATCGGGGCGAACACGAAGATCGCCATGATCATCACGATCAGGAGGAAGCTCGTCCCGCAACGCGGATGAAGCCGGGAGTAGAGCTTCGCCCGCGCCGGCGTCAGCTCGTCGGAAGCCTCGTAGCAGCTGATCACCTTGTGCTCGGCGCCATGGTATTCGAACACTCGACGGAGGTCGGGCAGGCGCGAGAGCAGCACCAGGTAGGCCAGGAAGATCGCCGTCCGCACCACCCCTTCGACCGCCCAGAACGCGACCGATGACCCGAGCTGACCCTTGATCAGGCTGGTCAGCCCGACCGGGGCGACGAAGAACACGCCGATCGCGAACGCGAGCGCCACGAACACCGTGCCCGCCCAGGCCTTGCTCGAGATCTCCTGCTCTTCCTCGGGCAGCTGCGCGTTGGCCGAGATCCCGAGCGCGCGGAGACCGATCGCCAGCGACTCCGTCAGCGCGACCACTCCTCGGATCACCGGCCAGCGATAGACGCGCCGGCGCTTTGTCCACGACACCAGCGGGAACGACTGGACGGCCACCGGACCCAGCCCCCGACGGTCCACCGAAGGCGGCTTGCGAACCGCGATCGCCCAGGTCGACACGCCGCGCATCATCACGCCCTCGAGCACCGCCTGCCCCCCCAGGGGCGCGTCGCGAGAGGCGGTCAGGCGAGCGTCCCCGACCCCCTCGCCCACAGAAGACCTCCGAGCTAGGCGCCGGCCGTCGCGCGAGCTGCGCGCCGGCCCTTGGCGACCCGGCGCTGGAAGCGCTCGACCCGGCCGCCGGTGTCGACCAGCTTCTGCTTGCCGGTGTAGAAGGGGTGGCAGACCGAGCAGATCTCGACGTGAATCTCGGGCTTGGTCGAGCGGGTCATGAACTCGTTGCCGCATGTGCAGCGGACGTGAGCGTCTACGTACTCGGGATGAATGCCGTTCTTCATTGCTTTACGAAGTATAGCGGGGCGTCGCCAAACCCGCGGGCCACCCCTCGGCGTCCGGTGGCGACGGTGCTGCCCGTGCACATCAGCGTCAGCGTGTTGTTGGCGCGGTCGTAGTCATCGACCATGTCTAACGGATCGGCCACCACCGTGACGCTGCCCCCCGCGGCGCACACCGGGCCCACGAACATTTCCTGCTTCGTGGCACCCGAGGCCAGCGACGTCACGGTGGCCGTCTGGACGAGCTGGCCGTCGGTGAACTGAACCTCGAACATCCCCGCTCCGCTCGCGCCGCGATTTCGGATCACCGCCCCGAACCGTTCGCCGGAGCCGCTTGCGCTGATCGCCTCCGGAGTGATCGACTGCACCAGGATGTCCGGCCGGAGCTCGGGCTGATAGCAATCGGCGCTCGTCCGCGACACCGTGCTCAGCACGTGCCCGTGAGTCCCGATCCAGCGGAAGCTCACACGGAAGCGGTACACCGCCGGCGCCAGGAGATCGACCACGGGGTGATTGACGATCCAGACGTCGCCGGGACGCCGCCCCAGGGTCGGGTTCGCGGGCGAGAGCCAGGTTCCGAGATAGCGTCCGCTGACTGGCGTGAACGGCTTGCCGCGCTTGGTCCGCCGCACGAGTTGGAACTTCGTCTGCATCTTCTCCGTGCCGGACACCGGCCGCATGACCGCCGTCACCGCCACGCTGCGCGCCCCCGGATCGAGCGCCCGCTGGCAGCTGAAGTCCTTCAGGCGCGTTCGCGACAGACTCGCCGAGAGCGGCGCCGCAGCCGCGGCCCCGCCGCCGCCAAGCCCCAGCGCGGCGGCGGCGGCACAAAGGGTGAAGCGTTTAGCGAACCCCACTGCCTCTAAAAACAATCGAGCTTGCGGGAAGTTTCCGTTAAGCCACACGGCCCGGACCACCCAGGGCCTCCGAAATACTAAGTTACGGTATAAAGCGGCCCGTCGCCACCCTCGGGAGGGGTCAACCGCCCTCCCTTCGCTGTGATGGCCCCGCACTGAACGCAATTGGTGTAGTTGACGATCACGTCCACGGGTCCGGACTGCGGGGCGTCATCGGGGATCTCGTACACGCCGGCGGGGCACATCCACCGCCAGGTCTCGGCGATCTCGCGCGGCACCTGGCGCCGGACCCGGATGTGATTCGGCGCGTCGTCCCGGGTCGCGTTGCCCGACACGAACACCGAGGAGAGCTTGTCGAAGATGTACTTCCCGTCGGGTTTGGGATAGTCGCCGGCCTTGCCCGCGAGCGTCATCGGCGCGTCCGCGTCGCGGTGGTTTGGCCAGCGACCGTTCGGGAAGCGGCCCTTGCTGATCGTCATCGCGCTCGACACGGCGCCCCCCACGAAGAAACCCCGGCCGAACGGCTGCTTCATGTTGCGCGACTGGTAGAGCTCCTGGCCGATCAGCGAGTCCTCCACCCGCCGCTCATACCCCGAGAAGTCCGGGCGGCCGGCCTTCAACGCCTCGAAGATCGTCTCCGCCGCCAGGATCCCGGAATGGATGGCGTAGTGGATCCCCTTCAGCACCGGGACGTTCACCATGCCGGCGCTGTCCCCGCAGAGCACAACTCCTCGCGCCGAAAGCTTCGGCATCGCCCAGTAGCCGCCTTCGGGAATCGCCTTGGCTCCCCAGCTGACGCGCTTGCCGCCATCGAGGATCCGCCGCACGAGCTTGGACGTCTTGAACTGCTGCAGAAGGTCGTGCGGGGACACCGTGGCATCGGTGTAGTCGAGCCCGACCACAAACCCGATCGAGACCCGCTCAGAACCCATCGGGTAGATCCACGAACCCCCGAACTCGTGCCACTTGGCGCCGTAGCGCAGCGGCCAGCCGAGCGTGTGGATCACGCGCTCGAGCGGCTTGGGCACCTCCCACACCTCCTTGACCCCGAGCGCCCACACCTGGGGCTCGCGGTGCTCGGCCAACGCGAACTCGCGGATCGCGGCGCCGGTCAGATGACCCCACGTCCCCTCCGCCAGCACCGTGGCCCGCGCGGTCACGTCCGACCCCGGCTCAAAATTGCCGAGCGGCTCCCCCTCCTTGCCTCGGCCCTTGTCGCCCGAACGCACCCCCCGGACCACGCCGTCGGTCACGAGCAGCTGCTGGGCGCTCGTCTCGGTGAGGATGTACGCGCCCGCCTCCTCGGCCTTGTCGGCCAGCCATCGCGAGAGCTCGGCCACGCTGACCATGTAGTTGCCGTGGTTGCGAAACGGGGGCGGCGTCGGCTTGAGCGGCATCGCCACGCCGGGGCCGAGCATCCAGTAGACGGAGTCCTTGTCCACGGTCCCGTACGTCGGCCACGCGCTCGGTTCGAGGTCCGGAAACAGCGCTTTCAGACCCGAGGGGCGCATCATCGCCCCGCTCAGGTTGTGCGCGCCGCAGGACTTGCCCTTCTCGATCACCGCCACCGGAACCTCGCCTAGCCGCTCCATCACCTCGGGCGCGTCGGCGAGCAGCTGCAGCAGCCGGTTCGCGCAGGCGAGGCCCGCGGGCCCGCCGCCCACGATCACCACCCCCACGTCGATCCGCTCGTCCTCGGGGTCGAGCTCGCGCTTGATGAACTCCTGGACCGAGTCGACGGGCGGCGGGAACTCGCTGGGGGCCGGGCCGTGGGGCCCGCGACCGTCAACCGAAGCAGCCACCGGCTAGGACCCCTTGCGCGCCTTTATCGCATTGGTGAGCTTCGGGAGGATCTTGTTCAGGTCCCCGACCACGCCCAGGTCGGAGAACTCGAAGATCGGGGCGTTCGCGTCCTTGTTGATCGCGACGATGTTCTCGGAGGACTGCATCCCGACCTTGTGCTGGATGGCGCCGGAGATCCCCGCCGCCAGGTACAGCTTCGGGGAGACCGTCTTGCCCGTCTGGCCGATCTGGGCGGCGTACGGATACCAGCCGGCATCGACCACGGCGCGCGTGGCCGCCACGGCCGTGTTCCCGCCGAACGCCGCGGCGAGGTCCTCGGCGAGCTTGAAGCCCTCGGCCTTGCCGAGCCCGCGCCCGCCCGCCACGAGGATGTCGGCCCCTTCGATGTCAACGTCCGCCCCCCGCTGCTCGCCGCGCTGCACCATCGTGGCGCGATCAGACCACGGCGAGTACTCGACATCGACGTCGACCACCTCGGCCGGGCCGCCGTCGCGCGAGACGGTCTCGAACGCGTTGATCCGCCCGATGATGATCCCGAGGTCGCCCTGATAGCGCGAGATCGAGATCTTGGAGTCCTGGAGGATCGGGCGCTCGGCCACGAGCTTGCCGTCCTCGGCGCGGACCGCCGTGACCTCCATGGTCACTCCGGCGTGCTTGCGCGCCGCCAGGCCGGCCCCGATCTCGAACCCCAGAAGGCCGCCGCCGAACAGCGCATAGGAGTGGCCCTGCCGATCGATCACCGAAGCCATGGCGTCCACGACGGGCTGGGCGAGCCCCTCGGGCCCCCGCGCGCGGAACACCTTCGTCGCGCCGTACGCGCCCAGAGACGAACACAGCTCATCGGTGAGGTCCTCCCCGCCCACGACGACGGCGTGACACTCCCCACCGATCTCCGCCGCCCGCGCCGCGCCCTCCGACACGGCCCCGAGCGAGTTCTTGTTGAACGCCCCCTCGTAGTGGAGCACGTAGGTAAGGACATCGGGCATCTAGATCAGCTTCCTTTCGTCGAGCCAGGCGACGATCTTCTGCACGGTGTCTTCCGTGTCCTCGTCCTCGATGATCTGGCCCGCGGCCTTCGCGGGAGGATCGTGAAAGTCTCCGCACCGCACGCGCGAGCCGTTCTCGCCGACGAGCGAGGTATCGATTCCGACGTCCCCGGCAGCGACGGTCTCGAGCGGCTTCTTCCGCGCCCCCATGATCGCCTTCAGCGACGGGTAGCGCGGCTCGTTGATCGCGTCCCCGACCGAGATCACGGCCGGAAGCTCAACCTGCACGGTGTCGTAGCCGTACTCGGCCTGGCGCTCGCAGCGAAGGCCCCCGTCCTGGACGTCGACGTTGATCACCTGCGTCAGCGAGGGCATCTTCAGGTGGTCGGCGACGACGGCGCCGATCGTGTAGCACTCGCCGTCGTCGGACTGCTGGCCGAGCAGCACCAGGTCGGGCTGCTCCTTC
>JAFASF010000459.1 GCA_019244745.1 Solirubrobacterales bacterium | reverse complement strand
GGCCAGCTCGCCGGCGGTCCCGCGGACGACCTCCTCGTGAAGCTTGGTGAGCTCGCGGCAGACGGCGACCCGGCGCTGGGGATCGAGCTCGGCGAGCGCCGCCAGCGACGCCGCCACCCGCCGCGGGGACTCGAACGCGACCAGCGTCTCCGGCCCCGAAAACACCTCCACGAGCTCCGAGCGCTTGCGGGGAAGAAAGCCCGCAAACCGCCAGTGGTCGGCGGGAAGCGCGCTGGCCACGAGCGCCGCGATCGCCGCCGAGGGCCCCGGCAGCACCTCGACCGCGAGCCCCGCCGCCACGCATGCGCGCACCAACACGAACCCCGGATCGGAGACCAGCGGCATCCCGGCGTCGGACACCAGCGCCACCACCGCCCCGTCGCGCATCTGTGCCACTAGCTCGCGCGCCCGCTCCTGCTCGTTGTGCTCGTGGTAGCTGACGAGGTGGGCATTGACGCCGTAACGGTCGAGGAGGATCCGCGTGCGGCGCGTGTCCTCGCACGCCACCACGTTCGCCTCGCGTAGCGCCGCGAGCACGCGCAGCGTCACGTCCTCGAGGTTCCCGATCGGCGTCGGGCACACGATCAGCCGGCCGCTCACAACGCGTCAGCCCGTTCCCGGAGCCGGTCGAACGCGAGCATGGCCGCGCCGATCATCCCCGCCTCGACGCCGAACTGGGCCGCCACGACCCGAACCTCGTCGCGCGAGGGGGGCAGCGCCCGGCGCAGCATCTCGGCGCGCGCCGGCGCCAGCAGCAGCTCCCCGGCGGCGATCACGCCGCCTCCGATCACCACCACCTCGGGGTTGAAGATGTTCGCGAACGTCGCGAGCGCCACCCCGAGGCGGGTACCGATCAGCTCGAGCACGTCGAGCGCGGCGACGTCACCGTCGTGCGCGAGCTCGACCACCAGCGGTCCGGCGAGCGCCCGCCCGTCGGCGAGCGCGCGTCCGAGTCCCGAGTGGGGACGCTCGCGCGCGACCCGCACCGCCTCGCGGGCCAGGGCGGTTCCGGACGCCACCGCCTCGACGCACCCGCGGTTCGGGCAGTTGCCCTGGCAGCGCGGCCCGTCCATGTCGATGACCACGTGCCCGAGCTCTCCGGCCGCTCCGACGCCGCCCCGATACAGCTCGCCGCGCAGGATCAACCCTCCCCCGATCCCGGTTCCGATCGTGAGCAGCAGCACCTCGCTACAGCCACGCGCGGCGCCGGCGCGATGCTCAGCGAGCACGGCGACGTTGGCGTCGTTGTCGACGAACACCGGGAGATCGAGGCGCTCGGCCATGATGTCCGCGAACGGGACGTCGAACAGGGGCAGGTTCACGGCGATTACGCCCCGACGCGTTCGCTGATCGATCAGGGCCGGAATGCCGAAGCCCACGGCAGCGATTTCGCCGCCCGCGGCGGCTCGCGCTTGCTCCACCGCGTCCACGGCAATATCGAGCAGCGCCGCCTGATCCAGCCCGTTCAAGCTACGCTGGACGCGGTGATGCACGGATAACCCGGTGTCGACCACACCGGCGAGCAGTTTCGAACCACCCATGTCGACGCCGATGGTGCGCCGGCCAGGCATGCCGTCACTATATGCGCAGATGCCCAGCGATCTCGAAGAACGTCCCTACAAGCTCTACCGCGCCGGCTCAGACGAGCAGCAGGCCGAGGAACGCCCCTACAGGCTCTATCGCGCCGGTCCTCGCGGGCTGAAGGCGCTGCTCCGAGGCGAGGAGGACGCCGGTCTCGGTCCTGAGGGTCCGGGGCGCGACGGCGGTAGCGATCGGAGAACGGGCCGGCGCTTCTTCGGCGACCGGCTCACCTGGAAGCGGGGGATCCTGGTCTTGCTCGGCGCGATCGTGTTCTGGCTGCTGCTCTCGCTCGTGCTGTTTCTCATCAGCGCCCAGATCAACAAGGGGCAGATCCCCGACTCCGCCAAGGCGGCGCTCACCTCGGGTTCGAACATGCTCACCGGGACGGACACGGTCCTCGTGATCGGCACCGATCAGCGGCCGAAGGGCTCCAGGGAGCCCGGGGCGAACACGAACGACGCGGGCAGCAGGTCTGACACGCTGATGCTGTGGCGCGTGGGAGGCGGCGTCTCCCGGCGGCTGTCGATTCCGCGCGACACCGTCGCCGAGATTCCCGGCCACGGTGTGAGCAAGATCAATGCCGCCTACGCGTTCGGCGGCCCCGCGCTGACCATCCGCACCGTTGAACACTTCACCGGCATCAAGATCAACCACCTGATCATCGTCAACCTCGCCAACTTCCCGAAGTTCATCGATGCGATCGGAGGCGTCGACGTCACCACGCCGCGGATCTGCTCGGATATCAGCGGCGGCACGAAGAACGGCGGCTTCTCGCTGTACCTGACCCCCGGAACCCACCACCTGAGCGGTGTTCAGGCGCTGACGCTCGCACGCACCCGCGAGAACAAGTGCAACCCCTCCGAGAATGATCTAACCCGCGAGGGGCGCCAGCAGCAGATCCTCAACGCGATCAAGTCCAAACTCACCTCGCCGTCGATCTTCTTCCGCCTGCCGTGGGCCTCCTGGGACGCCCCCCAGACGATCCGGACCGACATGGGCGGTTTCACGCTGCTGGGGCTGTTCGCGGGCAGTGAGACGGGGGGCTCGGCTCCGCTGCAGATCCTCAAACCCACCGGCGCGACGACGCTGCCGGACGGCGAGAGCGCTCTGACCGTCAGCCCGGGGGCGGTCCACCGGGCGGTCGACAAGCTGATGAACGGCTGACGCGTCCAGGCGGACGCAGCCGCTCGGGCTAAAGCTCTTTCGTTGGGGGCCGATTAACTCCGAAGATGCTCGTACATTCGTCGAGAATGGGGCACTGAGTCTCGGTCATGCGACGGGGGCTGCTCACCGTAGCGGCGCTGTGGTTGCTCGCGGTCGCCGCCGGCGCCGGCGCGCTTGTGTACGCCAGCGCCGCGCAGGCTCAGGGCGCGCGCAAAACTCGAAGCGGCCCCGGCGTCCAAAGCGCCCCACCGACCAGCCAGGCCGTATCCGGAGCGCTCGCGCAGACAACGGGTCTCTCCGCGTCGGAGGTGACGACGCAGGACGTGTGCCCGCCGGCCGCCCCGGGCTACGCGACGTGCGTGGCGAAAACGCTCGTGCTGCGCTCCGACCACGCGCGCGTGCACCCGCACGTGCACCGGCACGCTTCGCTCGGCCGCGTGGTGGCGCGGCCGACCAGCATCGCGTCAGCGGCGCCGCCCGATGCCGGCACCCCGGCGTGGCTGCAGGAGGCCTACGACCTCACGTATCTCTCGCAGAGCAGCGGCGGCGGCGACACGGTCGCGATCGTCGACGCATACGACGATCCAGCCGCCGAGGCCGACCTCGCTACGTACCGCTCGACGTTCGGGCTCCCGCCCTGCACGACCGCCAACGGCTGCTTTACCAAGGTCAACCAGATGGGCAACACCACGCCATTGCCCGGCCAGGACTCGGCCTGGGAGCAGGAAATATCCAACGACCTCGATGCGGTCTCGGCGCTTTGCCCGAACTGCCACATCCGGCTGGTGGAGGCCAACTCGAACAACATCACCGACCTGCGAGCGGCGATGCAGACCGCGACGACGCTGGGCGCCAATCAGATCTCCGACAGCTGGACGAGCAAGGTGAGCAACCATGTGCCACCTGGGACCTACTCATTCCCGGGTGTCGCCACCGTCGCGGGCACCGGCGACAGCGGCTACCCGGGTGCCGGCACCGACGACTATCCGGCGGCATTCCCCGGCGTGACCGCCGCCGGTGGAACCACGCTGGCCCCCGCGAGCGGAAGCGGAGGTGCTCGCGGCTTCAGCGAAGGAGCATGGTCGGGGACCGGGTCGGGCTGTGACCTCCTCCTCCCCAAGCCCAACTACCAGACCGACAATGGCTGCGGCGGACGCTCGTACGCCGACCTGTCCGCCGATGCCGATCCGGCCACCGGCCTGGAGTTCTATGACTCCGGCAACGGGGGCTGGTTGATGGGCGGCGGCACGAGCCTCGCGGCTCCGCTCATCGCCGCCTACTACGCGATCACCGGCGTGCCCGCCAGCTCCGCGCAGCCCGGCTCCGCGGTGTCCGCCCAGTGGGCATACGGCGACAGCGCGCTGCTGAACGATCCGACGAGCGGCTCAAACGGCACGTGCGCCGCCAACATCGCCTACATCTGCACGGCCGGCGCTGGTTACGACGGTCCCACGGGCGTCGGCTCGATCTCCGGAGCCGTGGTCAGCGGAGCGCCGGGGATCGGAGGGCCTGGCTTCGGCTCGGGCTCGAGTGCGACCTACGCGCAGAGCACGGGCAGCGTCAGCGCGAGCCTCGCCGGCGGGGTCTACCCCAACGGAGTCGACACGACCTGGTGGGTGCAGTACGGCGCGAGCACCGCCTATGGTCAGCAGACCGCCGCGACCGACATCGGGTCGGGCACGGCACCCGTCGCGGTGACCGGCAACCTCACGCAACTGACTCCGGGTACCACCTACCACTATCGGTTAGTGGCCAGCAACGCCGACGGCACCACGTACGGCTATGACTACACGTTCACCACGGGGTCCGGCCCGCACGCCTCATTCACGCTCACGCCGACCGTGGCGGCGTCCGCGTCGCCGGTTTCCCTCGACGCCACGGCATCGAGCGACGACGGTGGCTCGATCACCAGCTACAGCTGGGGGTTCGGCGACGGAGGGGGTGCAGCGGGCGCCACCGCGAGCCACGCGTACGCATCGCCAGGGGTGTACACGGTCAGGCTCACCGTCGGCGACACCGCGGGCCTCGCCAGCACCGCGACCCAGACCGTCACCGTCGACGCCACACCGACGGCATCGTTCGCCGCCGCTCCCAACCCGGCGAGCGCAGGGTCGGGGATCGTTTTCGACGCTCGCAGCTCGAGCGAGGCACTCGGTTCCATCATCGCCTACAACTGGACCTTCGGCGACGGGGCGGCAGCCTCCGGCCCCACCGCGAGCCACGCCTACGGTGCTCCCGGGAACTACCCCGTCTCTCTGACGGTCACCAACGACGCCGGGCAGACGAACACCACGAGCCGTGTGGTGACCGTCTATAGCCCGCCTCCGCCCGCGGCGTCCGTTGCGCCGCCGTCGAACGTGAGTCACACGATCACGATCAAGCCGCCCTCGTTCACGACCAACCTGTCGATCCCCAAGCGGCAGAAGCTCGCCGCGGTCCTCAAGCACGGGCTGCGCGTCGTCATCTCTTCGAGCGAGGGATGCAAAGCGATCGTTCAAATCGCGACGCCCCTTCCGTCCGGCGGGCATGGTCGCGCCTCGGCCGCGAGCACGTTGCTCGGCCGCGTCACTCGCAGAATTGGCCCCGGCACATCGCAGATCACGCTCAAGCTCGGACCCGCCGCGGCCCGAAAGCTGCGCGGCCACCGACGCGTGCAGATCACGGTCCGGGTCACGCTGATCGACGCCTACGGGCGCACGCTCACGCGCACGGCGAAGGCGACCCTCGGCTCCTGAGCCCGCGGCGGCCTTAGCTCTTTGCCGAGGCCGACTCCACCTTCGAGCCGGTCTTCGACTTGGAATCCGCCGAGCCCGAATCTGGCGACCCGCTGTCCTTGCCGGCGCCGTCACCGCCGCCCTCAGACTCGGCCTTCTCCCGCGAGCGCCGGCGGGTCCCGTAGTCGGTGTTGTAGAACCCCGAGCCCTTGAAGTGCACCGCGACCGGGTGGAACACCCGCTCGACCGGAGCCTCGCACGTCTCGCAGGACACGACCGGGTCGTCGGACATCCGCTGCATGACCTCGAAGGTGTGGCCCCGCTGACACCGGTACTCGTAGATGGGCATGCTTCATCAAGTATAGCTTGGTGTCCTTGGCACTCTCAAGCCGAGAGTGCCAAGCGCGGCTCCCAGCTAGCATCTCCCCCCATGGCGGTGGCCGACGTCGTCACGATGGACAAGATCGTCTCGCTGAGCAAGCGACGCGGCTTCGTGTTCCCGAGCAGCGAGATCTACGGCGGTCTCGGCTCGAGCTACGACTACGGTCACTACGGCGTCCTGCTCAAGAACAACGTCAAGGGTCAGTGGTGGCGGGCGATGCTCCAGGAGCGCGACGACATCGTGGCGCTCGACTCGGCGATCATCCAGCACCCCGCAACCTGGGTGGCGAGCGGCCACCTGGCCGGGTTCACCGATCCGCTCGTCGACTGCCGCACGTGCAAGCTGCGCTTCCGCGCCGACAAGCTCGAGGAGGAGCAGTGCGGGCGCAAGCCGTCCAAGCATCCGGGCGAGACGCCCGAGTGCGACCTGACCGAGGCGCGGGCCTTCAACCTGATGTTCGAGACAACGATTGGCCCCGTCAAGGAGGAGGGCTCGACCGTGTACCTGCGCCCGGAGACCGCGCAGGGCATCTTCCTGAACTTCAAGAACTACCTCCAGTTCTCGCGCAAGAAGCCGCCGTTCGGGATCGCCCAGATCGGCAAGAGCTTCCGCAACGAGATCACCACCGGCAACTTCATCTTCCGCACCCGGGAGTTCGAGCAGATGGAGATGGAGTTCTTCGTGCCGCCGCCTGAGGCACAGAGCTGGTTCGAGCACTGGCTCGAGCAGCGGATGGACTGGTACGTGAACCTCGGCATCCGCACCGATCACCTGCGGCTGCGGCCGCACACCCCCGATGAGCTATCGCACTACTCGAGTGCCACCAGCGACATCGAGTACCTGTTCCCGATCGGCTGGTCGGAGCTCGAGGGGATCGCCAACCGGGGCGACTTCGACCTCACCCAGCACGCCAAGCATTCGGGCCAGAACCTCGAGTACTTCGACACGGTGACGCAGGACCGCTACATCCCGCACGTGATCGAGCCGGCGGCCGGCGCCGACCGCGCGCTGCTCGCCTTCATGGTCGACGCCTATGACGAGGACGAGATCGAGGGCGAGGGCCGGACCGTGCTCCGACTGCACCCGCTGCTCGCGCCGGTCAAGGTCGCGGTGCTCCCGCTGGTGCGCAAGGACGGGCAGCCCGAGCTGGCCGGCGAGGTCTATCGCGCGCTGCGCGAGCGCGTGCAGGCGGAGTACGACGAGGGCGGCGCGATCGGCCGCCGCTATCGCCGCCAGGACGAGATCGGCACCCCCTGGGCGATCACCATCGACCACCAGTCGCTCGAGGACCGCACGGTGACCGTACGCGACCGTGACTCCCTGGCCCAGGACCGCGTCTCGATCGACGCCCTCGGCGATGAGATCGAGCGCCGGCTGCGAGCGCCGTGGCGCTCCCCCAAGCTCGGCGCGTAAGCAAACGCTCACGCCGCTCTAAGCGCCGTCCTACGGATGGCTTAGCGCCCTCTTCGCGCGGCCGCCGACACTGGATCTCGTCATGAGACCCCACACCCCCAAAACTCGAAACCGCGCCCTGCGCCTGACCTCGCGCATCAACCGGCTGATGGCCGCCGCGGCCGTCGCGCTCAGCATCGCCATCGGCGTGCACACCGCGGACGCCTACAACGCCACCCACCACCTCTCGAGCACCGCCACGACCGGCACCCCCACGACCACAACCGCTCAGACCACGCAGGCCACGACGACCGCAGCCGCCGTCAAGACGACGACCACGAAGGCGTCGAGCGCCAAGTCCTCGAAGAGCTCGAGCTCCGGCGGCTCGGGCACGTCGAGCTCGAGCTCGCTCTCGCAGCCCAGCTCGACGCCGAGCAGCGCCTCGAGCTCCAGCTCCAGCTCGAGCTCGAGCGGCTCGTCGGTGACCTCCGGAGGCTCGTGAGATGGCCATCGCAACCGCCTCGGGCAGCACCGCGCTGTGGTTCGCCATGCGGGCCACGGGCGTCACCGCTCTGGTGCTGCTCACGCTCACCGTCGTGCTCGGCGTGGCGGGCGTCCGCCGCCTGAGCTCGCTGCGCATCCCGCGCTTCGTGCTCGACGGCCTGCACCGCAACGCCGCCCTGCTGGCGGTCAGCTTCCTCGCCGTGCACATCGTCACCGCGGTGATCGACAGCTACGTGACGATCCGCATCGTCGACGTCTTCGTGCCCTTCACCGGTACCTACCGCCCCCTCTGGCTCGGGCTGGGCGCCGTGTCGCTCGACCTGCTGGCGGCCGTGATGGTGACCAGCCTGCTCCGTAAGCGACTCGGCTACCGGACCTGGCGTGCCACGCACTGGCTCGCCTACGCCGCCTGGCCGACGGCGCTGGTGCACAGCCTGGGCACCGGCAGCGACGCCGGGACCGGCTGGATGACCGC
>JAFASF010000137.1 GCA_019244745.1 Solirubrobacterales bacterium | reverse complement strand
CGTGACCGGCACCGAGCTCGCCAACGGCTTCTTCAACCGCTTCCCGGTGGTCGCGGTCCAGCGCAGCCAAGAGCTCCCATTCGGCGGCCGGCTCACCGGCGACGCGCTCGACCACGTCCGAAACGCGACCCTGACCGACTTGCGGTTCGCGACGCTGCCCCGCGAGTTGCATTCGACGCCGAAGCGCGCAAGCGCTGGATCGAGGTCTCCGGCCCGCTGTCTCGCGGCGAGGAAGGCCTGCTCGGCGCTGCGACCCGCCGCGCCGAGGCGCACGTCGTTCGCCTCGCCGCGATCTACGCCATCCTCGACTGCTCCGAGACGATCCCCTCCCCCACCTCGAAGCCGCCCTGGCGGTCTGGCGCTACAGCCTCGAGTCCACCCGCTGGATCTTCGGGGACAGCCTCGGCGACCCGACGGCGGATGAGATTGAACGCTCGCCAAGACCGGCCCCGGCCCACGTCGTAGCTGACACCCTTGGCCCGCGAGGGTGGTAGACCACGATCCCCGTCACGTTGTCGCGGGCCGAGAGCGAAATCCTGAGTAACGGGCACGTGGTCGCTCGAATGGGGCGTATATGCCACATTCGAGCGACCACGTCCCTTCGGGGCGGTGTTGTCAAGGGGCGTTGAATAGTGCGCCGAAATCGGGCGCCGAAAAGTGCACCACCGGGCGTGGGCCTCATCGACCGTCCCGCGCCTTTGGGCCGCCGATGGCTTCACTGAGGCGTGCGCCGACCGCAGTTCGGTCTACGTCGAGCTCGTCAAGCAGCGCGGCGGCGGGATCGGGAGCCGCGAGCCACAGCAGCGCGGCAAGCACCGCGTGGAGCGACCAACGAACCTCCGCCCGGCCGCGGCGACCGCCCTTCCCGGACTCCTCCAACACTCGCTTGGCCAGCGGGCTCATCGGCAAGCGATCCGTCAAGACCGCCTTCAGGCTGGGCCGCCGGCCGCCAAGCGCCGGTTCGCGGGTTGGCACGGGCGGCGCGCCGAGCGCCCTGTCGATCCCGATCGCCACAAGCGCATCGCGATCCATCGCATCCAGCGCCTCACGCGCCGCGCCTAGATCGCGGCCCAGCACCTGCGCGACGTCGGGCTCGCGCAACAGCCCGAGCACGAGGTGCTCGGTGCCGACGCGCCTGTCACCGCGCCGACGCGCCTCCTCGCGCGCATACACGTACGTCGTCCACGGGTGATACTCGCCGACCTTGCTCGCTTTCGCGGTCATGGAACCCTCTTTCCGTATTTGGCGTGCACCGATTGCCGCGTGATTCCCAGCGCATCGCCGATCTGCTGCCAGGACCACCCATGACCGCGGGCGACCTCGACCTGGTGTGCCTCGACGCGCTCCGCGATCCGGTGCAGCGCCAAAGCGGCACGCAGTCCCTGAGCCGGATCCTCAGACTCGATCGCTTCGGTGATCTCATCGATGTCTATCTTGTCAGTCTAGGCTGACAGCGGTCGTCTTGTCAAGCCAAACTGACGCGAGAGCTCGCGCGCGAGCACGCCGCGTTCCAGCGCGCTCTGTCGGTCGCGGTCGATGGCGATACATAGAACGCCGGGACTCGGACACGTGAGGTCGGAGCTTTTCCGGTCGGTAAATGGCTGCTCGTCATCTGGCGCGGTCGTCCGGTTTCGAATCCGGGGGGTTCTCGAGCGAGCGCGCGACCTGTAGTACCGATCGGACCGCCGTTGTCTTTGGGGGCGGGCGGTAGGCGAGGTGGAAGGGCATCCGGACTGGCGGAGTCAGTGGTAGGAACGCGGAGCCGGGTAGCTCCGCTGGGAACGCGCTTCGGGGGTAGATGACAATGCCTAGGTTCTCGCGAACCGCTTGGAGGCCGAGATCGGGGTAGGGATCGGCGAGCGTGTGCGGGGCGATCCCCGCCGCGGCGAACGCTGACAGGACGCGATTGCTGAAGCCGTGAGAGTCGTCGGTGGCGGCGAGCAGGATCGTCTGGTCCTCGAGGTCTTGGAGGGTTAGCTGGGCGCGCGCCGCGAGGGGATGCTGGCTTGGAAGGTGAACTATCGCGGCCTCGTCGTGCAAGAGAAGGAGTTCTGCGCCGGGCGGCGGGTCGGGAGCGCAGAAGGTGATCGCGAGGTCGAGCCGGCCGCGGGCGATGTCGCGCAGCAGGGCTCCGGTCGTGTTTTCGACCGTGTAGAGCATCACCGCTGGCACTTGCGTCGTGCAGGCGACGAGAAGGCGCTGGGCGACCCCGTAGCGGGCCGTGGGCGATACCCCAAGGCTCAGCCGGCTCGCCCCGGCTTCGTGACGATCGCGAACTTCATCGACCACGGCGTCAGCCTGGTCAAGGAGCTCCCGGCCGCGCTCCCGTAGAAGCTCGCCGGCGGGGGTGATCTCGATCCGACGCCCCACGCGGACCAGCAGCTCGACGCCGAGCTGGGCCTCGAGCTGCTGAACAGCGGCGCTCAGCGACGGCTGGGAGATGTGAAGCCGTTCGGCCGCACGCGTCACGTTGCCCTCCTCGGCGACGATCACGAAGTAGCGGATCAACCGCAGGTCAGGCGTCATAGCCCAAGCCTATGTGACCCCAGCCAACCCGTCTTGGACGTGAGCGGCCCGTCCCCGGACACTGATCGTGTCCACTGAGAGGAGAGGCCAATGGCCACTACACGACTACTGCACATAGGCGCAAGCCCACGCGGCGCCGCGTCGCAGTCGCGGCAGATCGCCGAGACGTTCCTCAACGCCTACCGCGACGCTCACCCGCGCAACGTGATCGAGACGTGGGATCTGTGGGATGGGTCGGTCCCGGGGTTCGGTCCGGCGGCCGCCGCGGCGAAGATGGCGGTGTTCGCCGGTGATACACCCCAGGGCGAGGGAGCGGCCGCGTGGCAAGCCGCGAAGGACGCGTTCGCGCGGTTCGACTCGGCCGAGCACCTGCTGTTCAGCGTTCCGATGTGGAACGCCGGGATCCCCTACATCCTCAAGCAGCTGATCGACGTCATCTCCCAGCCGGGGATGGTGTTCGGCGTAGATCCGCACAATGGCTACAGCCATCTGCTGGAGGGCAGAGGTAAGAAGGCCGCCGTCATCTACACCAGCGCCGTGTGGGGGCCGGGGCTCGGCTCCGCGTTTGGCACCAACTTCCAGTCGACTTACTTCGAGGACTGGCTGCGCTGGACCGGCATCACCGACATCACCCAGATCCGCTACCACCCCACGCTCAACGGCGGCGCCGAGGAGGAGCGCCGCAAAGCCCACGCAACTGCGCGCGAGCGCGCCCGGACGTTCTGATGGCTGCGCTCACCGCACTCGCACCTGGGGACTCGCTGAACAACGGGCGCGTTGGCGGCAGCGACTGCGTGGTCTCGCCGGCGCTGTTTGACCCTGATCGGCTTCCGGACCACATCGACGCGCTATATCGAGCGGCGTGCGCGCTGTGCGCATCGCGGCACGAGGCCGAGGACCTCCTCCAAGAGACCTTTGCCCGCGTACTGAAGCGGCCCAGGTTCGTCAGGCGCGATCACGAGCTCGGCTATCTCCTGCGGGCGCTGCGCAACACCTACTACAGCTCCTACCGCGCCGCCGCCCGCCGCCCCGCGACCACGGCCCTCGCTCAAGACGTTCCCAGCGCCGCGCCCGAGGCCGGCTTCCGCGCGAGCGAAATCATGGAGGCGGTCGCGAGCGCGCCGCCAGTCTTTCGCGACGCGGTGATCGCGGTTGACATCCTCGGCATGTCCTACAAGGAGGCTGCCGGTGCGCTTCGCGCGCGCCAAGCGACGATCACCACCCGCCTTCACCGCGGGCGCCAGCACGTCATTCACGCGTTAGGCGGCGAGCGTGCGATCCGGCCGAGCCGGGAGAGCTGACGATGACGGCCACGTCACCGCGGATCGCGGAGATCCACTACCTCGTCGAGCTTGCCAAGGACTGGACGGTGAGCTGCTTTGCCTCGGCACAAAGAAGCGAGTTCGCACTCGCGCCTCACCGCTTCGAGCTCACCGAGACCGGCGTGCGGCGGCGGCGCGTCAAGCCGGGGTCTCTCGAGGCGGTGTCCCCGCTTGACCGTTTGGTGGACCGGCCCGACCCGACCGCTTGGTCCCACGGCACCGTCGTCACGCTGCTGGTCGACTCCGGCTCGAGGACAAGTGCGGTAGAGCAGGAGGTGGTCGAGATCTTGGCTGTGGACGGTGACCTCGTGCTGGCCGAGGCGGCCGTGGTCATTCGCATCCCGGGTCTCCCGCCATGCCTCGGCGCCTTCGGAGCCCTCACGTGAATCTGCCCGACCCGCGCCGTTCACCCTCGAGTGCCCAGACAAGCTCAGGACGGTCAATGCCCAATCTGCCAGGACGCGCCGCTACCCAACGACAACCAACTCCCCACCCCACCGGAATGGGAACTGTGGATGGCGACCGCTCGCAAGACCGTCGCCAAGTCATCACCCGGGACGGCGCCACGTCGGACGACGCCCCGAACCCCGCCTCGTCCACGTCCGCCCGCCGCGACAGCGGCGGGCCGGCACTTCTGCCCTACGAGCCTGAGGGCTTGCTCGAGCCGGGTGCTCGGAAACGAGCACGCCCTGGTTCTGAGGGGGGCCGAGCGTCGCAAGGCGCTCGGCCTACCCGTCCAACTCACATTGATTCGGGAGCTCGGTCAATGCTAATGCTTCGCCTGCCTATGCGAGCGCGCGGTGGTACAGATGGCGGCGCGATCTTGATCGTCGCCTTCGATCACCCGCTCGTCGTGCTGCGTTCGGCCGACGCCCCCGTGGGCGCTGCGAGCGTCTCGGCGATGCAGTGCGCAGCCTCGGCGGAGTTGGTCTCTGTCGACCAGTCGCAGAACATCGACCCCAAACGCTACTCGCATAGGCGCGTGCTTGAGCCCTCCCCCGGTGTGCCATGGCGGATTGTGGAGGTCAGCATCAGTATTGCCGCGGCGCTTCCAGCAGTCAGGCGGCGCGCTTGCGTTGCTCGGCTTGGCGGCCGAGCGGGCCGGCTGGACGCTCTTGGAGCTTTCCGTCGACGATCAGGTCGACACGCTCGCTGTACGGCGCGAGGTGTCCCTCTACCTCAGCGACCTCGCTGAACGGCGCGGGGTAGTACCAGAACAGGTTTGGATGGCGGCGTCCGTCCAGCACGACGTCGCGATAGGACGCGAGTCCCTTGTAAGGGCATCCCGTTTGCAGATCGCTGTCGCCGAGCACCGACGCATCTACGTCGCTCTCCGGCAGGTAATAGCGCATCGGCAGACCCGTCTCGAACACCAAGATCGGGCTGTCTGATTTGGCGAGCAGGTGGCCGTCGCGCTCCACCTGCACATGGCGGGTGCTGCGTAGCGCGTCGACGCGCACAAAGGGGTCACGCGGGTGGACGAACACTTCCTCGTCCTCCTCGTACCAGTGCTCGAGCGCATCCCAGGCGACCGTCACGTAGCCGGCCAGGTCTGGGTCATCGATGTGGCGGACGCCGAGCGACTCGACCTCGTCAGCTGAACCTAGCGCGACGTCCTCGGCCGGGAACGCGTAGATCGGCACCCTCTTGCCGGGTTCCCAAACCAGGACCGCGCGACGGCTGTCGACGATGGTGTCGTCACCGCGCGTGGCTCTGATCCACCGGGAGATCGGGTAATACGTCAGCTCGTCGAAGGGGGGAAGTGGATGCAGTACGGCCATTTCGGCTCCGTTCGTTCGGTGTTGAGCCCTCTACCACCCATAGACCGCGTGATCCTGCGGAACGATTCAGCCGTCCGGGAGGTCTAAGAGGACAGATGAAAGATCCGACCGCCGGACCGGCCCTGCTGACGCCACGGCTGCAACTCGTCGCGGCAACTCAGGCGACGATCAGCGCCGAACTCGCCGGCCAAGATCGCTTGGCGGCGCTCCTCGAGGCCGCCATACCGTCCGACTGGCCACCTGAGCATCACGACGCTGAGACGCTCGACTTCTGGCTCGAACAGCTCGCGCTGCCCGAGGCCGCCGGATGGTGGCTCCATTACATGCTCCTCCGGCGGCCGACCGCCCCGACGTTGGTTGGCACTGTCAGTTACAAAGGTCCTCCGACCGATGGCGTGGTGGAGATCGGCTATTCGGTGGTTCCCTCGTGGCAGGGGCGCGGGCTCGCCACTGAGGGGTCTCGCGCGCTGATTGAGGCCGCGTGGGAGCGGGGGGCTGAAGTCGTAGTCGCGCACACGTTCGAGCACCTCGCGCCGTCGATCGCGGTCCTGCGCAAGCTCGGGTTTCAGCCGGCGGAGTCCTCCGAGCCGGAAGCACTCGAGTTCCGGCTGTGCCTCGGCCAGGGCTCAAATCGGTAGCCCACGCCCCACACGGTTTGGAGGTGGCGCGGATTGGCCGGGTCGGCCCCGATCTTGGTGCGAAGCCGGCGCATGTGAACCGACACGGTCGAGGTGTCGCTGTAGAACGAGTACTGCCAGATCGCGCGCGTCAACTCGTCCCGAGTGAATGCGTGGCTCGGATGCTTCGCGGGGAACAGCAGTAGATCGATCTTAGTTCCCGCTGGGCCAACCGGACCTCCTCGCCTTGGACGTGGACCCGTCTGGCGGCCGGATCACTCTCGAGCTCGCCGAATGCGATCGGTGCCGGCCGTTCGGTGGTCGGGTCCAGGCGGCGCATGACGGCATCGGCTCGCGCAACGAGCTCGGCGGGAGAGAAGGCTTGACGACGTAGTCGTCGGCGCCTAGGCGGAGCCCGAGATCCGGTCGGCCGCATCGTCCGTCCCGCTCAGCATGATGACCGCGGGGCGGGCGGGATCCTCGGCCCGAAGCCGACGCATCACCTCGAGGCCATCGACTCGCGACAACTTGACGTCGAGCACGACCAGGTCGGGATGAAGCGCGGTCGCGGCATCGGCGGCCAGCGCCCCATCTGCGGCGGTCTCGGTTGCGTAGCCGGCCCGGTGGAAATAGCGCGCCACGACTTCGCGGCGGAGCTCAGTGTCGACCACGCAAGACGTGGTGCATTGACCCCTTGAGCCCGCTCCACAAACGTAATCGTACGCGCCAGGTCGGGTAGCTCGTCGCGCCGTCGGGATCCACCGAGGAGACGCCCCGGCCGCCAGCGATGGGTTCGCCTCAGTAGGCGTCGGGGCACGCTCGGCAGGCCATAAGCTGGCCGGCCACTTGGGGGTAGGCTCGCGTGCGTCGAGCGGAGCGATTCCGACGGTACCGGCGCTCGACCGGCGATAACACGTGTTCATCGGCGCGTGGGGATCCGCCGCCGGTCAACCCGTGGGTTGAGGTCTGAAATCAACCCGTGATTCAACCCTGGGGCCGACGACGAAGGGGCGCTTGAAGCAGATCATGGTGCCCATGACCATTACCGATTACCTCATCAACGCCGTGTTTGTCGTGATCGTCTTCCGTCAGGCTCATGAGCGCGAGCTTGATCGTCGTAGCGTGATCATTCCGCTGGTGATCGTGGCCTACGTCACCCACCTGTATGTGCGCTCGATCCCGACCGCCGGCAACGATCTGGTGCTGATCGCCGCGCTCGGGGTCGTCGGCCTTGCGCTGGGTGTCGCCAGCGGCTGTGCTACCCACGTCCATGCTGGCGAGAATGGTCTCGCGGTCGCGCGGGTCGGCTGGATCGCCGGGGCGCTTTTGATCGCGGGGATCGGCTCGCGGATGGTGTTCGCGTTCGCCCTCTCCCACGGCGCGCACCACGCGGTCGTCAGCTTCAGCACCGCGCACCAGATCGGCGCTGCCGCCTGGCCAGTGGCGCTGGTAATGATGGCGCTGCTCGAGGTCAGCACCCGGATCGCGATCGTCCAGCTCCGTGGCCGCCACGCAATGCAGTCCAGCGTCGCCATCCCCGCCGCGGCGTGACCAGCGACCTTCCCACATCACATGATCCGGCCCGCTCCTGGCGGGCCGGATCGCGTTCTATCGTCCCCACCGCGGTGAGCGAATCAGGGCTAGGCTCAGGATCGGATAGCGATCGAGTTGCTGAGGCTCGGGCGCGGGCTCAGGAGCGCCTGCATCGCCAGCGACGGTCGCTGCGTCCGCTCGGGTGGGCGTTGATCCTCGTGGTGGTGCTCGGCAGCGCCAACAGCCATCCGGTGCCGGCACTGCACGGCAAGGGACTGGCGGTGACGCTCGCGCTGTGTGTGTTCGCCGTGGCGCTGTTGATCACGATCCGCGAGAGCTTTCCCGAGCGCAGCCTCGGGCTGCAGGCGGCCGTGATCGCGATCATGGGCGCCGCCGGTGCGGCGATCGGCGGGCTTCAGCTCGAGGGAGCGTCCGGCGTCGCGGCCGGTGTGGCCGTGTTTCTGGCGATCACTCGGCTGCCGATCAAGGCCGGCGTCGCGCTGGCCGGTGCGATCACCGTTGCCCTCGCCCTCGTCACAGCGATCGCTGGAAGCTCGTCGTCGGCTGTCGCGGCCGAAGTGTTGGTGACCGTGCTGCTGGGGGTCGTGGCAGAGTTCCTCAAGCGGTCTCGGGAGAGCCAGGACGAGACCGAGCTGCTGATGGCCGAGCTAGAGGATGCACGCGATGAGCAGGCCCGCGCGGCGGCGATCGCCGAGCGTGGCCGGATCGCGGGCGAGCTGCACGACGTACTCGCGCATTCCCTGTCCGGCGCCGCGATCCAGCTGCAGGGGGCGCGCAAGCTCGCCGATCGCGAACACGCCACACCGCGTCTCAGCGAGGCGATCGACCGCGCCAGCGAGCTCGTCAAAGCCGGACTCGCCAACGCTCGCCAGGCCGTCGGCGCGCTGCGAGGAGAGCCACTACCTACCCTCGCACAGCTACCGTCGCTGATCGACAGCTACAAGGCCGACGTGAACCTCGACGTCACGCTACGGATCGAGGGATCGGCCCGGACGCTCCCGGCCGATCCCAGCCTCGCGCTGTACCGCGGCGCGCAGGAAGCGCTGACCAACGTCGCGCGGTACGCGCCGAGCGCATGCACGACCGTCACCGTGCGCTACGAGCATGAGAGCACCAGGCTTTCGGTCGACAACGGATTCTCAGCGATCCCTGCTCGGGAGGGAATGGGTGGAGGCCGGGGACTGGAGGGGCTGCGTGAGCGCGTCGAACGGGCAGGGGGCACGATGTCAGCCGGCCCGACCACCGAGGGCTGGCGGGTCGAGATCGAGGTACCGGGGTGACGATCCGCGTCCTGATCGCAG
>JAFASF010000125.1 GCA_019244745.1 Solirubrobacterales bacterium | reverse complement strand
TCTTGGCCCCCGTGCCCTCCACCGCGCGCACGCAGCGCGCGGTCATCGTCGCCACTCCCGAGAGGCGCTGCAGGAAGTTCAGGGCGGTTCGCTCGGCGGACAGGATCGCTCGCGCCGAGCCCTCTGCGCTCAGCACCAGGCCGCCGTTGCGCCACACGCCCTCCTCGGTCAGCCGCCCGACCACGACGTCGCGATCGAGCGCCCGAAACGTCTCCTCGGCCGGTTCGAGACCGAACACGACGCCCGGCGCCTTTTGGGTGATCTCGGCGCGGGCCCGCGCTCCCTCTGGAACGGTCGCCTCGCTGGTGACGTCGCGGTCGCCCAAGTCCTCGGCCAGCGCGCGGGCGACGATGTCGGAGATTGTTGTCTGCACCGCTGAGCGAGGTTAGTGAGGCCCGGAGTTGCAATCACGACCCGCTCTTGTGTAGGGTTTGTGACGAATCGTTATCAAACGAAGAGGGGCATGATGGGAGTAAAGAAGGGGGCTCTGGCGGTTGCGTGCACGGCGATGGCCGCGATCGCGTTGCCGGCGACGGCTGCCGCACGTACCCAGACGGTGTGGGCGGGTGGACCGCCCGGGTTTCAGAAGACGATGCACAAGGCCTACTCGGCCGAGGCGCTCGATTTCTTCCCGCACACGGTGACGGTCAACGTGGGCGACACGATCTCGTGGCGGGGCATGTCGATCGGCTTCCACAGCATCGACATCCCGGCCAAGGGCGGCAGCGACCTGCCGCTGATCCTGCCGACCGGCGCCAAGGCGAGCGGGCTGAACGACTTCGCCGGCAATCCGTTCTGGTTCAACGGGCAGCCGGTCCTCGGCTTCAACCCGCAGCTCGGCGCGCCCCTGGGCGGCAAGACGTACAACGGAACCTCGCGCGTGGACTCCGGCCTCCCGGTCGGTCCCCCGACCCCGTTCAACATCAAGTTCCTGAAGCCCGGCGTCTACCACTACTTCTGCGATGTGCACTACGACATGCAAGGGACCATCGTGGTGCTGCCGAAGAGCAAGCCAACTCCCTCCGGCGCGCAGAATGCCGTCACCGTCACCCTCCAGACCGCGCGTGACCTGAAGGTGGCCAAGCGCCTCGACAAGACCAGGATCCACGGCAGCCGGGTGAGCCTCGGCGTGGCCGGAAAGGACAACGTCGAGGTCCTGGCGATGTTCCCCTCCACGCTGCACGTGAAGACCGGGACGACCGTGTCGTTCGCGATGTCGCCGCTGACCGGTGAGACCCATACCGCCACGTTCGGTCCCGCTGGCTACCTCAAGCCGTTGGCCGATTCGTTCAATGGGCCCATACCGTCGCCGACCGCGATCTACCCGAGCTCGCCGCCCGGGACTCCGCTCACGCTCAACCCGGCATCGCACGGGAACGGCTTCGCGAACACCGGCGCGCTCGACGAGGACGTCACGACCCCCCTCCCGCCTGGAGCGAAGATCACGTTCACCAAACCGGGCACGTACCACTACCAGTGCCTGATCCACCCGTTCATGCGCGGGACGGTCGTCGTCACCGGCTGAATCATCTTGGTCGCCCGGGCTGCCTGGGCCCGGGCGGCCGCCTTGCTTCCGGCCGGATTCCCCGGTAAGCTCCCGCGCCACATAGGGGCCCGTCGGGCGGCCGGGGCCGCTGGGCCAAGGGCAAGGATCAAAAGAGGGGGTTTCATGCGACGTACACTCGCCGTGCTCGTGCTGGCGTGTGCGCTGATTGCCGTCGTCGCCGTGGCCAACGCCGGCGCCGCCGGCCGGACCGCGGTGATCAAGACCAAGAGCTTCGACACGTTCGTGCCGAACCCGGCCAACCCGCCGAACCTGCTGGACATCAACCACCTCCAGTGGACGCCGGGAATCATCACCGTGCACTCCGGCGAGGCGATCAAGCTGATCAATTCGGACAACTCCGGCGATCCGCACGTTCTGGTGATCGCGCTGAAGAAGGATCTGCCGCGGACCGCCGCCCAGATCGACAACATCTTCACGAACAAGGTGGTGCGGGAGATCGCGCCGAAGCTCCTGATCAACGTGAACAACCCGAACCTGGGCTTCAAGGCCTACCAAACCAACGCCGGGCCGAACGGGCTGAACCAGGAGGGCGACTCGCTGGTCATCACGCCGGGCGGCCCGCACAAGACGGCCAGCTGGTTAGTCTCGGCCAAGGCCGGCACGACCCTGTACTACTTCTGCGCTATCCATCCCTGGATGCAGGGCGAGATCAAGGTCGTCAAGTAGCAACCGCCTGCTCGCCGGCGCCCGTGCCCACCAGGCCGGGCGCCGGCGCGACTACGCCCCCTCGGCCAGCACCCGCACGGTCGCGAACGTCGGATCGGCGGCCCCATGCAGCCGCGCCCCGGCGGCCGTGAGCTCGCGCAGGTACGCGACGACCTCGCCGGTCACCCGCTCGCCGGGCAGCAGCGATGGCACGCCCGGCGGGTAGCCGGCGATCGACTCGCACGAGATCCGCCCGATCGCCTGCTGGACCGGGACAGCCTCGCTCCTGCCGAGGAACGCCTCGCGTGGAGAGACCACGGTCTCGTGCTCGAGCGACAGCGGGGGCCTGGTGATCGGCGGCCGCTCGCCCGCTCGCGAGATCCGCTTCACGGTCTCGGCGAAATCGTGCGCCAGGCGTTCGAGGGCTTCGACCGGCTGGCCGAGCCCGAGAACCAGCACCAGCGTCGCGTGCGTCGCGAGCTCCACGTAGATGTCGTAGGACGCGCGCAGCGCGGCCGCGACCTCGTACCCCGTGCAGCCGGTGCCGCGGACGTCGATCACGATCCGTAGCGGATCCCACCCGGCGATGCCCGGCCGGCCGACGAAGTCCTCGCCCAGGACCGAGCATCCCGGCACCGCCACGATCGCCTCGCGCGCCCGCGCGGCGGCCTCGATCGTGCGGTCGAGCAGCGCCTCGCCGTGGAGGGCGAGCTGCCGGCGCGCTGCGTCGAGCGAGGCCATGAGCAGCGAGCTCGGGCTCGTCGAGCGCACCAACCGCACCGCGCGTCCGACCGCATCGGTGTCCACGCGGCTGCCATATGCCACCAGCAGCATCGCCGACTGCGTCAGGCTCCCCACGATCTTGTGCGTCGAGGCGATCATCGCGTCGGCCCCGAGCCGCAGCGGTGACTGAGGCAGTTTGTTGTGAAAGCCGAAATGCGATCCCCAGGCGTTATCGACGATCAGCGGCGCGTCGGCGCGGTGCGCGACCTCCGCGCAGGCCTCGACGTCGGCCGCCATCCCGTAGTACGTCGGAGAGGTGATGAATACAGCGCGGGCCTCCGGGGCACGCACCAGGGCATCGCGGAGCGCGTCGGGCGTGACGCCGTGCGCCATGCCGAGCTCGTCGTCATAGATCGGCGCCACGAAGCTCGGCGAGCCGCCGCTCAGCACCAAGCCGTCGATCAGGCTCGCGTGCGAGTTGCGCTGCAGGAGCACCCGGGTGCCCTGCGAGGCGAGCGCCAGGCACAGCGCATGGTTGCCCTGAGTGGCGCCGTTGGTCAGAAACCAGGTTCGCTCGGCGCCGTACGCCTTCGCGGCCAGCGCCTCTGCTCGCTCGTAGGGCGTGGGCGAGGGACCGACGTCGATCCCCTCGATGTCGAGTGGGACATCGAGGAGCAGCGCCCGGTCACCCAGCGCGGTACGCAAGCCGGGGTCGGCGCCCTCTCCGCCCTTGTGGCCGGGCACGTGAAAACGCATCGAGCCACGGAACCCGTACGCGGTCACGGCCTCCAGATAGGGCGCGGTCGGCTGCGCCGCCGGCGGACGGGCGCTCACTCGTTGCCCGAGGGCCCAGAGTTGGCGGCCTTGAGCAGGTAGGCGCGCACGAACCCGTCGAGATCCCCGTCGAGCACCCGGTTGACGTCGCCCATCTCGTGGTCGGTGCGGTGGTCCTTGACGACCTGATAAGGGTGCAGCACGTAGGAGCGGATCTGCGAGCCGAAGTTCACGTCCTGGGCCTCGCCCTTCTCACGGGCGATCTCCTCGCGGCGCTTGCGCTCCTCGAGCTCGAGCAGCTTCGAGCGCAGCATCGTCATCGCCTCCGCCTTGTTCGAGGACTGCGAGCGCTCGTTCTGGCACTGCACGACGATCCCGGTGGGCTTGTGGGTGATCCGAACCGCGGAGCTCGTCTTGTTGACGTGCTGGCCGCCGGCGCCGCTGGCGCGGTAGGTATCGACCTGGAGGTCGTCGTCGTCGATCTCGAGCCCCTCGATCTCGTCGACGACCGGCGAGACCTCCACGCCGGCGAAGCTCGTCTGGCGGCGGTGGGCGGCGTCGAACGGAGATAGGCGGACCAGGCGGTGCACGCCCTTCTCCGCGTTGAACAGCCCGTAGGCATTCTCACCCTTGGCCAGGAACGTGGCCGACTTGATGCCCGCCTCCTCCCCCGGCGAGACTTCCAGCAGCTCGACCTCGAAGCCGCGCTTCTCCGCCCAGCGCATCTCCATGCGCAGGACCATCTCGGCCCAGTCCTGAGCGTCGGTGCCGCCGGCGCCGGCGTTGACCGTCACCAGCGCGTCGCCGGCGTCGTAGGGGCCGGAGAACAGTCGTTCCTCCTCGAGCTCGTCGAGGCGGCGTTGGACGGCGCCGATCTGATCGTCGAGCTCGAGGGCGATCTCGGGATCCTCTTCGGCCAGCTCGGCCAGCGGCTCGAGGTCGTCGACATCTCGCTCGAGCTCGCGGAACACCGACAGCTTGCGGCTCGCGCGCGCGTGCTCAGCGGTCACCTTCGGCGCCCGCTCCTGGTCCTCCCAGAAACCGGGCTCCCCCATCTCCGCCTCGAGCGCGGCGAGGCGCTCGCTCAGCCCGGCCGGGTCAAAGATAGTCCGCGAGCAGGGTCAGTTGCTCGCGGATCGCCGCGAGGCGCTGGGAGAGCGGCTCGGAGGGGGCGGTGGTCATCTGCGGATCAACCCTAGCAGCGGATTGCCGGCTCGACCGGCAGGGTAGATTGCCGCGCATGGCCAGCCTCAACGACCCCCCAGTGCGCGAGCTGCTCGAGCAGCCCAACTACGCGGTGATCTCGACGATCAACGCGAACGGAGCGATTCACAACACGATGGTCTGGATCTCCGCCGAGGACGGCGCCGTGGCCGTCAACAGCGCGATCGGCCGCCTGTGGCCGACGAACCTTCAGCGCGACCCGCGGATCACCGCGGTCGTGTTCGAGTCCGGCAACCCGTACCACTTCGTCGAGATCCGCGGAATGGCCACCGGCTCGCGCGAGGGAGCCGACGACCACATCAACAAGCTCGCGAAGAAGTACATCGGACAGGACGAGTATCCGTACCGCCAGCCCGGCGAGGAGCGGATCAAGTTCGTGATCCAGCCGGACCACGTCCGGCACGTCAAGCAGTAGCGCGGGCGCGCTCAGCGCGGCCGGTGCCGCCGGGCGTAGCGCTCGGCGCGGCGCGCGTGGCGCTCGCCGTAGCGCTCGGCGTACTGCTCGGCGCGCTGCGCGCCGCCGGCGCGGTGCGCGGACCGAAGCGCGTTCTTCTGCGCCAGCTCGCGTTCCACCTGGTCGAGCTCGGGCGCCGGCCCGTACAGGCGCCAGCCATTTCTTATGAGCGGGATCAGGGCTACCAGGGCGACCCAGATCGGCCAGAACTGGCCGTTCGCGCCGGAAGCCACCCAGATCGCCGTGCAGATCAGGAAAAGCACGACTCCGCCGTCGCTCTCCTGAAGCAGGCGGCGCTGAAGATGGCTGCGGCGGTGCGCCAGCTCCGCCTTGACCTCTTGCGGCGTCGGCGGCAGCGCGGGCAGATCGGCCAGCACCGCCCGCAGCTCCTCCTCGGTCTGCGCCCGAACCGTCGCCTGAACCCGCTCGTTTAGCTCGTCCTCGGTCAGCCGCCCGGCGGCGAAGTGCTCGCGGATCTGTTGCGCGGCGCGTTCG
>JAFASF010000068.1 GCA_019244745.1 Solirubrobacterales bacterium | reverse complement strand
TGCCGGCGCCGACTTGGACTTGGAGGATCCTCCGCATCCGAAGGCGAGCAGGGCCGTCGCGACGGCGGCGACGGCTCCCAGGGGGATGGGCGAACGCTTCAGGGGCATGGGGACACCGGCGCGCCAGGATAGAAAAGCGGCGGTCAGGACTGATAAACGCTCATCAGGTCGTTGAAGTAGCGCTCCTGGGAGAAGAGCGCCCGCGCTCGCTCGAGTGCATCGGAGCCTCGGGTTTGGCGCCGCTCCGGGTCTCGCCAGAGGTGCTCGAGGGCGTGGGCCCATGCTCGTGGGTCGCGGCCGGCCACCACGGCCTCCGAGCCGACGACCTCCGGCAGTCCGCCGTAGTCGCTGGCGAGGACCGGGACGCCATCGGCGAGCGCCTCGAGCGCCGCGTACGGACATGCCTCCTCGGATCGGGAGGGAACCAGCACCACGCCGGCGCGTCCGCGCACCTCGGCCATCGCGCCCCGGTCGAGCCTGCCGACAAAGCGCACATCGTCGCCCCCGGCGAGGTGGCGCAGCCGCTCGAGATCGGGACCATCGCCGGCTATCACCAGCGGTACCTTGGCGGCGCGGGCGGCGGCCACGGCGGTGTCGAAGCCCTTCTCCTCCACCAGCCTGCCGCCGGCGAGGGCGAACTCGCCCCTCCCGGCGTGCGAGGCGGGGGCGAAGCTTGCCGCGGGCAGGAAGTTCCTGACCGTGTGCGTGCGATCGGCCGGCAGACCCAGTTCGAACAATCGACGCGCGGACGCGTCGCTCACGGCTACGAACCGCTCGGCATGCTCGAAGATCCGTGGCTGCTGCGCGTGTAAACCGACCGCGTAGACGATCGCCTCGTGGACGGAGCCGCGGCAGCGAAACCGGACTCCGGGACGCGTGTCCGCACCGCGGCAGCGAAAGCAGGGCGCCCCCTCCCGGTAGGCCACCCCGATCGCGCAGAACAGCCGGAAGTTGTGCACGTGGAGCACGGTTCGGGCGCCGGCGCCCCGAGCGGCGGCCAGGGCACGCCATCCGAACGACGGGTGGAGGTTGTGCGCATGAACGACGTCTGGGCGAATTTGTTTGACGGCCTGGGCCACCTCTTCGGGGTCGGCCCCGCCCGACACGAGCGCTTGCGCGGCCTGGCGCCTGGTGAGCCGCGCGCTCGATCGCTCGAGCGAGTAGACGGTGTGGCCATGTGCCCTGAGCAGCTCGATGATGTCGGCCACCGCCCGCTCCTCGCCCCCTTCGAAGCGGTAACGGTTGTGGAGCATCAGGACGCGCATGCGGATGATTCTGGCGCGCGCGGTCGGCTGAGAATGCGGTCGTCGATCTGCCCCGGGCGCGAGCGCTGGCGTCGATTCAACCCGGGGCCGCATAACCTTTGGCCAGTGATCGTGAGGTTCATCACGTGGCTCGCCGTCATCGCCGCTGTGTGCGCGGGCGGTTTCGGACTGCTCCCGGCGGCGGGCGCGTCGGCCGCCCAGCCCTCGCCGGTCGCCGACTGCAACGCGCATCTCCGGCTGACCCGCTCCTACACGCCGCAGGAGTTGCAGCAGGGGCTCAACACGATGCCGGCCGACATCAAGGAGTACACCGACTGCTACGGCGTGCTCCAGAACCAGCTGTTGGCCGAGGTCGGCTCGGGCCATGTGCACAGCGCCTCCGCCACTGGATCGGGCGGATCGTTCCTGCCCACACCGCTGCTCGTGGTGCTCGGAGTTCTCGTGGTCGCGGCCGCGGGCTTTGGGGTGGTAGCGGTCCGCCGGCGCAAAGCGAGCGCCGGCGGACCGACAGTCGACAGGCGCTAGTGCGCCGGACGCTGCACTAGCGGATCGTGACGTTGACCGTGCGGCTGAACACCGTCTGGCCGCCCGGGTACGTCCACCCAAGCTTCACCGTGCCGCTGCCCGGGAACGTCACGCGGGCGTCGAAGTAGCCCCGGACGTTCGTGATGGGGACGGTCGCCAGCGTCCTGAACGCCCCTCTCGAGCCGGCCTGGAACAGGATCGAGACCCGTTGCGCCGCGTGCGAATCGAGCGCGGCGAAGTGGGCCGGGCGGGCGCAGCCCCAGACCTCGAGCCGACGGCCCCGCCGGGTCGAGGTCACCGGCAGGTACAACGGCATCCGGTAAGCGTCGAACATGGCCGTGTGAGCGCCGCTGGCAAGCTCGAGCCCGCTGGCGAAGAACCCGCTTGGGGCGTCGACCAGCAGGTACTGCGAGTAGCTGACCAGCCGGGATTGTCGCCAGCTCAGGTACTCGGCCCAGTTCAGGTAATACGACGCGGTGGCCTGGCTGATGTTGGCGTGGTCATCGGGCGGCCTCGCGCGGTACCCGTACTCGGTGTTCCACACGCTGAATCGGGTGCGCGAGCCGTAGATCCGCTGCAGGCGGTCGAGCACGCCCTCGAGCCGCGGGACCACCGGCAGGTCGGCGTAGTCGGGGTCGCTCCTGAACCTCCGCGGATCGCTCGTGGTCGGCACGTTCGGGGCCACCTCGGCTCCCTGCTTGGTATAGGGGTGGTCGGCGAACGCGGTGGCCTGGAACAGCGCCGGGTTGGCGGCGCGGAACCGGCGCGAGCCGGCCGCGGACGTGGGGCAGCCCCTGTCGGCGGCGGCCAAGCCCCGGAGCTGCCGGTAGCTCGAGTCAACGCAGTACAGCGCGCGCAGAAAGCGGAGCGGTTTGACGCCGTTGAAGTTGCCGATCGGGTGGTCCGCTCCGCGCGGAGCGGTCTCGCCGATGAGAATTGTGTCACGGCCGTGGCCGGTGGCTTGCAGGCCGCTCCACGCCGCGTTCAGGAGGCTTCGATACTCGACCGCCCCGACCTCGATCGTGTCGTTGTTGGTCGCCTGGGGGGCCAGATCGATGCCGTAATTGGGCTCGTTCCAGATCGCCCAGAAGTTGACCCGTGGCAGCGGTTGCGAGGCGCGGGCGGGCCGGTAGCGGCCGCTGTAGCGCGTGCCCATGGCGTGCGCAAAGCCCTTGAACTCGG
The DNA here is from genome assembly GCA_019244745.1 of Solirubrobacterales bacterium. Lineage (GTDB taxonomy): Bacteria > Actinomycetota > Thermoleophilia > Solirubrobacterales > Solirubrobacteraceae > Palsa-465. The sequence goes on along the minus strand of JAFASF010000068.1, from coordinate 7,654 downwards.
AGGCGGAGGGCTTCCACTGTCCGTACGGACCGCCGGGGGGCATGCCGGGGCCGGTGGCCCACAGCGGCGCAGGACCCGTGAGCGTGAAGTCCAGGCCGATCCCGTCCGCGGCCGCGTCCTGCACGATCCGGTCGTAGATCGCCCAATTTCGCGCCGGATATGCGGCTGGATTGGCCGCGTTGAAGCCCCTGGGGCGGCGGCGCGAGCCCGAGCCGGGTGCGATAGAGCTCCAGGTGACGAACACCCGCACGCGGGTGACCCCGAGCGTGCGCAGCGTCGCGAGGGTGCCGACCGGGTTGCTCTTCAGCTGGACGTCGTCCTGAAAGACCGCCTCCTGGTTGCCGGATGCGGCCGCGAGCGGAGCGTGGATACCGCCCGCCACGGTCAGCAGCGCGGCGATGGGGATGAGACGTTTGGTTTTGAGCACGGTTGAAAGCAACCGGCCACGGGGGTGGAAGTTGCGCGAGCTCCCCGCCTCTACACTCGTGGGCGGCGATGGCTTCCCAGCGACAGATCAACGTCGGCGGGGTCCCGATCGGGGGCGGTGCCCCGGTCGCGGTCCAGACGATGACCAAGACCGAGACCGCGGACCTGCGGGCCACGATGGATCAGATCAAGCGTGTCGCGGAGGCGGGCGCTGACATCGTGCGGGTCGCCGTGCCGCGCGACCAGGACGTCGAGGCGCTGAAAGAAATCGTGCAGGCGTCGCCGATCCCGGTGATCGCCGACATCCACTTCAACTACACGCTGGCGCTCAAGGCGCTCGACGCCGGCGCTCACTGCGTGCGGCTGAACCCGGGCAACATCGGGGGGCCCGACAAGGTGGCGCTGGTTGCCAACCGGGCGAACGAGCTCGGGACGCCGCTGCGCATCGGCGTGAACTCGGGCTCGCTGCCCAAGCACCTGCGGGAACTGGAGTTCGAGAACCCGGTCGAGGCCCTCGTGACGGCCGCGGTCGAGTTCGTCGAGCTGATGGAGCGGCTGGACTTCACCAACTTCAAGGTCTCGATGAAGTCGACGAGCGTGCCCAACACAATCGCCTCCAACCGGCTGCTTTCCGAGCGGATCCCGTATCCGCTGCATCTCGGGATCACCGAGGCGGGCACCAAGTGGTCGGGCTCGCTGAAGTCGGCTGTGGGCCTCGGCACCCTCCTGGCCGATGGGATCGGCGACACGATCCGGATCTCTCTGTCCACGTTCCACGCCGAGGAGGAGGTCAAGGTCGGGTGGGAGATCCTCAAGGCGTTGAAGCTGCGCGAGCGGGGCCCGGTGCTGATCGCGTGTCCCACCTGCGGGCGGCTGCAGTTCGACATGGACACGGTGGTGGCCGAGATCGAGCGGCGGCTCGAGGCCTACGAGGACCCGATCGAGGTCTCGGTCCTTGGGTGCGCGGTCAACGGCATCGGGGAGGCGCGGCACGCGGACTTCGGGATCACCGGCGCCAAGGACACGGGCATGATCTACTCGCGCGGGGAGCCGCTGAAGAAGGTCCCGACCGAGCGACTCGTCGACGAGCTGTTCGCCGAGATCGACCGGTATTACAAGGCCGGCAAACGGGTGGTGCGGGACGAGTCGCGGGCCGCCGAGGCGAGATCCTGGCTGGCCGAGAACGAGGACGCGAGCGCGATGACCCCCGAACGCATGGCCGCAATGGAGGCCGCCGCCGCCGACAAGGAAGCGTCGCCCGTCGCCGGACGGAGGTTCACGCGCACCCGCACGTAGCGGGCGTCCCGCTTCTGAGGCTGGCCGAGAAACCGCTGATTTTTGAGGTTGGTTGCGAGCCGAACCGCGCTTGTGTCGGGGTCGCAATTGAGCCGCCGGGCGAAATCGCGGGGAGCGGGCACGTGCGTGACTTTATGCGCGTATGTTCGTCAAAAGGTCAACCACGTCCGTTTTTTGAGGCGTGGCGGAGCGGGGCTAACCGCTGAGGGAGCGGGGCGCAGCTAACCGGCGACTGAGGCGAACCCCTCCGCCACCTTGGACCAATCAACCACGTTCCACCAGGCATCGATGTAGTCCGGCCGGCGGTTCTGGTACTTGAGGTAGTAGGCGTGCTCCCACACGTCGACGCCGAGGAGCGGCGTCTTGCCGTCGCTGATCGGGCTGTCCTGGTTCGGCGTTGAGACGATCGCGAGACCCGACCCATCGTGTACCAGCCACGCCCATCCCGAACCGAACCGCCCCACCCCGGCGGCCTTGAGTGCGCCCTTGAACTCGTCGAAGGAGCCGAACGCGGAGTCGATCGCCTGGCGCAGAGCGCCATCCGGCTCGCCGCCGCCGTTCGGCGACATCCACGGCCAGAACAACGAGTGGTTGTAGTGGCCGCCGGCGTTGTTGCGCACCGGGCCGCGCTTGTCCTCCGGGATCGAGCCCAGGTTCTTCAGGACCTCCTCGACCGACTTGTCCGCCCACTCGGTGCCCTCGAGCGCCTTGTTGGCGTTGTCGACGTAGGCCTGATGGTGCTTGTCGTGGTGCACGCGCATCGTCTGCTCGTCGATGTGCGGCTCGAGCGCGCCGTAGTCGTAGGGAAGCGGGGGAACTGAGTACGCCATACAGGTCTCCTTGCGGACGGTTCACGGAAGAACTCGCTGAATCAGACCACAATCGGGCGCCAGACGGGTGGAAGGTACGCTTCGGCGGCACGTGACCCGACTGTCGTCGTTCTTCCTGCCCACCGAGCGCGAGCCCCCCGCCGACGCGGAGGCCATCTCCCACAAGCTGATGGTCCGCGCCGGCTTGGTCCGGCAGGTCGGCTCGGGCCTGTGGACCTGGCTGCCGGCGGGCTGGCGGGTGCACCAGCGCATCGTCCAGATCGTCCGCGAGGAGATGAACGCGATCGGCGGTCAGGAGATGCTCATGCCCGTGCTCCATCCCGCTGAGCCGTGGAAGCGCAGCGGCCGCTATCCGATCGAGGAGCTGTTCAAGCTCAAGGACCGCCGCGGGGCCGACATGGTCCTCGCGCTGACCCACGAAGAGATCGTCACCGGCCACGTCGCCGCCGCCGTCCGCTCCTACCGAGACCTGCCGCTGATCCTCTACCACTTCCAGGTCAAGGAACGCGACGAGGCCCGCCCGCGCGCGGGGGTGCTGCGCACCCGCGAGTTCATCATGAAGGACTCCTACACGTTCGACCGCGACGGCAAGGGACTAGACGCCGCCTACCGGAAGCACATCGAGGCCTACGACCGGATGCTCGATCGCTGCGGGCTCGAGTGGTACCGGGTGGAGGCCGACGTCGGAGTTATGGGAGGGCTGGGCGCGCACGAATACATGGCACCCTGCGCTGCGGGGGAGAACGACGTGGCCCTCGCGCCCGGATACGCCGCCAACGTCGAGGTCGCCCGCGCCCGGGCCCAGCCCGTGCCACTGCCGCCGGCGCTCGAGCAGCCGGAGGAGGTCCACACGCCCGGGATGACCACGGTCGAGGCGGTGGCGCAGGACCTCGGCGTGCCCGCCGGCGCGGTGCTGAAGGCGTTCCCGGTGTTTCCCGACGACGACACGGAGATGAAGCTGGTCGTTGTCCGCGGGGACCATCGCGTGAACGACATCAAGCTCCGGGTCGCGCTACGAAGCGACTTCCGGCCCGCCACCGGCGGAGAGGTCGAGAAGTGGCTCGGGCCGCCGGGGTTCATCGGCCCGGTCGGCGCGCGAATGCCGATCCTGCTCGACGAGGCGGTGGCCGGCGGCGGCTACGTGGCGGGCGCGAACAAGCCCGATGCCCACCTTCGCGGCGTGCAGCCAGGCCGCGACTTTCGGTTCGAACCGGTGGACGTCCGCTCCGTAGTGGCCGGAGACAGCGTCAACGGTGCGGCCATCCGTATCGAGCGCGCGATCGAGGTCGGCAACATCTTCAAGCTGGGAACCCGCTACTCCGAGCCGCTCGGCGCGCGGTACCTGGACGAATCGGGCGCCGAACAGCTCATCTGGATGGGCTCCTACGGGTTCGGTCCCGCACGGGCAGCGGCCGCCGCCGTCGAGCAGTATGCCGACGAGCAGGGGATCTCCTGGCCGCGCGCGATGGCACCCTTCGACCTCGAGCTGGTGGTCATCGGCAAGCCCGACAGCGAGGAGCGGGCTCTCGCCGAGCGGCTCTACGGCGAGCTCCAGGAACGGGGTCTGGCGACGTTGTACGACGATCGCGACGCCGGGCCGGGGGAGAAATTCGCCGACGCCGAGCTGCTCGGGTGCCCCGCCCGGATCACGGTCGGAAGGCGAGTGCTCGCCTCAGGCGAGCTCGAGGTGCAGATTCGCCGTGGCCGCGAGACTCGCACGGTGCCGCTCGACGGCGCCGCCGACGCAATCGCCGAGCTCTGGCGAGGTCTCCCGTAACGATTCACCCCGCGGCGTCGTGAGCCACGACATCAGCAAGCGGCGGCTGTTCGGCATCGACCGGTCCGGCCCCGCGCCGGAGGCGACCGTCTCCGGTCGCCCGTGGCACCCGTGGACGATCCCGAACGCGATCGGGTTCGTCCGGCTGGCGGGGATCCCCGCGTTCCTGATCATCGCCCTATCCAGCAGCGACGGGCAGAGCACCCTGGCGGCGGTCCTGTACGCGGTGATCGGGTGGACCGACTACCTCGACGGGTTCGTGGCCCGGCTGACCGGCCAGTACAGCCGCCTCGGGGCGCTGCTGGACCCGGTCGTGGACAGGCTGCTCGTGATCTCGGGGATGGTGGTCTGCTGGTATTTCGAGCTGCTGCCGAGATGGGCGATCGCGATCGTGATCGGGCGCGAGCTTCTGATGCTCGCGATCAGCCGTTACGCCCTCAGGCGGGGGATCGAGCTGAAGATCAACTGGCCGGGGCGGCTGGGGGTGGCACCGATCCTGGGGGCGCCCTTCTTCGCCATGGTTGGGATCCACTGGGTCGCGCTGGTCATGCTCTACCTCGGGATGGGGCTCGCCATTCTCGCGACCGTCCTTTACGTTCGCGCCGGCCTAGCGGAGCTGAAGGCTCGGCGCTCCCCGCGATCTGGATCCGAAGTCTCAAGCTGAGCTTGACCCTCTGATATCCGGGCGTATACTCGCCCTCAGCGGCCACCGCGACCCTCCAGAAGGGAATCCGACCAATGGACACCTTTCCCGACCTTGGCTCGTTGAACGATCAGGAGCTCAAGGACCTCATCAAGCAGTTGACGGAGGAGGAGATGGAGATCTCCTACCGGCGGCGCATTCTCCACGGCAAGATCGACATCCTCCGGGCGGAGCTGGTCAACCGCCTGCGTAAGAAGGACGAGAGCGGGGAGCTCGCGATCACCGGAGCCGACGTCCAGCAGCTGACCGACATCCTCGCCGGCCGCGTCCAAACGGCCGACTCTGAATAGGTGGCCCAGCACTGCCCCGAGTGTGGTTTCGCGAACGCCGACGGCGCAAACTACTGTCAGCGCTGCGGCGCCTTCCTGGCGCAGTCAGATCCCCCGCCCGGCGCCACGACCGCGACCTACAAGGTCGGCGAGACGGGGGAGCTGGAGGAGATCACCGTGGACGACTTTCAAGCCCGTGGAGCGACGCTCGTGATCCGAGCCGGTGGAGGGAGGGCGGGGGAGAGCTTCTCGCTTCAGGGAGAACGGCTCACGGTGGGCCGCCGGCCCGACAGCGACATCTTCCTGGACGACATCACGGTCTCGCGCGACCACGCGGTGATCGTGCGCCGGGGAAGCGACTACTTCCTGGACGACTGCGGGTCGCTGAACGGCACCTACGTCAACCGTAGCCGCATAGAGTCGCACCGGTTGACCGACGGCGACGAGCTTCAGGTCGGCAAGTACAAACTCGCGTTTCTCAGCCGCTGATGGCCACCACCCCCGACACGAGCGACCCCACGGTCGAGTTTCCGGAGTCTCCCGAACCGGCGGCCGACCGCCCGCGTCCGAGTCCGAAGGCGGTGACGATCGGGGCGGTATGCAAGGCGCTGCACCAGGAGTTCCCCGACATCTCGATCTCCAAGATCCGCTACCTCGAGGATCAGAAGCTGCTCTCCCCACGGCGCACGCAGGGCGGCTACCGGCTCTATACCCAGTCGGACATCCAGCGGCTGCGCACCATCCTGCGCCTGCAGCGGGATGAGTTCTTGCCGCTGCGCGTGATCCGCCAGGAGCTCGCGGGCGGCCGCGTCGAGCGCGAGGTGGCCTCCCCCGGGGACGGCCGTTCGATGCGGCGCGCCACCGTGACCGTGCGTGATCCGGGCTCCCTCTACTCGCTCGAGGACGTGGTCGAGGAGACGAGCGCCGATCCAACGCTCGTGCGCGAGCTGGTCGACTTCGGCGTGATCAAGGGCGAGGTCCGAGGCGGGACGCGCTACTTCGACGAGACCGAGCGCGAGATCGTAAGGGCGGTGTCCGAGCTCGCGCGCTACGGCGTGGGAGGACGCAACCTCCGGGTCTTTCGCAGTTCCGCCGACCGCGAGGCGCAACTACTCCAGAGCATCCTCGCCCCCGCGCTGCGCTCCCGCAATCCGGACCGGCGCAAGGAAGCGATCGAGGCGCTCGAGAACCTCGCCTCGGTCACCACCCACCTCAAGCATCTGCTGCTGATTCGCGATCTGCGCCAGATCGTCACGTAGTAGCGGTGACCGCCAAGCGCCCGGGGACCGATCTGCGCGCGCTCGTCCGCGACATCCCCGATTTCCCGAGGCCGGGGATCGTCTTCAAGGACATCACGCCGCTGCTGCTCGACCCCGTTGGCCTCGATGAGGCGGTCACCGGGCTGGCGGCCTTCGCGGACCCGCTCGCGGTCGACCTGGTGGTCGCGGCGGAGGCGCGAGGGTTCATCCTGGGCGGGGCGCTCGCGCGTCAGCTCGGGGCGGGGTTCGTCCCAGCGAGGAAGCCGGGAAAGCTGCCCTCCAGGACGGCGGAGGTCTCCTATGAGCTCGAATACGGGATCGACGCGCTCCAGGTCCACGCGGACGCGCTCGCGGGCGGCGCGCGCGTGTTGATCCACGACGATCTGCTGGCCACGGGCGGGACTGCCCGCGCCGTCTGCGACCTGGTCGCCGGGCTCGGGGGCGAGATCGTGGGGTGCGCGTACTTGATCGAGCTGAGTTTTCTCGGAGGCCGGGCCCGCCTGGCGCCCCATACCGTGCACGCGCTGATCGACTACACGGAGTAGACGGTGCCCACGACGAGCCGGACGAGGAAGATCGCGGCACCGCACCAGCGCGTCTGGGACACCGTCGAGGATCCGCACCACATGCCGCGGTGGTGGCCCGGGGTCAAGCGCATGGAGGCCGTGCAGGCGGATCGGTTCACGCAGGTGTTCACGACCAAACGGGGGCGTCCCGTGCGGATGGACTTCCAAGTGGTCGCCTCAGAGCCGCCCTGGCGCCGGTGCTGGACGCAGGAGGTGGGGGGGACGCCGTTCGAACGGGTGCTCGACGAGTCGATCATCGAGATCCTGCTCGAACCCGTCGACGGTGGCACCGAGGTCACGATCGCCCAGCGCCAGAAGCTGCGCGGCTACTCGCGCACCGGTGGCATCCTGCTGCGCCGCGCGACGGGCAAAAAACTCGACGAGGCGCTCGACGGCCTGGAGCGGATCTGTGGCGACCAGACGGGATAACTAGGGGCCGCCGACGGCCGGGTATTGGGTGCGCTGAAAAAGGGGCCGTATGCGACCCTTATTCAGCACGCGGGGCACCGCCGGGTATCGGTGGTTCGC
>JAFASF010000054.1 GCA_019244745.1 Solirubrobacterales bacterium | reverse complement strand
GCGGCGGCTCGATCGTCTGTGTCGGCACTCGCGCCGCCCTCCAGCCCTTCCCCGGCGCCGCGGGCTACGTTTCCTCGAAGGCCGCGGTGATCGCGTTCGCGCAGGCGGTCGCGGTCGAGTACAAGGACGACGGGATACGCTGCAACGCGATCCTGCCGAGCGTGATCGACACCCCGGCCAACCGGGCCTCGATGCCCAAGGCGGACCACGAGCGGTGGGTCAAGCCGGCGGAGATCGCCGGCGTGATCGCCCACCTGCTCTCGGACGCCTCCTCGCCGACGAACGGGGCGGCCATTCCCGTCTACGGCCGCGCTTAGTGAGTCTTCGGCGAATCTTTGCCCTGTCTGGCGGCTGCAAACCATCGCCCAGAGGCGTCCTCGGCGCTCGCTGTAGCGCTGCTACAGCTTCGCGCCTGCGTCCTAGCTGGGCTCGGTTTTCGCTCGCCATCCAGGTCAACGATTCTTGAAGAGCCACTAGCTGGGTACGATCTCCACTTATGGAGCGTAAGTGGTGGACGCTGATCGTCGTCTGCGTCGCCACGTTCATGTTGCTGCTCGACATCACGATCGTGAACGTGGCCTTGCCGAAGATCGCGAGCTCGCTGCACGCGAGCTTCACCGACATCCAGTGGGTGATCGATGCCTACGCGCTCACGCTCGCCTCACTGCTCCTCACGAGCGGCACGCTCGCGGACCTGCTCGGCCGCAGGCTCGTGTTCGCGATCGGGCTGGGGCTGTTCTCGCTCACCTCGCTGCTATGCGGTCTCTCGCCCAGCGCGTTGTTCCTGATCTTCGCTCGCGCGGGACAGGGGGTCGGCGGGGCAATCATGTTCGCGACGTCGCTTGCGCTCCTCGCCCAGGAGTTCCAGGGTCGCGAACGCGGGGTGGCCCTGGGCGCATGGGGAGCCACGCTCGGCGCCGCCGCGGCGGTCGGCCCGCTGCTCGGCGGTGGGTTGACCGAAGGGCTGGGCTGGGAATCGATCTTCTTCATCAATGTGCCGGTCGGCGTTGCGGCCGTTGTCCTGACGTGCATGAAGGTCAACGAGTCGCGCAATCCAGAGGGCGCGCGCATCGACTGGATCGGCACCGTCACCTTCACCGCCGCGCTGTTCCTGCTCGTGCTGGGCGTGATCCGCGGCAATGCGGTGGGCTGGGGGAGCGCTGAGATCGTGGCGCTGTTCGCGGGGTCGGCGCTACTGCTGGTGGCGTTCGTGATCACGGAGGCCACCGGCAGAAACCCCATGCTCGACCTCCGCCTGTTCCGCAAGCCGACCTTCTGTGGCGCGTCGATCGTCGCGTTCGCCGTGTCGGCGTCGATGTTCGCGATGTTCCTGTACCTGACGCTCTACCTGCAGACGATCCTCGGGCTCTCGCCGCTCCAGACCGGCCTTCGCTTCCTGCCAACGACCGTGGTGATGTTCTTCGTGGCTGCTGCCTCCGGGAACCTCTCCGCCCGGATGCCCGTACGCCTGCTGCTCGGCTCCGGCATGGCGCTGGTCGGGGTGGGTCTCCTGCTGATGCGCGGGCTCACCGCCACGTCGGACTGGACCGCTCTGCTGGCTGGCTTCATCGTCGCCGGCGTGGGTGTCGGGCTGATCAATCCCGCGCTCGCGTCGACCGCGATCGGCGTGGTCGCGCCGCAGCGCAGCGGGATGGCGTCCGGGATCAACTCCACGTTTCGCCAGGTGGGGATCGCGACGGGCATCGCGGTGCTCGGCGCGATCTTCGAGAGCGCCATCTCGAGCGACTTGAAACCCAAGCTCACCGGCACGCCCGTCGCCGGACACGCCGCCCAGATAGCGCACGCGGTGGCGGCCGGCGGAGCGCAGAAGGTGCTCGGCTCGGTGCCGGCGTCGATTCGAGCGGACGCCACCACCGCGATCCACGGCGCGTTCGCGAGCGCGATGAACGACCTCCTGCTGGTGGGCGCGATCGGCGCGTTCGCGGGTGCAGTGCTTGGTTTGCTCCTCGTCCGCGGCCGGGACTTCGTGACCGCTGGCGCGCGCGAGCCGGCGGCGGTGGCGGCGGCGTAGCTAATCCCCCGATAGGAGCCGGTCCAGCGCCTGGCCCCGACTACTTCGGCGCGTCGACCCGGGGGTGTGCTGGATTTGGCCCCATATGGGGGCCTTTTTCAGCGCACCCCCTCCCTCGCCGGGGCGTCGCACTCGCGCGCCGTAGGGCCGGGCCGTAGGGCGAGCGCGTCCGACCCGGCCGGGCCGTACGGCGAGCGCCTCCGACCCGCCCGAGCCGGGCGCGCTCGCGGTCCGCTACGGATCGAAGTGGCCCGAGTACAGCGCGAACACCGCTCCCTGCGGGTCGCGGACGATCGCGATCTGCCCCGGACCGATCGGCATCGGCCCCGCCAGCGTGGTGGCGCCCTGCTCCTCGGCCTTCTGCAGCGAATGCTGTACGTCCCCCGTGCCGAAGTACACGAGCCAGTACGCCGGCTCGCCCGGCTGGGTCCGACGCAGCCCGCCGTTGCTCGCGCCGTCGCGCTTCTTGATCACCGAGTAGGGCATCTCCGTGCCCTCCATCGGATCGAACGTCCACCCGAACAGATCCGAGTAGAACTTCGCCGAGGCGTCCATGTCGGGCGTCGCGAGCTCGTTCCACGACAGCGCGCCCGGGGCGTTCACCAGCGAGGCTCCAATGTGCGCCTTGGGTTGCCAGACGAGGAAGAACGCCCCTTGGGGATCCTGCACCACGCCCATCCTGCCGGCGTCGAATACATCGAACGCCTGGGCGTGGACGGTGGCGCCGAGCTCCTGCGCCCGTGCGAGCGCATCATCCGCGCTGTCGACGGTGACGTAGGAGTTCCACGCCGGCGGCACGCCGGCCTCGCGCTGCTGCTCGGGTTGGGGTGAGATCGCGGCCACGTGGCCACCGTCAAGCGTCATCATCGAGTAAACGATGCCCTCGCCGGCGGGCTGGTCGTCGGCCTGCCAGCCGAACAGCTCGGTGTAGAAGCGCTTCGCAGCCTCCTGATCGGTGGTCGTGAGGTCCGACCAGGAGAACGTGCCGGAGGTGTATTTCTGTCGTTCGCCCATGCCGGCGAACCTACCACCCGCGCCCGCGCGCGGCGAGAATTGCTGCGAACCAGGCTATTCGGCGAGCGCGCTGCGGGCGGCCTCCGCCAGGGCGCCGGCGGCGGCCCGAGACACATAGCCGAGCTCGGCCCGTGCCTTGGAATCGTCGAAGGCGTGCGGCAGTCGCCCCGCCCGCACCTCATCGAGGACGAGCAACTCCGGCTCGCGTCCGCCCAGCCGCAACGCGGCGGACGCGAGCCGGGCAGCGGCATAGGCCGCCGACCACGGCACGGGCAGGCGAGGTGCGGGCCGTCCGACCGCCCGGGCGATGACGGCAAACACCTCGCGCACGGGCATGTTGTCCCCGCCGAGCAGATAGCGCTCGCCCGGCCGGCCACGCTCAAAAGCGTCAATGTGTCCGCGGGCCACGTCCTCAACCGCGACCACGTTGAGGACGCTCCGGGCCAGATACCCGCGCGCCCGGCCGTGGACGACGTCGGCAACCATCTTGCCGGTCGGGGTCGGACGCCGATCTCCGGGTCCCACGGGGACGGTGGGGTTGACGACGATCACCTCGGCCCCTTCTCGAGCCGCTCGGAGCGCCAGGCGCTCCCCCTCAAGCTTGCTCCGCTTGTAGGGCACGACCAGCTCCCGGTGCGGGGGCAGATCGAGCTCGGTGGCGGCGCGGCCGGGGATCGGACCGCACGTGGCGCAGGAGCTCGTGTGCACCACCCGTCGCCGCTTGCCGCGAGCAGCCGCATCGAGCAGCACGGCGGTGCCGCGAACGTTCACCTCGTGCATCAGCGCCACCTCGCTCCGGGCGTAGCTGTACATGCCGGCGAGGTGAAAGATCACCTCGCTCCGCTCGACGGCGCGTCGAACGTCGTGGAGATCGAGAATGTCTCCTTGGATGAACTCCGCCGCGTCGGGCAACGTCCCGTCGGGTGGCGGCCGGTGTGCGAAGGCGCTGACCTCGGCACCGCCGCGGGCGAGCACATCCACCAGATGGCTGCCGATGAAGCCGGTCCCGCCGGTCACCAGCGCCCTCATCGGGCGGGAGTACGTTGGCGCGCCCGATGGGCTCTCGCCGTGCCGCGCGCCATCCGCATCCCGAAGCGGGTCATCGCCCGTGGCATGCGCTCGGCGGTGGCGACGACATCCGCAAGCGCCTCGGCGAATCGGCGCACGTCGGCTTCCTCGATCAGCAGTGCCGGCAGCGCCTTAACCACGTTGAGGCGGTGACCGGCGACCTGGCAGAGGATGTGATGCTCGTGGAACAGCGGGACCGTGATCAGCTGGGCGAAGAGGCCGGGCTGAACGTGCTCGACCGCGCGAAACAGCGAGCGCCCGGCGGCCCCGTTTGGCGCCCCGAGCTCGATGGCCCATATCAGTCCGAGGCCTCGAACGTCGCGCACCACCTCGTGGCGCTCGACCAGCGGTCCAGTCAGCTCCAGGAGGAGCTTCCCCATGCGCTCGGCACGCGCCACCAACCCGTCGCGCTCCAGCACCCGCAACGTGGCGAGTGCTGCCGCCGCCGCGAGGTCGTTGCCGGCGAACGTCGATGAGTGCCGGACCGCGCGCTCCATCCCGTCGAACACGCGGTCGAACGCGTTCCTCGAGACGAGCACGGCCCCGATCGGGATGAGCCCGCCGGACAGTGCCTTCGAGAGGCAGATCATGTCGGGGGCGAGGTCCCAGTGCTCGACCGCCAGGAACCGCCCGGTGCGCCCCAGGCCGGTCTGGACCTCGTCGCACACGAACAGCGCCCCCGACTCGCGGCACAGGCTCTGTGCCGCGGCGAGGTAGCCGTCGGGCGGCAGGTTGACTCCCTTGCCCTGGACCGGCTCGACGATCAGCGCGGCCACATCTTCGCGCGCCAGCTCGCGCTCCAACGCGTCCGCGTCGCCGAACGGCACCCGGTCGCAACCCGGCAGCAATGGCCCGAAGCCTTCCCGGAACTCCTCGTTGCCGTTGAGCGACAGCGCGCCCAGCGTGAGCCCATGGAAGGCGTGATCGGCGTACAGGAGGCGCGGCCGCCCGGTCGCGGCCCGTGCGATTTTCATCGCCGCCTCCACCGCCTCGGTGCCCGAGTTCGCCGGCACCATCGCGGCGACGCTGTCAGGTGCGCGGGCCAGCAATTGCTCGGCCAAAACGCCAGTGAGCAGCGTCACGCCGAGCTGGGGCAGGTTGGCCGTGCCGGCCGCCATCACGTCCTGCACGGCCGAGACGACCTCGGGGTGGTTTCGGCCCAGCGCGAACACCCCGTAGCCGCCGATCAAATCGAGGTAGCGCTTACCGTCGGAGTCGATCAGGTGCGCGCGATCGCCGCGAACCCAAGATCTGTCGAACCCCAGGGTTCGCAGAATGCGTCCCATCTGCGGGTTCAGATGGCCGTCGTTGAGCGCCATCTCCTCGCCCGTGCGGCGGGCCAGCAGCTCGGGGATGGCGGCGACCTCGTTCACTCGCCCGGAAAGCCTAACGGGACTCTATGCGCTGTCGGCCGACGCGGAGCGGCCAACGGCTCGACCGCCGGGGGAGCTGGATCCAGATGCTTCGATCGCGCGCGGGGCCTGGCGGTCCGCCCTCGAGATGCCCGGCAACTCGAGCCACACGTCCGCCCCGCCCGACCCCCGATTGCGCACGTAAGCGCGCCCGTCATGCGCGTCGGCGATCACCTGCACGATCGACAGACCGAGGCCCGCGCCACGCCCCGACCGCGCGGGATCGGCACGAGAGAAGCGCTCGAACGCGCGCGGCAGGAAGTCCGAGGCGAAGCCCTTCCCCTCGTCGAGCACGTGAAGCTCGACGCTGGGGCCGAGCTCGTCGGCCGTGAGTACCACGGAGCCGTCGCCGTGTCGCAGCGCGTTCGAGACGAGGTTCGTCACCGCCTGCTCGAGCCGCGCCGGGTCCGCCTCCACCTCGATCCCGCCGGAACCTTCGAGCCGCACCACCCGACCCTGGCTGCTCGCCGCCGCGGCGAAGCGCGCGGCCACGGTGCGCAGCAGCTGCCCCACCTCGACCCGCCCCTTCTCGAGCGGCAGCCCGCCTTGCTCGGCACGGGCGATGACCAGCAGGTCCTGCGCAAGCTTGACGAGCCGGTCGACCTCCTCGGCGACCGAGCGCAGACGCGCCTGCAGCTCTTCACGCGGGCTGTCGGACGCAAGCGCGAGCTCGAGCTCGAGCCTGAGAATCGCCAGCGGCGTTCGCAGCTCATGCCCGGCGTCGGCGACGAACGCGCGCTCGCGGGCGAGCGCGTCCTCCAGTCGGCTCAGCATCGCGTTGAGCGTTTCCCCGAGGCGGTGGAGTTCGTCGTTGGCTTCCGGGACCGGCAGGCGCTCGCCCTGCGGAGCGCCGCTGATCAGTGCGGCCCGCGCGCTCATGCTCTCCACCGGCGCGAGCGCCCACGCGGCGAGGCCGTAGCCCGCCAGGCAGGTCAGGACCAGCGCCACCGGGCCGCCTATGTACAGCAGCTCGCTGAGCGTGGTCAGCGCGTGGTTGCGCTCCGACAGCGAGGAGCCCACGACCAGCACGGTCGGCGGCTGCGTGGCGACCGGTCGCGCCATGAGCCGGGCGTCGTCGCTCTGGTTGACGAGCAGTGAGCCGGTCGCGGCCAGCTGCAGCTCCTTTTGGCTCAAGAGCGGACGGGGGTGTCCGGGAGTGGTGTCACGGACGCGGCCGCTCGAGGGATCCAAGATCTGCGCAAACGTACCGCCGCCGCTCTCGGGCAGTTCAGGGAGCTGGCGCGCCCGGCGAACCAACGTGGCCAGATCGGTGGAGTGCGTGCGCAGCGAGCGGTCGATGCTCTGGTCGAGGCTCGCCGCGAACCGCTCGTGAAGCAGTAGCGCCAGGCCGCCGAACAGCACGACCATCACGGCGGCGAAGCCGAGCGTCAGCCGCACGCGGAAGGGGAGGCGGCGCAGCCAGCGGGCTATCCGTTGAGGTCCCGATTGCGAACCGCGGGCATCCGGCCGCGACGGCCGGCCAGCGTCCTCGGCCCATGACCGAGACCGAGACCGCCGCCGCTCCGCCCGTTCCCGCTCCTCCGTGCTCACGGTCGAGTCGCTCATGCTCGCAGCCGATACCCCGCGCCGCGCACGGTCTCGATCGTCTCGCGATCCAGCTTCTCGCGGAGGTAGCCGACGTAGACCTCGATCACGTTCGAGCGGTTTTCGTAGCTGTCGTCCCACACGTGTTCGAGCAGCTCGAATCGGCTCAAGACCTCGCCCGGGTGGCGCATGAACAACTCGAGCATCGAGAACTCGCGAGCGGTGAGCGACAGTTCCTCCTCGCCCCGCCACACCCGGCGCTCGGCCGGGTCGAGGCGCAAGTTGCCTACCGTGAGCACGGTCGGCCGAGGCGGAGAACCCCGGCGGATCAACGCCCGGATCCGGGCCAGCAGCTCGTCGAACGAGAACGGCTTGGGCAGGTAGTCATCGGCGCCGCTGTCGAGGCCGCGCACCCGGTCGCCGACGTCGTCGAGCGCGGTCAGCATCAGCGTCGGAGACCACACATCGCTCGCGCGCAGACGGCGGCACACCTCGAACCCGTCGTAGCCCGGAAGCATCACGTCGAGCAGGATCAGGTCATAGTCGGTGGCGGTGGCGCGCATCACCGCCTCCTCACCGGTGCTCGCGACGTCGACGCCCATGCCACGCCGACGCAGGCCGTCGCGCAACACGACTCCGAGCTTCGCCTCGTCCTCTACAACAAGGACACGCACGTCATTAGCTTTGCACGAGCGCGCGCAGGGACTGCTTGAGTGACCGCGTCGTGGCGAGCACCGCGGTGGGCTCGTAGCCGCAGTGGGCCATGCAGTTCTCGCAGCGTGGATCTAGCCCGCGGCCGTAGGCGTCCCAGTCGGTCGTCTCCACCAATTCCCGATAGGTGCGCGTGTAGCCGTCGGCCATGAGGTAGCAAGGGCGCTGCCAGCCGAACAGCGAGTAGCTGGGGATACCCCACGCCGTACAGCCAAAGTCGACCTTGCCCTCGAGAAAGTCGAGGAACAGCGGCGAGTGGTTGAGCCGCCAGCGCTTGCGCCGCCCGTCAGCGAACGCGGCCCGGAACAGCTCACGGGTCTGGCGGACGCCGAGGAAGTGCTCCTGGTCGGGAGCCTTCTCATACGCGTAAGCCGGCGAGATCATCATGTGGTCGACCTCGAGCTCGTCGTTGAGGAAGTCGAGCACGCGGCGCACCGCCTCGGGCGTGTCGTGGGTGAAGAACGTCGTGTTCGTGGTCACGCGGAAGCCGCGCGCCTGAGCGACGCGGACCGCGGCCACCGCCTTGTCGAAGACTCCCTCCCGGCACACGGACTGATCGTGGCGCTCGCGCAAGCCGTCGATGTGCACCGCCCAGGCGAAGTACGGCGACGGTTCAAAGCAGTCGAGCTTGCGCTCCATGAGAAGCGCGTTGGTGCAGAGATAGACGAACTTCCTGCGAGCGACCAGGCGGCCGACGATCTCGTCGATCTCGGGGTGGATCAACGGCTCGCCGCCGGCAATCGAGACCATCGGCGCGCCGCACTCCTCGATCGCGGCGACCGCCTGCTCGACCGGCATGCGCCGACGGAGCACGTGCTCGGGGTGCTGGATCTTGCCGCAGCCGGCGCACTCCAGGTTGCACTGGAACAGCGGCTCGAGCTCGACCAGCAGGGGGAACTTCTCGCGCCGGCGGAGCTTCTGCTCGGCCAGGTAGGCGGCGATGCGAAGGGACTGCCTCAGCGGGACGCTCATCCGATCACCGCTTCGGTCGGACCTCCACCGGAAGCTTGAAGTGGACGTCCTCGCGGGCCACCGTGCGCTCGCTCACCGTGGCGCCCCCGAGACCGTCGAGCGCGCGCACGACCTCCTCGACCAGGGTCTCGGGCGCGGAGGCGCCCGCGGTCAGGCCAACGCGCCCGCAGCCGATGAGCAGCTCGGGTTGGATGTCCGTGCCGTGCTCGATCAGCGCCGCGCGGCAGCCGGCGCGCTCGGCCACCTCGACCAGGCGGCGCGAGTTGGACGAGTTGCCGGAACCGACGACGAACACCACCTCGCAGTCGGCGGTCAGCGCGCGGACGGCATCCTGCCGGTTCTGCGTCGCATAGCAGATGTCGCTCGAGGACGGTCCGACGAGCGCCGGGAAACGCTCGCGCAGCGCGTCGACGACGACCCCGGTCTCATCGATCGCCAGCGTCGTCTGCGTGAGGTAGGCGACGCGCTCAGGATCTTCGACGCGCACACGGTCCACCTCCTCGGCGCTTGCGATCACCTGCGTCCGAGCCGGGGCCTCGCCGAATGTCCCCTCTACCTCCTCGTGGCCCTCGTGACCGACGAGGACGATGTCGAACCCGGACCCGGCGAAGCGCCGCGCCTCCGCGTGCACCTTGGCCACGAGCGGACAGGTGGCGTCGATCACGTCGAGCCCGCGGTTCGCAGCCGCGGCGCGAACCGCGGGGGATACCCCATGGGCGGAGAAGATGACGGTCGCGCCGCGGGGAACCTCGTCGAGCTCCTCGACGAAGATCGCCCCGCGTCGCTCCAGGTCGGCGACGACGTGGGCGTTGTGGACGATCTGCTTGCGCACATAGATCGGGGCGCCCCGGTCCTCGAGCGCGCGCTCGACGATCTCGACCGCGCGCACCACGCCGGCGCACGAGGCGCGCGGCGACGCCAGAACAACCTCGCGCGGCCCGAGCGCCCGCGCCCAGTCTTCGACCATTGCGCACGCGCTGCGCAGCGTGCGGTACGCGATGGCGGCGCCCGCCAGCGTCCGCAGCGGGCGATGGAGCTCGTGGCGGTAGGTGTCGAGCACGACCCGCAGCGTGACCAGCGGCTGCGCCCGCGTCGATGAGGCGAGCCATGCGGACTCCATGTCGACCGCGAGCGCTCCGCTGCGGTGAAGGACGCGTCGGCGCTCGCGGACCACCAGTCGCTGGCTCGAGGCAATCGGTCCCACGCGAACGCGCAAGCCTCCGCGGCGCAGGAGGCCCGCGAGGATCGACGGGTCCGGGCACGGCGTGGTGCCAGTGGGCCCACGCAGCTCGCTCGCCAGAACGATGTCCCCGGGCTCGAGCTCCGGGTCGAGCGCGCCGCAGAACCCGGCGATCAGCACCGGATCGCCCTCGGGCACGGGAACGGGACGCGCGGCGCGGCGGGGGCCCATTCCGACCCGGTGCACCCGCGCCCAGGCGGCACCGGCGCGCACCGCGCGGGCCTCGACCGACAGCGGAGCGAGGACGGTCAGACCGCTCATACAGCTACCGCCGTTCGCGGCTCGAGCTCGCGGACGAGCGTCGGGAGTACCTCGCGCGCCGCCGCGTGGCCGCTGCGCACCGCGCCCTCCATCGTTGCCGGCCACCCGGTGTCGGTCCAGGCGCCGGCCAGCGCGAGCCCGGGAATCGCTGTCCGCGGCCCGGGGCGCCGCGCGCGGGCGCCGGGAGCGGCGCGGAACGTCGCCGCGTGCTCCCGCGTGACGAAGAACGTCTCCACGCGGGCTTCGCGGGCCGCGGGCAGCAGGTCGGCCAGGGCGGGAAGAAAGCGATCGCGCAGATCGTCGCCCGACATGTCGAGCTCCGCTTCGGCGGCGGACAGCGAGACCACGAGGTACTGGCCGTGCTCGAGGCGAGCGCCGCGGGTCCGGTCGAAGACCCATTGCACCGGGGTGCGGACGCCGGCCGCGAATGCCAGATCGAACACGTGCCGGTCGTACACCACGTGCACGTTGACGATCGGAGAGGTGCCGAGGCCAGCCAGGCGGGTCGGGTCGACCCCGCTGTCGGAGGGCAGCAGCCGAGCTGCTCGGTCGTGGGGAACCGCCAGGATGACGGCATCCGCCGCCATAGAGGGAGCGGCGTTGATCTCGACGCGAAAGCCGTCCACCTCGGGAACGATCGCGGTGACCCCGCGCCGGAGGCGAACCTCGACGCCGGCCTCCGCGAGCGCGCGCCGCGCGGCCGCGTCGTGGATCTCCCCGAGCGGGACGCGGGCATAGCCGACATCGCCCGCCGTGGGGTCGCGCAACAGCCCCTCCTGGAACACGTA
>JAFASF010000045.1 GCA_019244745.1 Solirubrobacterales bacterium | reverse complement strand
CCGACACCGAGATTCCCAGCGGTGGCGGCAAGGATGTGAAGGGCAACGTCTTGACGTTCAACAATCCCGTGTTCAATGTCGCCGACACCAGGCAGGTGGGGCATGACGAGGGGTTCTGCATCCGGATCGCCCCCGAGCAGGGAATCTGGGAGTGTCTGTGGACCACGTTTCTCAGGGCGGGACAGATCACCGTTCAAGGGCCTTACTACGACACGCGCAACAGCGTGCTGTCGATCACCGGCGGGACTCGCGCGTACCGCAACAGCCGCGGTGAGATGAGGCTGCTGTCCCGGAACGGCGGCAAGGAGTACGACTTCATTTTCAAGCTCAGCTGAGAATGACACGGTGACACCTCAGCCCGTCGCGGTCGTCACGGGAGCCGGCTCCGGGATCGGCCGGGCGGTGACCCGAGCCCTTCTCGGCGCCGGCTACCGCGTGGTCCTCGCCGGCCGTCGCGAGAGTGCCCTACGCGAGACGCTCGCCGATGTTCCGGCGGCGCGCGAGACCACACTCGTGGTTCCCACCGACGTCACGGATCCTCGAGCGGTGCGGAGTCTGTTCGCGCGCGTCGCCGACGCGTACGGGCGAGTTGACCTGTTGTTCAACAATGCCGGCGTCTTCGGTGCGCCGGCGCCGCTGGACGAGGTGAGCATCGATGAGTGGCGGACGGCCGTGGACACGAACCTCACCGGGAGCTTCCTCTGCGCTCAGGAGGCTTTCCGAGCGATGAAAGCGCAGAATCCGCAGGGCGGCCGCATCATCAACAACGGCTCGATCTCGGCGCACGTGCCGCGACCGCACGCGGTCGCCTACACCGCGACCAAGCACGCCATCACCGGGCTGACCAAGGCCACCTCGCTCGACGGGCGCGCGTTCAGCATCGCGTGCGGGCAGATCGACATTGGGAACGCCTCCACCGAGCTGGTGGCGAGGATCGGTGAAGGCGCACTTCAGGCCGACGGCTCGGTGCGCCCCGAGCCGCTGATGGACGTGCGCCATGCCGCAGATGCGGTGCTCTACATGGCGGGATTGCCGTTGGACGCGAACGTGCAGTTCCTGACCGTGATGGCGACGAACATGCCGTTCATCGGCCGCGGGTAGGCTGCAGTCGTGCCCGAAGCTGCCCGGAATGCGGACAAGAGCTGGGACGTCGTCGTGATCGGCGGCGGTCCCGCCGGCGAGAACGCCGCGCACTACGCGGTCAAGGACAGCGACCGCAGCGCGGTGATCGTGGAGGCCGAGCTGCTCGGAGGCGAGTGCTCCTACTGGGCGTGCATTCCGAGCAAGGCTCTGCTGCGGCCGGTCGGGCTGCTCGACGACGGGCGTGCCGTGCCGGGCGTCGCCCAAATGCTCTCCGGTTCGCTTGACGTCGAGGCGATCCTGACCCGGCGCGATTCGTTCGTCCATCACCATGACGACAGCGGACAGGTCGAGTGGGCCAACGGGTTCGGCATCGACGTGATCCGGGGCTGGGGGCGGCTTGCCGGCGAGAAGGCGGTCGAGGTCACCGCGGACGATGGGAGCACCAGCGTTCTGCATGCCCGGAGGGCCGTGATCATCGCCACCGGAACCACGGCCGCGATTCCGCCGGTGCCGGGCTTGCGCGAGGCCAGGCCCTGGAGCTCACGCGACGTCACCAACCTGCGAGAGGTGCCGGGCCGGGTCGCCGTCATCGGCGGGGGGGTCGTGGCTTGTGAGTCGGTCACGTGGCTCAAGGGGCTCGGCGCGCGCGAGGTCACGGTCATCGTGCGCGGAGGAGCGCTGCTGTCCAACCAGGAGCCATTTGCCGGCGCGCTGATGGCCGACCAGTTCGCCGAGCACGGGATCAACGTCCTCTTCGACACCGAGTTGCAGTCGGTGCGCCGCCCCGGAGTGGAGGACACCGGCGTCGGCCGGATCCACGGTGGTCCGGCGAGCATCAGCGCCGGCGGATCGACGTTCGAGGTGGACGAGATCGTGGTGGCCGCGGGACGTAAGCCGACGACCGCCGACATCGGGCTCGATTCGGTCGCGGTCGAGACGGACTCGCGTGGCTTCCTCGCGACCGACGACCACATGGCGGTCAACGGTCAGCGCGATTGGCTCTATGCGATCGGCGACGCGTGCGGCCGGGCGCTGCTGACCCACATGGGCAAGTACCAGGGGCGGATCGCCGGGGACGTGATCGCCGCGCGCGCCGAGGGACGATCGACCGACGGCGCCCGCTTCCGGGATCTGGCCGACCATGACATGGTTCCGGCGGTCATCTTCTCCGAGCCGCAGGTGGCGTCGGTCGGGCTCACGGAGGCCGCGGCCCGCGACAAAGGGATCGATGCGGAAGCGCTCGAGTACGAGCTCGGGTCGATCGGGGGAGCGGCCCTGCTGCGGGACGGCTACAGCGGGCACGCCAAGCTTGTGGTGGATCGAGCCAGCGACACGCTCGTCGGCGCGACCTTCGTCGGACCCGATGTCGGTGAGCTCCTGCACGCCGCCACCACCGCCATCGTGGGCAAGGTGGAACTCGAGACGCTGTGGCACGCGGTGCCGTCATTTCCGACGGTCAGCGAGATCTGGTTGCGGCTGCTCGAGTCGCGTGGCTGACG
>JAFASF010000072.1 GCA_019244745.1 Solirubrobacterales bacterium | reverse complement strand
GTCACCCGACATGGATTCTGAGAACGGCCGCGGCGCGTACCGCGGCCTGCTCGTGGACTGGGGCGGCGTGCTGACCACGAGCCCGTTCGCCTCCTTTCGCTCGTTCTGCGAGCTCGAGGGGCTCGAACCCGACACCATCGGCCGGCGTGAGGACCGCGGCTGCCGGAGGCTGTTGATCGGGCTCGAGACCGGGGAGCTTGCCGAGCAACAGTTCGAACCCCAGTTCGCGGCGCTGCTCGGCGTGAGCGCCACCGGCTTGATCGACCGGCTGTTCGCTGGCTCCCGGCCCGAAGAGCAGATGCTGGCCGCGGTGAAGCGGGCGCGCGAGGCCGGCATCCGAACCGGGCTGATCTCCAACTCCTGGGGCACGCGCCGCTATGACCGCGCGCTGCTCGCGCAGCTGTTCGACGGGACCGTGATCTCAGGCGAGGTCGGAATGCGCAAGCCGACGCAGGAGATCTACGCGCTGGGCGCCAAGAGCATCGGCGTCGAACCGCGTGCATGCGTGTTCGTCGACGATCTGCCGTTCAACCTCGGGCCGGCGGCGGAGCTCGGAATGGCGACGGTTCATCACGTGAGCTCGGAGCAGACGATCGCCGAGCTCGAGCGACTGCTCGGGGTCTCCCTGCGATGAGAATGACCTCAGCGAGTAGGCGCCGACCCGGCATGCCGCGTGCATGCCGGGTCGGAACATCGAATGCGGGCCCGAATTGTCAGAGGACTACCGTTGGCCCACGGCTAGCACCGCCGTCGACCCGAGATCTGTCTCAATAGACTCGGATTGGAGGCATCCAGGTTTGTCAGTGCCAGTGACCCTCGGCCGCGCTCGTCGCGTGCTTCCTGAGACCCCCAGCGCCGTGCGGGTGCTCGAGGCGGATCCCGATCTGGGCGCCGGGATCGACCCGGGACAGCGCCAGCTCGCGGTGGCGGCGTCGATCGCTCCGGCTTTCCAGTTCGAACCGGGTCCCTGGCGATTCTCTCCGCCCCCCGATCCGGCCGGGTTGGGGGCGCTTGTACTGACGGGAATGATCGTGATCCAGATCGACTCCGGTCCCCGCTCGCACGTCGAGCTGCTCGGAGAAGGCGATGTGGTCAGCCCGTGGGTGGGCGGCGGTCACGAGCTGGCGATCCCCTCGGTGGTGAACGCCTCGGCCGTTTCGAATATTCGGGTCGCGCTTCTGGACCGCGGGTTCTCGCTTCGGACCGCGCGCTGGCCCGAGATCCACGCGGCGCTGATCCAGCGCCTGATCGTGCGCACGCGCAGACTGAGCCTCCAGGCCGCCATCAACGCGGTGACGCGCGTGGACGACCGGCTGGAGCTGACGCTTTGGGAACTGGCGTACCGCTTCGGGCGCATGACGCGCGAGGGCATCATGCTCGACCTGCCGATCACCCACACGCAGCTGGCGGACATGCTGGCCGCACAGCGACCCTCGGTGAGCACGGCCGTGGGGCGGTTGCAGGCCCACGGTCGCACCGTGAGGATCGATCGCCATCGGTGGCTGATGCGTGGTGAGCCGCCGCGGATTCTCGACAGCCTCGCCCGTCAGAGCGGGCTGCGTGCCTGAGCTCGACGCGCCGAGGAAGCGAGGATGTCCGCTGCGCTGATCAGCGCGAGGTGGGTGAGCGCCTGGGGATAGTTGCCCCACATGGCGTGGGTCCCGGGCTCCATCTCTTCGGCGTAGAGCCCCAGGTCGCCGCCGAGCGACACCATCTCCTCCATTAGTTCTCCCGCCTCATCGGTGCGACCGGAGAGCGCCAGCGCTTCGACGCCAGCTCCATGACGCATACGCCGTGTTGAGGAGAGTGATGCTTGCCGGGACTGAGTTTCGTGATCTGGTGGCGATAGATAGGTTCGGGCATCGGTGACTCCCTTCCTCGTGTCTGGTTAGTTCTCCGTTGTGTGTTCACCCCTCCGCTTTCTCGTTCCGTGCGCGGCTCATGCTTGCCGTTCCGCCTCCCGTGCCTCGCGCCAGTCGGTGCTCGTGTAGGCGCGGAAGTCTCGTTCGAACTCGCCCCACCAGCCATCCGGGAGCACGGCGTCTCCGGAACGGAGCCTCCGCGCCGCAGCCAGCACGCCTCTCCCGGCTCGCCTGATCAAGGCGGGAACGCTTCGGAGGTGGTTGAACGACGTAGGCTTCACACCTTGGGCGTACCCGCGTGCGTGTCGCCGCGCGGCGGGTCGGTCATTGGCGAGACACACCGGGCAGGCTCTTCTGTTCGGCCGCTTACCAGGGCCGGCCCGATTGGGGGTTCAGACGGTGTGCGCGGTTAGCAGGTCGGCGTAGGCGATCAGCTCGCGCCGGCGGATCAGATGGCGATCCGCGCGGGACTGTCCATGTGTCAGTCGCGCCTGCCGCGCCCGTAGATCAATCCCCAGAACCTCCGCAGCGCCATCGTGCGGCTGGCCTTGTAGGGGAACATGAACGGCTCGCGCTTGAGCGCGTAGCGGGTGACCAGCAGCGACTGCACCTTCGTGTACTTGCGGATCCCGGCCGCCCCGTGTCGGGTACCGAGGCCGGAGACCTTCCAGCCCCCCATCGGGAGATTCAGGGCGCTGTAGTTGATCTGCGCGTCGTTGACACACACCACTCCGGCCTCGATGCGCCGCGCGAGCGTCTCGCCGCGCTCCACGTCCTTGGTCCACACGCTCGCCTGGAGGCCGTACGGCGAGTCGTTGGCCAGGCGGACGCCCTCCTCGGCGTCGGAGACCTTCATGATCGGCAGCGTAGGGCCGAACGTCTCCTCGCGCATGATCTTCATGGAATGGTCGACGTCGACGAGCACGGTGGGCTCATAGAAGTGGCCCGGGCCGGGACGGGGATGGCCGCCAACGAGCACCTTGGCGCCCTTGTCGACCGCGTCCTTGACGTGATCCTGAACGGTTTCGAGCTGCGGGGGGAAGATGATCGCGCCCACATCGACCGTTCCCGCGCCGGCGGGGGCACCCTGGCGCAGCCGCCTGACGTTGTCGGACACCCGCTCGACGAACTCGTCGTAGACCGGTGCCTCGACGTAGGCGCGCTCGACCGAGATGCACACCTGGCCGCCGTTGTT
This sequence comes from Solirubrobacterales bacterium, assembly GCA_019244745.1. Classification (GTDB taxonomy): domain Bacteria; phylum Actinomycetota; class Thermoleophilia; order Solirubrobacterales; family Solirubrobacteraceae; genus Palsa-465. The sequence goes on along the minus strand of JAFASF010000072.1, from coordinate 11,236 downwards.
CATCGACCAGTAGGCGGCCGCGTTGGCGGCGCGCTCGATGTCGGCGTCGGCGAGGACGATCATCGGGTCCTTGCCCCCGAGCTCGAGGTAGCACGGGAGGAGCCTCTCGGCGGCGGCCTTCATCACCGACTTCCCGGTGCGCTCGGAGCCCGTGAACATGATGCAGTCGACCTTTTCGATCAGCGCCGCCCCCGTAGATCCGTCCCCGGTCGCGACCTGGAAGGCGCCGTCGGGGAGGCCGCACTCGCGCATCATCTCCTCCATGAGCAGCGCACTCAGCGGCGTGACCCCGCTGGGCTTGAGCATCACGCTGTTGCCGGCGGCGAGCGCCGGAATGCAGTCCCCGAACGAGTTCGTGATCGGGAAGTTCCACGGGCCGATCACTCCCACCAGACCGACCGGGGCGTAGCGGATGATCAGCTTCCTCCCCGGCGCGGCGGGATTGTTCCAGGACGGCACCCGCTCATCGGCGAGGTACTTCGGCGCCTCCTTGGCCCAGAACCCGAGCGCGGCGACCGTGTAGCCGAAGTCCGCGAGCTGGGCGTCCTCGTGCGTCTTGCCGGTCTCGGACACCACGACGTCGATGATCCGGTCGGCGTTGTCGAGCATCCACTTCTGCGCGCGGCGCAGCACCCGGCCGCGTCCCTCGAAGCCCATCGCCTCCCAGGCACGCTGCGCCTGGCGACCGCGCGCCGCCATGGCCTCGAGCTCCTTGGGCCCGAGGATCGGGACCGTCGTGATTACCTCGCCGGTGGCCGGGTTCTCGACCTCGATCGTCGCGGCCGCTGCACCATCGCCGCCTGCGGCCGACTGCTGTTCTGTGGCGCTCGCCATCGCTCCTCCTTCGACGGGTGTGGTGAATAATCCCCGCTATTGGGCGCTTTTTCAGCGCACTCCGGGTTCGGGCTCACACGGTTCAGCGCAAGGCTATCGGAGGCGATCGCACGCCCCACCACTCCGCGATCCGGTCGAACAGGTCAAACGCGTACGCGCGCGCGCCCGGGGCGTGGCGCTCCACCTCGGCCTCGAGAGCGGCGATGTCGAGGCCATAGGACTCGAGCTTGGCGCGACCGAGCTCGATCCAGTAGCGCGCGAGGTCTCCGTCGACCTCGGGATGAAACTGAACGCCGACACCGGTTTCGCCGGCGGTGAACGCCACCGTCCGCCACTCGGTCCCGGCGAGTAACCGGGCGCCGGGCGGCAGCGTGAACAGGTCCTCGTGCCAGAAGAACCACGGGCCGGGGCTGATCAGCCCGGGATCGAGGCTCGAGATGAGCCGCCAGGCGACCTCGGGTTTCTCCTCGGCGCCGATCGAGCCACCCAGGGCGCGCGACAGCGCCTGCCCCCCGAAGCAGATCCCGAGGATCGGCACCTCAAAGCCGTGAGCGGTGCGGAGAAACTCGATCTCCTCGCCGATCCACCCCTCGGGGGAGGCGTGGATCGAGCGCTCGGAGCCGAGACTGACGAGGGCGTCGACCTCCGAAAGCTCCGGCCAGCGCTCGAGCGCCGGCACGGCGACCACGTCGAGATCGTGGTCGCGGCTCGCGGCCCAGTCAGCCAGGAGCGCCGTCGGCGCGCCCGGCTCGTGCTCGAGGACGAGGATTCTCACCGCCGGCCGGCGAGTCCTCGCCCTCAGCCGTTCCCGGGATCGAGCTCTATCGACTCGATCACGGGTGGATCCACCGGGCGGTCCCGGGCGCCGGTCGGCACGGCCTCGATCGTGTCGACCGCGTCCATCCCACCGGTCACGCGGCCGAACACCGTGTGCTTGCCGTCCAGCCATGGCGCGCTGTCGACGGTGACGATGAAGAACTGCGAGCCGTTCGTGTTCGGCCCCGCGTTGGCCATGGCCAGCGCGCCCCGCACCACTTTGTGCTCGTTGATCTCGTCCTCGAACGTGTAGCCAGGACCGCCGGTCCCCGTCCCCTCCGGGTCGCCGCCCTGGATCATGAAGTCGGGGATCACGCGGTGGAAGATGACCCCGTCGTAGAAGCGATCACCGGCGAGCTTGCGGAAGTTGGCGACGGTCTTCGGAGCGTCGTCGTCGAACAGCTCGAGCTCGATGGTGCCGTGGCTCGTGTGCATGTGGGCTGTGCTCATTGCCCCGAGACTACTGGCGACCGGCCCCACGGGTCCCCCGCCCGCGGGGCCGGTCCCCCACCCGCGTGCGGGCTAACCGTTCGTGCCGGTCTGGATCGCGCCCCGCCCCGAGAGCCCGGTGACCGAGGTCGAGGCCGGAGCGTCCGTCGAGCACGCGACCGTCGCTGTTCCCGACCCCGCGGCGAGCTGCAGCGGGATCACTCCGAGCTGCGTTCCCGCCGTCGCGGGGAACGTGATGTTCCGGAACTGATTCGTCGAGCCGACGGACAGCGTGCACCCGACCGTCACCTGGCTCGCGGCCCCGGTGACCGCGATCGAGGGATTGGCGAGCACGAGGTAGTTCGAGCCGCCGGGGAGGGATTTCGTAATCACGGTGGCGGAGCTCGTCTTGATTGGGACCGCCGGCCCGCTCGCGCCGAACTCGTTCGGGACGGTCGAGTTGCAGCTCACGCCACCGGACCTCGCGATGGATCCGATGGCGCCCTTGGTCCCCGAGCAGGTCCCGCCGACCCTCACCTGGACGACGTTCTGGTCGATGCGCTGGGCCCCGATCGTGTGCAGCGCAATCTTCTGGTAGGTGACGGCGTTGTTGCGCAACTGCCTCGTCCCGACCGAGTTGGCCGGCAGCTGCGTGGCGGCCCAACCGACTCCACCGAGAGCCACGAACAGGGCGACGAACGCCACGACCAACGCAGCCGACGGACGGCGCCGCCACGGCCATGTGTGATGCATACCAACCTCCAGCGTTTGAGCGCGGCCGTGAGCGAACCGGCCTTCCCCCACGACAATTCGCGCTCATCCTAGCCCCGCCGCGGCCAGGCGCGCAAATCAAACTTTGGCCGCTTCCAGCCTGAGCTTGCGGCCGTCCAGATCGGCGCCTCTCACCAGCTCGACGATCCGGTCGGCCTCGTCCCGGGGGACTTCGACGAACGTGAAGCGCTCGAGCACCCTGACGTTGCGCACGGCCTCTCCGTCGAGCCCCGTGGCCGCGGTGATCGCGTGGACAACGTCGGAAGGCTCGAGCCCGGTGGCGCGGCCGCCCGCGACGATCAGTTTGTGCGGTGGGGCCTCGCTGCTCTTGGACAGGTGGGGCTTGGAATGCCGGCGCGGCTTCGCGCGCACGCTCGTGGGAGCGACATGAGCATCCTTGACCCATGGCGCCAGCTTGGCGCCGGCATGCTTTTCGATGGCTTGGATATCGCGCCGCTGATCCCGGGTGAAGAACGTGATCGCGCGTCCGCTGCGGCCGACGCGCGCCGTTCGGCCGATCCTGTGGACGTAGACATCGGGCGAGGTCGGCACGTCGAAATTGATCACGTGCGAGACGCCCGAGATGTCGAGCCCTCGCGCCGCCACGTCGGTCGCGACCAGCAGCGGCAGGCGGCCCTCCTTGAAGGAGATCATGACCCCGTCGCGTGCCCCCTGGGTCATATCCCCGTGCAGCGCCTTGACGTTCATGCCCCGGTCGCGCAGCGTCCGGAAAAGCTGCTCGCAGCGCACCTTGGTGCGCACGAACACGATCGCCTGCTCTGGTCGCTCCGCCTCGAGCACCTCGACGAGGCGATCGGCCTTCTCGCGGGGGCGGACCTCGAGGGCGAACTGCTCGACCGTGTCGACCGTGAGCGTGGCGGCCCTAACCTTGACGGTCACGGGGTCGAGCAGGTACTGATCGGCCAGCCGGCGAATCGCGGGCGGGATCGTCGCGCTGAAGAGCGCGGTCTGACGGCTCGAGGGCGTCAGCGACAGGATCCTCTCCACGTCCTCGAGGAACCCCAGGTCGAGCATCTCATCGGCCTCGTCGAGCACCACGAACCGGCACGCGTTGAGGATCAGCGCGTGGCGCGAGATCAGGTCCTTGACCCGCCCCACCGTCCCCACGACCACGTGGCCGCCCGCGCGCAGCTGGGCCTGCTGAGAGCGGATCGGCGCACCGCCGAACACCGCGACAACGTCCACCCCCTTGCGGCTGCCGTACGTTCGCAGCGCCTGGGTGACCTGGATGCACAGCTCGCGGGTTGGGGTGAGGACCAGGCCTTGGACCTCGGGGTCCGAGGGATCGACGTACTGGAGCATGGGCAGTCCAAACGCGGCCGTCTTGCCCGATCCGGTCTGGGCCTGACCGATCACGTCGAGGCCCTCGAGGAGCGGCGGGATCGCCTGCTCCTGAATCGGGCTGGGGGCCTCGTAGCCGACGTCGTGGATGGCGGCGAGAATGTTCGCTTCGAGGCCGAGGTCGGCAAATGTGCTCACGGACGGCACGATAGACGGAGGTCCCTTGACAGAAAAAGCTTCGGACCCTAACGTTTAGTACCGCGCCCGATGTCCACTTCTGCCCCTGCCCAATCAGATCGGATCGACGCCTACGTCTGGCGGATCAGCGCGGTCGTGATCGTCGGCGCGATCATGTCGATCCTCGACACGACGATCGTCAACGTCGCCCTCCGCACCCTGGGGCGCGACCTTCACAGCACGATCGCCGAGATCCAGTGGGTCGTGACCGGGTACATGCTCTCGCTCGCCGCCGTGATCCCGGTCACCGGCTGGGCCGCCAAGCGGTTCGGCGCGAAGCGCGTCTACCTGGTTTCCCTGGTCCTGTTCACGGCGGGCTCGGCCCTGTGCGGCCTCGCGACCTCGACGACCGAGCTGATCTTGTTCCGCGTTCTCCAGGGCGTCGGCGGCGGCATGATCCTGCCGATCGGCCAGCTGATGATGGCCGAGGCGGCCGGGCCGAAGCGCATGGGGCGCGTCATGAGCATGGTCGCGGTGCCGGCGATGCTGGCGCCGATCCTGGGGCCGACGATCGGCGGGCTGATCGTCGACAACGCGAGCTGGCGGTGGATCTTCTACGTCAACGTCCCGATCGGGGTGATCGCGGTCGCGCTGGCCATCCGGATCCTGCCCCGCGTCAAACCAGCCGCGGCCGAGAAGCTCGACTTCCTCGGCCTGGCCCTGATGGCCACGGGCCTGCCCCTGCTCACCTACGGCCTGGCCGAGATCGGCATCACCGGACACTTCGGCCTGGTCAAGGTGATCCTGCCGATCGTCGCCGGGCTGGCCCTCATCGGCGTGTTCGTGATGCACGCGCTGCGGATCCCGAGGCCGCTGCTCGACCTGCGCCTGTACCGCAGGCCCACGTTCTCCTCTGCCTCGTTTGCCATGTTCTGCCTGGGCGCGGCGCTATTCGGCGGGATGATCCTGCTGCCGCTCTACTGGCAGGGAGTCCGCCACGAAAGCGTCCTCGACAGCGGGCTGCTCCTTGCGCCCCAGGGCCTCGGGATGGCGCTCGTGATGCCGCTCGCGGGGAAGCTGGCCGACCGCATGGGCGGAGGTCCGCTCGCCCTGTTCGGCGTGATCGTCACCACGCTGACCACCGTCCCGTTCGGGCTGATCGGCGACCACACCTCGATCGCGTACCTGTCGGTCGCGATGTTCCTGCGCGGCACCGGGATTGGCTTCGCCTTCATGCCGGCGATGACCGCGGCGTTCGCATCGCTCGAGCGCCACGAGCTGGCGGACGCGACCCCGCAGCTCAACGTCCTGCAGCGAGTCGGCGGGTCGATCGGAACCGCCGTGCTCGCGGTGGTGCTGCAGCGGGCGCTGACCGGTGTCCACACGCTTGCCGGCGCCGCCCACGCCTACGGCATCGCGTTCTGGACCGCAACCGGACTCACCGCGCTGGCGATCGTTCCGTGCATCATCCTGCTGCGCGCCGAGCGCGCGGCGCGAGCGGCCAAGGCGGCCGGGGTCTCCGCGGATACCGTGGCCGAGGCGATCGCGGCATGAGCGGCACCGCATCCTTGAGCGACCAATCCGCCGGCGCGCGGCCCGCGGGCTCGCGCGCCGGAGCTTCCCGGAGCGCCAGCGCCGAGCTCGATCCCATCGAACAGGTAGGCCAGGCCTTCAAGGGCGCGATGGCTGCGCTCCGGCGGCTTCGGGGCCGGGAGACGCACCACCCGGGCGAGCTCTCAGACGCGCAGTACAGCCTGCTGTTCTCCCTGCGGGGTCACGATGCCGTGTCGACCGGGGAACTCGCTGAAGCGGCCGATCTGAGCCCGGCGAGCGCGACCGAGATGCTCGATGGTTTGGCCGCCCACGGCCTTGTCGCGCGGGTGCGCTCCGACCGCGACCGGCGCGTCGTGCTCACCTCGCTGACCCCGCGCGGGCGTGACCTCGTCGAGGAGCGCCGGGCCCGGATCGAGCCCCGCTATCGCGCCGCGATGGCAGAGTTCAACGACCAGGAACTGCTCGCCGCGGCGGCTGTGCTCGATCGCCTGCGCGGGCTGTTCGACGAGTTCGCCGACGAGCGCCGCTCCCGCGGCTAAGCCCAGTCGCCGTCGAGGTGCGGCGTCCCGCGCGCCGCCTCGCGAACCGCGAAGCGAATACCGCCATCGCGCGGGGCCTCGAGGAACTCGACCGTCGAGGGCAGCAGGATCGGCTTGCGGAACTCGACCTCGAGTGTGAAGCGCTCGGGTAGCCCCGGCGCGAGCGCCGCGAGGCACCGCGCCTTCGTCCACATGCCGTGGGCGATCGCCGAGCGGAACCCGAACGGGCGGGCGCCGAGCGGGTGGAGGTGGATCGGGTTCAGGTCGCCCGACACCGACCCGTAGCGGCGGCCGAGGTCGCCGGGAAGCGCCCAGGTGGCGACCGGTTCCAGGGAGCCCGTCTCCCGGTGATGCTGGCCACGCGGGCCAGCATCACCGCCGCCACCTCCCTGGCCGCGCCGCAGGTTCGTCGAGGCCTCCTCCCAGACGAGCTCGTCGGCCACGCGCGCCTCGGTGCGGATCGAGAACTGCCGGCCGCGCGGGTGCGGCTCGATCCCGGTTGCCCACACGCGTAGGGCGAGTCGTTCGCCGATCCGGAGCCGGCGGTGGTGGGTGATGCGGTTGGCGATGTGCACGAGCCCGATCGGGGGCAACGGGAAGCTCCCGTTGGTCATCAGCGCGAGGTGGAGGGGGAAGGCGAGGATGTGCGGGTACGTGGCCGGGACCGAGTCGCTCAGGGAGAAGCCGCACACCCGGTCGTATCGCGCGAGGCGGTCGGGGTCGATCGCCACGTCGTCGAGCGCCAGCGTCAGGTCGGGGATCTCGCGCGCCCCTCCGCTCACGAACGGCAGCCGCGAGGCGCCGGGAATAAGCGCCGCGCCCGCGCGCGCGAACATCGCGGCCATGTTCGGCGAGGCGCTCAGCTCTCTCACCGACATTGTTCACGCCCCGATGAGGCTCTGTCCGCACACGCGCACCACGTTCCGGGTGACGCCCGCGGAGGCGGGATTGGCAAGCCAGGCGATGGTCTCGGCCACGTCGATCGGCAGGCCGCCCTGCGCCAGGCTGTTCATGCGGCGGGCGGCCTCTCGCCGGGCCACCGGCATGGCCGCGGTCATCCCCGTCTCGACGAACCCGGGCGCGACCGCGTTGAGCGTCACGCCGAGCTTGGCCAACGTCGAGGAGAACGCCTCGATGATCCCGATCACGCCCGCCTTGGAGGTGGCGTAATTGGTCTGCCCGGCGTTGCCGGCGATCCCGCCGATCGACGAGACGCAGACCACGCTGCCGTTCTCGCGCACCGCCTTGCGGGCGAACAGCTCGCGGTCGATGTGCTGCGGGGCGGTCAGGTTGGTGTCGATCACCGCGCTCCACTGCTCCTCGCTCATCCGGCCGAGCGTCTTGTCCCGGGTCACGCCCGCGTTGTGCACGACGACATCGACGCCGTTGTGCGCGGCCAGCAGATGAGCGGCGAGCTCCTCCGGGGCGGCGTGGTCGGTGACGTCGAGCTCGAGAGAAGAGCCACCGAGACGACTGGTTAGGGCCTCCAGCTCCGCCGACCGAGCGGGCAGGTCGACGCCGACCACGTGGGCGCCGTCGCGCGCGAGCACCTCGGAGATCGACTCGCCGATCCCGCGCGCCGCTCCGGTCACGAGGGCGACCTTGCCGGCGAGCGGTCGCTCCCAGTCGATCTTCTCCGGCAGCGCCTTCGGGGACCCGACGCGCACCACTTGACCGGACACGTACGCGGACTTCGGGGAGAGGAAGAATCGAAGCGTCGAGTCGATCGCGTCCTCGGCGCCCGGCGCCACGTAGATGAGCTGCGCGGTGGCGCCGCGGCCGACCTCCTTGGCGACCGAGCGCACCAGGCCCTCGAGCGCCCGCTGCGCGATCGCGGCGGGGAACTCCCCGCACTCCTCGGGAGTGGTAGCGAGCACGATCACGCGTCCGGAGCGGCGCACCCGCCGGATCGTCGGGTGCAGGAACGCCCACGCCTCGCGCAGCGCCTCGCTCGAGCCGATGCCGCTCGCGTCGAACACGAGCGCCTTGAAGCGCTCATCCTCGGGGGCGGCCTGGGGGTTGAACACGGCCGCGTCGAGCCGCGCCTCGGCGGCCGCTCCTCGCGCCTCATCGTCGAGGGCCGTGTGCGCCTCGGCGCCGATGGCCGCGAGCACGGCCGTGGCCGGCGCGGCCAGGCGCGAGTGCGGGGCGGCCCCGAGCAGCACGGGTCCCGAGATCACGGGCTGGCCGGGCTGGTAGCGCTCGAGCTCCACCGGCGCCGGCAATCCGACCTGCTTGGTGACCATCCGCCCGATCGGGGTGTTGGCGAGTTGCCGATAGCGGTCGCTCATGGTTTTTCCAGGATGGCAGTCACGCCAAGACCGCCCGCGGCGCAGATCGAGATCAGTCCCCGGCGCGAGCCGTGCGTGTCGTCCGCTAGCGCCTTGGCGAGCCCCGCGATTATCCGCCCGCCGGTCGCGCCGAATGGGTGGCCGGCGGCGAGCGAGCCGCCGTGGACGTTCAGCTTGTCCCGGTCGATCGGACCGAGCGGCTCCTCGAGCTCGAGTCGCTCGCGGCAGTAGACGGGGTCCTCCCACGCCTTGAGCGTGCACAGCACCTGCGAGGCGAATGCCTCGTGGATCTCGTAGAAGTCGAAGTCCTGCAGGGAGAGCTGGTTGCGCTCGAGCAGTTTCGGGACGGCATACGTGGGGGCCATCAGCAGCCCCTCGCGCCTGTGGACGTGATCGACGGCGGCGGTCTGGGCGTCGGTCAGGTAGGCCTGTACGGGAGGGCCGCGCTTGGTCGCCCAGTCCTCGCTGGCGAGCAGGACGGCCGACGCGCCGTCGCTGAGCGGCGTCGAGTTGCCGGCGGTCATCGTTCCGTCCTCGCCGCCGAACACGGGCTTGAGCTGCGCGAGCTTCTCCATGGTCGTGTCCGGGCGGAGGTTCTGGTCGCGCTCGAGCCCCAGGAACGGGATCACGAGGTCGTCGAGGAAGCCGGCGTCGTAGGCGGCCGCGAGCTTGCGGTGGCTGCTCAGGGCGAGCTCGTCCTGTTCCTCGCGCGTGAGCCCCCAGTCGCGCGCCATGATCGCGGCGTGCTCGCCCATGGAGAGGCCGGTGCGCGGCTCGGCGTTGCGCGGGAGCTCGGGCACGATCTGCTGGGGGCGGACCTTCGTGATGACCCTCAGCCGCTCGGCGTTGCTCCTGGAGCGGTTCAGATCGAGGAGCAGCCGCCGCAGGTCCTCGTTGATGGCGATGGGAGCATCCGAGGTGGTGTCGACTCCGGCCGCGATGCCGGCGTCGATCTGGTGCAGCGCGATCTTGTTGGCGATCAGGATCGCCGCCTCCAGACCGGTGCCGCACGCCTGCTGGACGTCGTAGGCGGGAGTGGCCGGGTCGAGCCGGGTGCCGAGCACGGCCTCTCGGGTGAGGTTGAAGTCGCGGCTGTGCTTGAGGACGGCGCCGGCGACCACCTCGCCGAGGGTTTCGCGTTCGAGTGAGAACTTCTCGACCAGGGCGTCGAGCGTCGCGGTCAGCATGTCCTGGTTGGAGGCATTCGCGTAGGGGCCGTTCTGGCGGGCGAAGGGGATCCGGACGCCGCCGAGCACCGCGACGCGACGGACGCTCGAGTTCATATTGGCTGCTCCTCAGGTGGGATTTGTTTACAGCGGTGTAGGTTAGGTGCGGCCAGGTGTCGAGGTCGTGAACAGGCCACCGCCGGTGGCCCGGCGGACCACGGCGGGTGCGAGGAGCCGCGCCGCCGCGGCCAGCCAGTAGGGCCGCGGGACGTAGCGCTCGGCCTTGCCGCCGGGACCCGCGTCGACGATCGCCTCGGCCACCTTCTCCGGGGTGGACAGCATCCACCGGGTCGCCGCGCGTGCCCGGATCTCGGTCGCCGGGAAGCCATCGGTCGAGACGAATCCCGGCAGCACGAGCCCCACGTGGACCCCGTGGGGGCGCTCCTCGGCATAGAGGGCGTCGCTCCAGCCGGCAAAGGCATATTTGCTCGCCGAGTAGCCGCCGGCGTTGGGGCGCGAGACTCGCGCGGAGGTGCTCGCGACGTTCACGATCGATATCGGTCGGGTTTTGTCTGCTTGTTGTCGTGCGGTCTCGCGCAGCAACGGCAGCAGCGCTTCGGTCAGCCGGACCGGGGCCTCGAAGTTCAGCCTCATGTGCTGCGCGACGTTGGCCCAGCCGCCCTCCTCGAACGTCGAGCGCCACGATGCGCCGGCGTTGTTGACGAGCATGTGCAGCTGGCCGTGCTCGCTTTGGACGTGGTTGAGGAGGCGCTGGGGCGAGTCCGGTTGGGTGAGGTCGAGCGCGACTACAGTGGCGCTCCCCAGCTCGTCAGCGAGCGCTTTGAGGCGTTGCTCGCGGCGGGCGACGAGCACGAGCCGCGCGCCGGGCTCGCGCGCCAGCCGCCTTGCCGTCGCTTCGCCGATCCCGCTCGAGGCACCGGTCACCAGGGCTATGAATGCGTCCGCCACCGGCGCGGAAGCCTACGCCGATGCAGAGGCGTGGCGGAGGGCGACGGAGTCGTGCCGGTTTGGGCTCGGAGTGTGGCGCTGGCCGGCGTGCTGTGGGCGGGCACGGGGTGCGCGCTGCTCGCCGTGCGCGGAGCCGCGGCGCGTCGCTCCGGCGAGAGTGGCGGCGTAGGGGCTTATCCTTCCCGGGTCCGTGGGTCGCGCGCGCCTCCGTTTTTGTCTGTGCGTTGCCGTGTGCGCGCTGGCGCTGCTGCTCGCGCCGTCGGCTTCGGCCAGCGGGTTCGAGGGCCTGGCGAGCACCCCGTACATGGGTGTCGACACGTGGTACGCGTTCGGCACCGCGATCAATGAGCAGACGATCGTCGAGCTCGCGAATGCCATGGTCAGCAGC
>JAFASF010000027.1 GCA_019244745.1 Solirubrobacterales bacterium | reverse complement strand
ATCGTCGCCGCCCACGGTCCGCTGGCGGGAAAGAGCGGCCTCGGCTCCGCGCTGATCAACACATCGCGGCTATCGGGCGGCGCACTCGGGCCCGCCATCCTCGTCACCATCACTCATGCCGCGGGACATGACACCCGAGCAGGTTCGGTGCTTCATGTCGCACGGCACGCGCACCGCGAAGGTGGCGAGCGTGATGAAAGACGGTCAGCCTCATGTGATGCCGGTCTGGTTCGTGCTCGACGGGGAGCAGATCGTCTTCACCACCGGAGCGAACTCGGTCAAGGGCCGTAACCTGCGACGCGATCCGCGTATCGCGCTGGTCGTTGAGGATGACGAGCCGCCATTTGCATTCGTCCATGTGCGCGGCCGCGTGACGATTCACGAGGACCTCGACGAACTGCTGCGGTTCGCCACCGCCATCGGTTCTCGCTACATGGGCGAGGACCGAGCCGAGGAGTTCGGACAGCGAAACGCGGTACCGGGCGAGCTTCTGGTGCGCGTCATCCCCGAGCGCGTAATCGCCGAGGCCGACATCGCCGGCTATTGATCGACGGACGTGGGCCGCCGGTACGAGCTGACTCCGATGCCGCCGGAGCCCTGCTCTCGTTACCCAACGGGAACTTGCGGCGGCACGCCGCGGGTCCCGCAATGCACGGCAAGGCTCCCGTTGTGTCGCCGCCCGGAGCGCAGACGCTGCCGGTACGCGCGGCGGCACCGGTATCCGCGCAAGTCGTGTGCGGCATGCGAGGACGGTGGAGTCCCGCGGGGATGCGGAAGCAGGTGCGTCATGCTTTGCTGATGACCGACGGCAACACCGTGCTCACGACGTCGCGGCTTCGGCTTGTCCCGGCGACGAGGGCGATGATCACGGCGGAGCTCGAGGAACGGACCAGCTGAGCGAGATTCTCGACGCCGAGCTTGCGCCCGATTGGCCACCGGAGCATCACGACAGCGACACGCTGAGGTTCTGGGCGGACGCGCTCACGCAGCCTGGCGCGGCCGGGTGGTGGCTGCATTACGCGGTGCGTATTGGCTGCGGCGGCTCGACGCTTGTGGGCAGCGTCGGCTACAAGGGGCCGCCGAGGGACGGCACTGTGGAGATCGGTTACTCGGTGGTGCCATCGTGGCAGCGACAGGGGCTCGCGACCGAGGCGTGCCGCGCGCTCATCGAGTCGGCCTGGCGACGCGGCGCGGAGGTAGTCATCGCACACACGCTCGCCGGGCTGGAGCCTTCGATCGCAGTCCTGCGCAAGCTGGGGTTCGCCGCGTCGGACTCTACGGAGCCCGGCGTCCTCGCGTTCACGCTGGGCCGTCGCGAAAGCTCGCCGTCCCTTGTCTGACGCTCTGGCGCTAATCAGAAGGGCTCGCTCCACTGGCCCTGGCGGCGGATTACCGCGCTGTGGGTGCGGATCGGAATGCCGGCCGTGTGTAAGCGAGGCGGGTCTCGGGTCGCGCAGACCCGGCGTCCTGCCTGTCACCACCCGCGAGACCCGCAGCGTCGAGATCTGTCGGTCGTTATGACCACCGCGCCGGCAAGACCCGCTCTCGGCCTGTTCACCCGGAGCTCGCCGCTGCGGGATCCACGATCGCGGCATGCGTCTGTCGAGCATGCACGTCGAGACCGACGAGAGTCGTAGCCTTCATCGCCATCGTCGGCTCCTCCTATTCGGCTGTGGCCGCCGCGCGAGGACCAGTCGTCGCGCGGCTATAGAACCCCCGACCGCGTCGGAGGACCGGCCATACCTACCAGCAGCCCCGGACGTCACTCTCCATAGGGTCTAGCCTGTCCGGAGGGCTTCGCTATCCGCCCGTGAGCGGTGCTTCCGCTATTGCTGCGTTTGACCGAGCTGGAGTGGGCGGCCTTGCGCTTGGCGCGCAGAACCGCGCTTTTGATCTGGTTTCCGCAGACTTCCATTGAGCACCAGCGTCGGGTGCCGGGGCGGGAGGTGTCCAGGAACAGGATCGTGCAGTCGGCCCCGGCGCATTCCTTGACCCGAGCTCGTATGGGCCCGGAGAGGACGTCGATCGCGTCGCGGGCGATCGTCGAGAGAACTTGATTGATGCCGGCCGTCGGTACCCACGTCGATTGCTGTCCGGAGATATCAAGCTGCGGCACCAGCGGTGGGTGACCGGCGGCGAGATTGATGGTCGCGACCGCTTCCGAGCGGTCCAATGGGCCATCGGTAAGCAGGGCATAGATCGCCTCGCGCAGCTTGAGCGCGCGGGCCAGGTCGGCACGGTCGACCCGCTGCGGCTCTGCGATTCCGGCTTCGTGGGCCCAGCGCCGGAGGTCGGAGGGCGACGCGAGTCGCTCGAGCTCGAGGCTGCGCCTGGAGCCGAGGGTGGAGACGAAGTCGAGGCAGAGTCGGCCGCTTCGGAACGGGAACTTCCAGACCCACGGTAGCGGGTAGCCAGGCTCGGTGCGGCTCGTTCCGTTCGCGGCTTGACTTTTGCTCATGGCCGCAGATACTATCGTACCGGTATAACCGGTACGGTCGATCGGAGGCGAGATGACCGCGATTGGAAGCGCAGCAACCCTCGGGGCCCGCGCGGATGAACTCGAACCCGCGTTGATCGACGCGCTGGGTCAGACCGAGGCAGCGGTCGAAGCGATGCGAAACGGTGACCCGGAGCCCTTCATCGCCTGCTGGGCCGACAGCGCAAACGCCACGTTGTTCGGCGCGTGGGGGCCAATCGAGCACGGCAGCGCGCTCATCGACACCTTCCGATGGGTTGGCAGCAGATACGCGGGCGACCGCTCACCGTCCAAGCCAAAGTTCAGAACATCGTCATCGCCTCAAGCGGCGACCTCGCCTACACCGTCGGATTTGAAAGCGGCCCGGTACGCGTCGATCGAGGACGCGAGCAAGACATGACCATCCGCGTCACCCATATCTACCGTCGCGGTAGCGATGGCTGGAAGCTAATCCACCGCCACGCCGACTTCCCACCGCCGGACCAGCGACACCGCTGACCAGACCAAAGCCCAACACTCCTGCTCCCAGCTAAGCGGGACGGAGCCGACCACGATCTCGGACCTGTTCGTCGCCCAAATGCGGGTCTCCCTGAGCGATCTACGACGCGGGGAGCTCGACGCTCTCGAACACAGCACCTCGGGAGGCGATCGAGTGCGCGTCGCGATGCAGGACAGCCAGCGCGCCATGCTCACCAACCGCTGCGGCGATCAACGCCTCCGTCGGCGGCACGCGGGATAGCCGTCCACTTCGGGCCGCCAGTTCGCGCATGGCACCGATCGCGGCGTCCGCGACACCACGATCGTTACGAAGAGCGCGCGAGGCGTCCAACTCGGCCTCGAGGGCCGCGTACTCGTAGCTTGTGCGCCGGGGGACCACGCGGCGCCCTGCCCTAATCCCGACGCCCATCTCCGACAGGGGCGTCTTCTCGGTTTGAGACGCCGGGCCGATAGGCACAGGTGGTTCGTGCGACAAGGAGACGCGGGTTTCCGCGCACAGAGCGGCCCTGCCCAGGAGCTTCCCCCAGCGAGCTGCGGCACCTCCCTGCGACCCAATAGCAACCCAACTACTTCGCGCGCTGGGGCAGCGAGGTGACTGATGACACATACGAGTTCATCCAGGTTTCCCTGAGGACGCGCACCCGCCGAGAAGGCCCGGGGATGACCCAGACGCGAGCGGGGCGGGAAGGTGAACTGTCGGATCAGCGGGGCTGCGCGATTGACCTGCCGCGCCGGTGGCCGACTTGCGACCTTTTCTCATCACCAGCAGGCGCGACCCCGTGTTGCCATGCTGTCAACCGTGAGAATGCGACACCGGGTCCTTACAGTTATGCGCCTCAGTCGGATTAGCAAAGTTGTAAGAACAGAACTCGACCGTTTCCTCTTTCAGAGCGGTGGGCTTGGCCGCCACATCGCCGGTAAAGGGCAAGTCCAACGACAAGATCACGAATAACGAAAGCGCGATGATCGCCGCGAGCGTCGACACCATTGCGGCTTGCGCAAGCAGGCGTTTGGTCCGAAGAAGTATGTAAACCCGACGGTTATGGCGCCACCAAGAAGGAGCACGACCCAGAGGGTAGCGGGAAGCTTGGTGGAGCTGTCTTCGATGCGGGTTCGTCGACCTGCAGTCGCTGCGGACACATCGCTGATTGCTTCGCGGGCGAGATCCGCATCCACTGCGCCCTGAGTGGGCAGCCTGATAACCGCACGCCACACCGCGTTTCGGTACTGGTCGGTACTGGGCGCTTCCTCCTGGTGGATTCCCATGTACGGCCACTCCGTGGTTATGACATAGCCAGCGTATGCCGCCACTGCCTTGTCCAGAGCATTACCCTGTGCCCGCCGACCGCCACGCCATCACGATAGAGGTTCCCAATCGCATTCGCCTCCTGGCGGCTGTCGTCCTCGGCGCCTCGGAACTGCTCCCACTGGATGACAACGACGAATGCAAGGATCACGGCGTAAATCACACCGACAACGGCGATGATAAAACCAGCGACCTCGTGATGAGCTTCGAACCTCTTCGGGTCGACCGATTGCCGGACAGCGACTAGGCCGAGCAGGGCCAGGGCCACAGCGACCACCACAAACCCGACGCCCAACCAGACGGTTGGTACGTTGGTCAGGAGGAATGTTTCCACTCTACACCCGCCATCGCGGGAAGATGATCAATTACATGTAAAGCGGCTCCCGCGGGCCCGAGAACTATCGCGTAGGCGCAAAGCGTCATCTTCCAGCTCATAGCACGCGTCGGCGACGGCCCACATCAGCGCCTCGTCGCGGAAAGACAGGTTCCTTCCGGTGATCTCGCCCGCACGCTCTGACAAAAGGTTGCAATCAAGGGAACGCCAGCAGAGGTATGGCAGGCGCCGGGTCAGGACGCACATGGTCTGGCTTGTCATCGGTCCACTGACCAAGGCGCGCGCGAAACGCTGGGGACACGGGCACCGGGAGGCGCCCCAAGGAGTTCGCGTTCGGCTTGCCGGGTTGCGCAGATGACATGCCGACCTGTAAGTAGGTCGCAGCATCAGGCCATCGCACGCCGGATCGCATCATCAGCGAAAGCAAACGCGGACGCATCTCGCTCCAGAACCGATCACTCGCTGGCGTCCCCTGCTACGAACCAGCCGTAGCCAACAGGAAGCCCGCGCTCGCGACAGCGTAGCCACTGTGCTACCGCGTGGCAAGGGAGGGTGCACACGCGGCGGGTGGAATAGAGCTCCGACGACGCGCGAGGGGGTCTGTACAGCGACGACCCCCGGGGGCTTTGAGCGCGGACTCGCTGGCTGATTCGAGGCTGCCGCTGATGGCGAGGGGCTGCCCACCAAGCCAGTTCGATTATTCGTCGGCTCGTGAAACATGGGCCTCGCATCTTGCACAGGTTGACCGCGTTGGGGACGGACTCGCCACCTGTCGACAAGGTCGCGAGCAGGCCGTCTTCGCTACCCAAGGATGGCTGGCGTATGTTGGAGACACTCTAATGGGCCGGCGGTCGACCCATCCTAAGTCGTGACCCGCGCGCAGTACCTAGCCGAGGCACGGCGAGCACCTTCCGCGGTGGCCGTTTACGGTGATAGAGAAACGTCCGCGGGCGACGCTGGACCTCAGATTTAGGATGCGTGAGTGGCCGAATGGCAGCGTCTTTATCAGTGGCCGCCCGGCGCGCCGGGCGTGGCCGCTGAGAACCTCCCGTTCTCGACCGGCGACCGAGGCGGCTCCGGCTGATGGGTGAGGCGGTGAGCGCGCGAGCTTCCCTGCGATCAAGGCCGCGTTGCCCACGGTCGGCAGCGAACCGAGGCTGCGCGTGACGATCGCTGTAGCGCACGGCCACCTGCGGCACGAACTCCGCGGCCAGTCACACATCGTGTCCGTGTTAATACTGCCGATGTCTGCGCATGGCGGCAAATAGACGCAAACGCTCACTATCCTGAAACCACCCTCTCGGCGTGGGCAGCTTGACAAACCCGCGGGCCGCCGCATAGAGTGTGCGCGTTTGGGGGGTGGGGCCGCCTACCTCTCTCGGTGGTATGAGAGCTGGGGTTGTCTGAGGGGATGGTCGAGGTGCGGTGAGGGTGGTGCGGTGTGGGCGTGTTCGGTGGCTGGTGCGTGTGGTGCTTACTGCCCTGGTAGCCGTGACCGTCGGCCTGATCGGACTGGGTCCGTCGGTCGCGAGTGCGGCGGCGGTACGCCCTGGTGCGCGTG
>JAFASF010000232.1 GCA_019244745.1 Solirubrobacterales bacterium | reverse complement strand
ATACCGGCACGCCTGGGTGTAGGCCGCGCCGGCGTTGTCCAGCACCTTGTGCTCGACGGTGTGGGACATGTCGCGTCCGTACATGTCCTCGAGCCAGCCCTTGATCTCCTCGCGCGATCGCAGCAGGCGCGGCGAGCCGGGCTGGGTGATCTTGTCGACGATCGTGACGGTCGCATCCGGGCCGTACATCGACAGTTGCGTCGCGGCGTCGCGCTCCTCGGCGGCGTGCGCGAACCGGTCGAGGTCGAAGGTGGCGGTGGCGGTCATAGGCTTCCTCCTGTCGTTTGAGATGACCTCACGTCACGCTACGCCTAGGCGGCCCCCGCCCGCATCGGGCAAGTGCCCAATCCTGGGCCTTAACTTGGAACCCGCATTTACTCGGCGGGGACCGTGTCGATCAGCCCCAGGCGATGGGCCGCGGCGGCTGCCTCGGCACGGTTCGCTACGCCAAGCTTCATCAGGATGTGCGAGACGTGCGCGCTCGCGGTCTTGGTTGTGATGAACAGCCGCTCGCCGATCTCGCGGTTGGTGCGCCCCTCGGACAGGAGCCGCAGCACTTCCAGCTCGCGATTGGAGAGGCCGAGCTCGGTGGCGGTAGCGCCCGCTCGCTCCTCTACGCGATCGCCGAGCGATACCCCCGTGCGCCGCGCCAGCCGGACTACCTCCTCAAGAAACGGCGGCGAGCCGACCTCGACCGCGACGGCGTAAGCCGCTTTGAGCGGCACCGCGGTCTGTGACCGACTCGCGCCGGAGAGAGCGAGTGCCTCCGCGGCGCGGTAGTCCGCATAGGCGGCCGGGTAGACCTCGCCGATCGCCCGGAAGCACTCCGCCGCAGCGTTCCATGCAACGGCGTCGTGTTCACCACGCAGGCGCGTCAGCTCCGCTCGCGCGAGTGCGAGGAAAGCGACGGCCTCCGGCGCCGCGCCGTCGCCCGGAACCTCGGTCGCGGCTCGCTCAATCGCGTCCAGCGCGGCGACCGCGGCCGCCTCGCATGCCGGCAGCGTGTCCTCGTCGCCCGGCAGGCGCGCTCGCTCCGCCATTTCCGCTTCGACACGGGCCGCGAGCCAGAACACCTCGGCGTTGTACCTCAGGTCGCCGGGCGCGGCGGCCGCGCGCTCCAGTCCTTCGGCGGCGCGCTGGCGTGCCCGGTGCAGATCGCCGCGCCGGATGTCGAGCAGCACCAGCGCGGCGTTCGCCGGGCCGATCAACTGGGATCCGCCCGATCGCCGCATCAGCTCCCACGCCTCCTCGAGTTGGTTCTGCGCCAGATCGAGCTCACCCCGCTCGACCGCCAGGCGACCGGCGAAGCCGTGAGAGGCGGCAATGTTGAACGAGGTGGTGGCATTCTCAAGCGCCGGCGCCAACACACGCTCAGCCTCGGCAAGCCGTCCGATGCGCTGCAGCCGCCACGCCGCCTGCTGCCGCAGCTGATCGCCGGTGCTGCGGCTCATCCCCAGCCGATCGGCGACTGAGACGCCCGCCATTCCCAGCGCCAGCGCCTCCTCTGTCCGTCCAGCATTGTCGATCGCTTGACTGCCAGTTATGTACGCGCGCGAGATGTCCTCGGGAGAGCCGCTCGCCTCGGCAATTCGGATCGCCTCCCGGCCGGCCGCTATCGCCCGCTCGCGCGCACCTAGGTTGGAGTAGGCGAACGCCAAGTTGCACAGCGCGGCGGATTCAACCGCCGGTGCGTCCAGGCTCCGGGCGATCGGAATCGCCTTCTCCAGCAGATCTCGAGCCTCGCGCATCCTGCCGTTGAGCGCCAGCACGCGACCCTCGGCAGCCAACACCTCGGCATACTGAAGCGACGGCGGCTCGCGCGGCACCAGGCGCCGGGCTGCGGCGAGGTGTTCGAGCGCATCAGCATTGCGACCGGCGAAGTGCATCGAGCGGCCGATCCGCACCTCCGCCGCCGCTGCTCGGCGCGGCTCGGCGCGCTCGTCGATCGCGGCGCGCGCCTCCTCAGCGAGCTCCAAGCCCCGGCCCGCGTCACCGGCGAAATCCGCCAGCTGCGAGGCGCGCAGCAGCAATTCCGCCCTGCTGGCCCCGGACGCCTGCTCCGGGGCGTCGACGAGGTCCCACAGCGCCAACGCTCGCTCCAGATGCCCGAGCGCCTCACCGTAGGCGTGCATCCGTTCGGCCTCGTCGGCTGCGGGCAGCGAGGCCGCCAGAGCCGCGCTATCCTCGCCGGCCGCCTGCCAGTGGTGGGCAAGCTCGGCTGCCGCCGCCGGCCCGGCGTATTCGCGATGTGCCGTGAGCGTCTCGGCGATTGCCCGGTGAAGCCGCAGCCGCTCGGCCGCCAGCGCGTCGTCATAGACCGCCTCGCGCAGCAGCGCGTGGCGAAATGCATACGTCATCTCGCCCACACCCGGCATCAGCACGTGACGGTCGGTCGCCTCCCGGAGCGCGCAAACCAGTTGCCGCTGCTCGACGCCGACCACATCGGCGAGCAGGCGATGGTCGACCGAGCGGCCGGCGACCGCCGCCGCCTGCAATACCTCGCGGGTCACCGCTGAGAGCCGTTCAACCCGCAGCAACAGGGTCTCGCGCAGAGACGCTGGGAGCTGCACGGAGCCACTCTGGGTCGCCGCCAACAGCTCCTCCGCGAAGAACGGATTGCCCTCGCTGCGCCTGAAGATCCGCTCGATCACCCTGCCGTCGGGCACGTGACCGGCAATCGCCTGCAGCTGCTCGGCTACCTCCCGACGCGCCAGCGATTCGAGCTCCACTCGCTTCGCCCGACCCGACTGCTCCAGCTCGGCGAGGAACGGCCGCAGCGGATGGCCCTTATGCAACGCGTCCGGTCGGTAGGTAACTAGCAGCCCGATCGGGTCACGGCGCGCGTTTCGAGCCAGGAACGCGAGCAGATCGCGCGAGGAGCGATCGATCCAGTGCACGTCCTCGACGATCAGCAGCACCGGAGCGCGCTCCGCCAGCCGCGCGAGAACTCGATAGACCGCCTCGAACAACTGCTCGCGTCCGCCGACCACGCCCTCGGCCGCGCCGGCGCTCGGCCACAGCACCACCAACGCAGACCGCAGCGGGCCGGGCAAGCCCTCGATCGCCTCTGCATCCTGCATCACCCTCCGCAGCGCCGAGATCATCGGCGAGAACGCGAGCTCCCCCTCCGCCAGCTCGACGCACTCTCCCATCAGCACCACCGCCCCCGCGGCGCGGGCGCGCGTCTCAAACTCCGCCACCAGCCGGCTCTTGCCGATGCCCGCCTCCCCGGCTACCAGGATCGCGCCGCCAGTCCCGGCCGCTGCACGCTCGAGGAGCTGTTCCAGCGCCCCAAGCTCGGCGATGCGACCAACGAATCGAGGCGATGAAATCCGTCCCAACATCACATCACCGCGGTCGGCGACCGCTCCGCGATAACCACGAGGATCCGGCCTCCGCCAACAAAGCGAGAACTGAACATGCGCTGGCCCTTCGCACGATTATCAACTTAGTGAACTGACCTCGCCAGGCGTGTTCACTCCCGCAAAGGAGCACTCGCTCGTCTACGGAGTCGACCAAGAGCACGATTCCGGCCGATCCCCCTGCCGGAAAGACCCGCTCTCGCGCTGCGGCGTGCATCCTGACGCCGGAAGGGAGCGCCCTGGTATGCGCGGGATCTGCGGCTGAGCAGTCGGCTTCGGCATTGCGGCCGGATCAGGGGTTGCGAGCGCCTCGCTGACCGCGCTTAGCGGGGCTCCACGGGGCCGGTGCCGGGGTACCGCGGCGCGAGGAAAGGGGAACGGACATTCACGAGCCGGGGGTCGAGCGGTGGCTTCTGTCGAGCGGTCCGGTCGATGGCGCTTTAGCCGTGTGTCGGGCAGAGGCTGGGGTCTGGACGTTGGGGGTGGCGAGCGCGGTGGGGAGTTCCTCGCGGGAGATGATGTCGAGCTTTTGGTAGACGTGAGTCAGGTGTCCTTCGACGGTTCGAGTGGTGATGAACAACTGTTGGGCGATGTCGCGGTTGGCGAGACCGGCGGCGGCCAGCTGGGCGACGCGTCGCTCGCTCGCGGTTAGCGAATCAAGCCCGGTCAGGACGAGCCGTCGGGGTCGCCCGCCGGCGGTGATCAGTTCGGTGCGTGCCCGCTCAGAGAGGGCGTGTGCGCCGCAGCGATGGGCGAGGTCGAGCGCGGGCCGCAGGATCTCGCGGCTGTCCGCCCGGTGTCCCATGCGCCGGAGGGCTGCGCCGAGGTCGGCCAGGGCGCGGGCGTGCTCGAGCCGAGCCGCTGACCCCTCCAGCACCGCTACCGCTTGGCGGAGCAGTTCGATGCCGCGTGTTCCGCCCTCGACGAGGCCGGCCGCGCGTAGGGATACTCCGAGCGTGCCGGTGCCACCGTGGGCCTGGGAGAGCTTGACTTCCTCGGCGGCGAGCGCTCTCGCGTCTGCCCTCTCATCGAGCGCAAGGTGCGCGAGGGCGGCGTCGGAGCGCCACGGAGTAGTCGGATTCTGGGTGCGTAGTCGAGTGAGGAGGTCGCCTGCGGCGAGCAGGTCGTCGAGGGCCGGAGCTGGGCGAAGCTCGGCGAGGCGAAGGCGGCCGCGGGCGGCGAGCAGCCAAGCCGTCTGGATCATCGTCGGGAACTGCTGGACGAGCGAGTGCCGCCGATCCGCTGCCTCTGCGCCCTCGAGCTCTCCGCGCTCGGCGAGGGTTTCGAGTAGCACCGCGAGCGCGAGGGCGGCGTGGACGCCGGGTAGGCGGGGGCCGGTCTCGAGTGCGGTGCGTGCGTCCGCCTCGGCGTCGGCGAGGTTGCCGAGCCGGAGATGAGGAAGGGCGCGGAAGCATGAGAGCGCGAGTACGTGGGGAAGCGAGCCGAGCCGGCGAGCGTCCGCCAGCGCTTCGTCGAGTCGGGGCAGCGCCTCCTGGTAACGCTCGGCGAACACGAGCGCGATGCAGGCGTGGTAGAAGAACGGGGGTCGGTCGACAGCCTCTGGCAGCGGCTTTGGTGCTCCCTGGAGCGCGCGTAGGGCGAGGCGCGCGGCCGTGTCCGCGGGCTCGTTCGCCAATAATGCTGCGACAGCTAGCGTCGCCAACACGCTCGACGGAACGTCCTGGCCTTCGTCGACGAGCTGGCGGAGTTCGGCGATCCACGACGCGGCTTCGTCCGCGGTCTCTGCGTCGATCTCGGCCGCGCCGAGGGCGGCGCCCTCGAGCGTAAGCGCCGCGCGCCGGTTGCCGCTGTCTAGACGTGCCCGCGCTCGGTCGAACACCTCGATCGACTCGCGCATCCGGCCCTCGATCTGGAGCATCCGTCCGAGCGCAAGCGTGATCGAGACCTGAGCGGTCGGATCGGCGGCGGCATCAAGTGCCGCCTCGAGATGAGCCGCTGCCTGCGGGTGTCCGGCGTAGGACTCGGCGAAGCCGAGCTCGAGCAGGACGTCGGGGAGTTGCTGCTCGGAGGGCGGCTCCTCCACCGCCCGCCGCAGGTAGGCGGCGGACGAGTCCGGAGCGCCGTTCGCGATCGCGGTCCTCGCAGCCGCCCGGAGCGAATCGACGACCCAGTCGTCCGCGGTCGGATCGGTCGCGAGAAGGTGGGCTGCGATCCGGTCCGTATACGCGCGTTCGGAGGCGAGCCGGCGCGCCGCCGCCGCGTGCAGCGCGGCCCGCTCAGCGGATGAGAGATCTGTCTCGACCGCCGCCCGGACGATCGGGTGCACGAAGCGGAGCGGCCGACCCTGCTCGAGGATCCCGGCAGCGGCGAGCTCGTCGGCCGCGGTTGCGGCGGCTCCGGGGTCAACCTCGGCGAGGCCGGCCGCGAGCCGAAGGTCGGCCTCGCCGAGCACGGCCGCCGCTCGCGCCAGCTCGCGCGCGGCTGAGGAAAGGCCACTCAGGCGCTGCACGACGGACTGCGAGACCGTCCGCGGCGCGAGCGCCACGACCCGCGAGGCGGCTGCCGCCGTCGGCTCGATGCCCTCCTCAGCGATCGTGCGGACGAGCTCCTGGACGAGAAACGGAACACCGCCGGTCGCCTCGTGGCACGCGCTCGCGAAACCCGACTCCACCTCCGCGCCGAGCCCCAAGCGCACCAGCTCGGCCACCGCCTGCTCGCTCAATGGTGCGAGAACCAGGACCTCGGCCGACGGGTCGGCAGTGAGCGCCGCGAGCAGCGGCGATCCCTCGTGCGACTGCGGCGGCCGCGTCGCAGCGACGACCGCGATCGGCAGTTCCTGAACTCGGCGCCCGAGGTAGATAAGAAAGCGCAGCGAGGCCTGGTCGGCCCAATGGAGGTCGTCGAGGCACAGCATGAGCGCTGAGCGTCGGGCGAGGTTCGCGCACAGCCAGTAGAGCCCATGCAGGATCGCGAAAGAGGGGTCGAGCAGCGCGTCGGCAGCATCATCGCGCGGGCCGGCGATGCCGAACAGCGCCGCCGCGCGCCCGGCCGCGCCGGCGAGCAGCTCAGCCCTTTCCGACGACGACGCCGCCACGACCGGCACCTCGAACAGCTGCCGCACGACGCCGTACGCGAACTCGCGTTCCAGTTCCGAGCCGCGCGCGCTGAGCACCTGTAGACCGAGGGCGTGACCGCGCTGTCCCGCCGCTATCACCAGGCGCGTCTTGCCGATGCCGGCCGGTCCCTCGAGCACAAGCAGCGAACCATCTCCCGCAATCGCGTCACTCACGCGCTGGTTGATCCGGACGAGAACCGCATCTCGCTCAAGAAGCGCTTGCTCACCATCGCCGACGGCCACCGGCGCCGATCCTACGCCGCCAAAAGTCCTCGGTCCATCCCGGCAAACACAGGTGGCCCCCCACGTCGCGAAACTGGTTCCTGCGCGCGAGGCTCGCGTCAGAACGAACGGAAGCGAGGAACCATGAGCAAATCCACGCAACAAGATGGCTCCACAAATCGGATGGAGAGGCAGCCCGTGTCGATCGTGCCGGTGCTGTGGCAGCTCCAGCTCTCCCATTATGTGGAGAAGGTGCGCTGGGCGCTTGACTACAAGCGCATCCCCCACATCCGGCGCTCGCTGCTCCCGGGACTCCACATCTCCGAGGCCAAACGCCTGACGGGAGATACCTCGACTACACCGGTGCTCACCCTCGACGGGCGGTCGATCGGCGACTCGACTCGAATCATCGCCGTGCTCGAGGAGCGCTGGCCACAGCCGTCGCTCTATCCGGAGGATGAGGCGCAAAGGCGTCGCGCGCTCGAGCTCGAGGAGTTCTTCGACGAGCAGCTGGGGCCGCACATCCGCCGCGCGGCCTACCACGAGCTGCTTCCCCATCCGGAGCTGGTGGTGCCGTTGTTCACCCACGGTGATCCGGTGGCGGCGCGGACGCTGCTGCAGGGATTTCCGGCGCTGCGCGCGGGCATCCAACGGCATTTCGAGATCAGCGCCGAGTCGGCCAACCACAGCCGCACGAAGAT
>JAFASF010000182.1 GCA_019244745.1 Solirubrobacterales bacterium | reverse complement strand
GAGGACGAGGAGGCTGAGGAAGAGGCGTCGGACGTGATGCTCGAGGCCGATGACGAGGCCGAGGGCGAAGCTGAGGAGGAAGACGAGGACGAGGAAGAAGAAGCCGAGCCCGGGGTGGCGGTCGAGGAAGCCGGCCGGCGGAGGCGCGGGCTCCGTCGCGGCCGCGCCGCCGCGGAACCGGAAGAGCGGCCCAAGCCGCCCGCCAGGCCGGCGCCATCGCGCCGGCGGGCCAGACGGGACCCCGACGCCCCGATACCGGTCGTGCGCGCGCAGGCCAAGTACGTCCGGACGTCCGCCCGCAAGGCCCGGCTAGTGTGCGATCACATTCGCGGCAAGACCGTGGAGGAAGCGCGAGCTATCCTGGCTCTCACGCCGCGTGCGGTTGCGCGTGACTGGAGCAAGTTGCTCGAGTCCGCGGTTGCAAACGCCGAGCACAACCATGAGCTCGTCGGCGAGGATCTTTACGTCAAGGCCATTCACGCTGACGAGGGTCCGACGATCAGACGGTTCCGGCCACGCGCGATGGGTCGCGCGACCAGGATCCGCAAACGCACCAGTCATCTGACGATCTTGCTCACGCCAAAGGAATAAGCACTAGTCATGGGTCAAAAAGTTCATCCCGAGTCGATGCGCGTGGGCTACATCCACGATTGGAAGTCGAACTGGTTCAACGAGCGCCACTTCGCCGATTACCTGCACGAAGACACGCAGATCCGGGACCACATCACTCGCCGTCTGTCGCACGCCGGTCTGTCGGACATCACCATCCGGAAGAACGCGACCGAGGTCGAGGTGAACATCCACACCGCGCGCCCCGGAATCGTGATCGGGAAGTCCGGCTCGGAGGTCGATCAGCTGCGCCGCGACCTTCATCGGATCACGGGCAAGCAAGTGAAGGTCAACATCCTCGAGATCAAGCGTCCGGAGCTGGACGCTCGCCTGGTGGCCCAGTCGATCGCCGAGCAGCTGCAGAACCGGGTCGCTTTCCGTCGGGCGATGAAGCGGGCGCTGACCAGCGCCATGCGCTCCGGGGCCAAGGGCGTCAAGGTGCAGTGCTCGGGGCGCCTGGGGGGCGCCGAGATGGCGCGCACCGAGGGCTATTCCGACGGGCGCGTGCCGCTGCACACGCTGCGGGCGGACATCGATTACGGCTTTTACGAGGCGCGCACGACCTTCGGCCGCATCGGGGTGAAGTGCTGGATCAACAAGGGCGAGATCATGCCCGAGGGTTACACCGGCGCTGATCTGACGATCATGGACGAGCCTTCGCCGCAGGCCCCGGAGCGCCCCGGTCGTGACGGTCGCGGTGGCCGCGACGGCCGCGGTCGAAGCGGCGGCCGTGGGGGTCAGGGCGGCTCGGGCGCTCGCGGCGGCCCCGGCGGCGGCGGTGCTCGTGGCGGCGCCGGCGGTTCCGGCGGTTCGGGAGGTGGCGAGCGCGCCGGTGGTGGTCGCGGGGCCGGTGGCGCGCGCGGCGGTGGCCGCGGAGGTTCAGCGTCCGGTCGGGGCCGGAGCGGCGGTGGCCAGGGCCGGCCGTCGGGCCGTCCGGCTGCGCGTCCGGCGAACGGCGGGGCTGAGGGCGAACGTAACGGCTGATGCTCTCTCCCAAGCGTGTCAAGCACCGCAAGGTTCATCGGGGGCGGCGCCGTGGCCTGTCGCGAGGGCAGGTCAAGGTCCAGTTCGGCGACTACGGGCTCAAGGCGCTCGACTGCGGGTGGATCACCAACCGGCAGATCGAGGCCGCGCGTATCGCGATGACCCGCAAGATCCGCCGTGGCGGAAAGGTCTGGATCAACATCTATCCCGACAAGTCGTTCACCAAGAAGCCCGCCGAGACGCGGATGGGTTCGGGCAAGGGTTCACCCGAGGGGTGGGTCGCGGTCGTGAAGCCCGGACGGGTGATGTTCGAGCTTGCCGGCGTGCCCGAGCCGCTTGCCCGCGAGGCCATGCGCTTGGCCGGCCACAAGCTGCCCGTGCGGACGAAGTTCGTGATGCGGGAGGAGGGCTGATGCGACCTGCCGAGCTGCGTGACATGAGCGATGGGGAGCTCCGCGAGCAAATCGAGACCGCACGGCGCGAGCTGTTCGGCCTGCGTTTTCAGCACGCCACGGGCGAGCTCGACAACACCGCCGGCCTCAAGCGCGCCAAGCGCGAGATCGCGCGTGCTCTGACGATCGCGCGCGAGCGAGAAATGATGGCACCGAGCGAAGAGAACGATGGCTGAGGAAGTGACGAACGAGACCCCAGAGGAGGGGGCCGAGACCTTGGAGCCGGATGCGGCCTCGCAGCCCGAGGCGCAGGCGGCACCCAAGCCCACGGCTGAGGCAGGTCCCGCGGCCGAGCCGGCCGAGGCGGTGGCGCCGAAGGAGCGCCGTCGTCGTGCGAGGACTGCGAAGTCGGCCAGGGGCCCGGTCCGGGCGCCCAGGACGCCGGAGGAGCGTCACGAGGAGCGCCTCGCCGAGCGCCGGCGCAAGGCCGCCGTGCGCCGGCTCCGGCGCCAGCGCGAACGCGCCAACGCGAGGGCGAGCAGGACCGCCCCCGCGACCACCCCGCCGCGCGAGCACGAACCCGGCAAGCAGAAGACCCGTCAGGGCGTCGTCGTCTCCGATCGCGCCGAGAAGACGATCACGGTGCGGATCGACGTCACTCGGCGCCATCCCCGCTACGCGAAGGTCGTGCGCACGTCGAGCACGCTGCACGCTCACGACGAGCTGGGCGACGCCCATATCGGAGACACCGTCATCGTCCGCGAATCCCGCCCGCTGTCGCGCACCAAGCGCTGGCGTCTGGTCGAAGTGGTGGAGAGGGCGAAATAGGGTGATCCAGAACGAGACTCGCCTGCGGGTGGCCGACAACACCGGCGCCCGCGAGATCCTTGTGATCCGCGTCAAGGGCGGCCACCGTCGCCGCTACGCCGGCGTCGGCGACGTGATCACCGCAACGGTCAAGCAGGCCACTCCCCAGGGCTCGGTCAAGAAGGGCGAGGTGGTAACCGCGGTGGTCGTTCGCACGAAGAAGTCCTACGGCCGCGAGGACGGCACCTACATAGCGTTCGACGAGAACGCCGCCGTGCTCATCGACAACCAGAACAATCCGCGCGGCACGCGTATCTTCGGACCGGTCGCGCGCGAGCTGCGCGAGCGGAACTTCATGAAGATCGTCTCCCTCGCCCCGGAGGTCTTGTAGTTATGAGCGCCCGCATCAAGACCGACGACCAGGTGATCGTGGTCGGCGGCAAGGACCGCGGCAAGCGCGGCCGGGTGCTGCGCGTGGAGCCGGGCAAGCACCGCGTGTACGTCGAGGGGCTCAACATGGTCAAGCGCCACCAGCGCCCGCAGCAGGTTGCCGGCGCGCAGCGGGCCGAGCAGGTGGGGGGCGTGATCGAGAAGGAGGGGCCGATCCACATCTCCAACGTGATGCTGATCGACCCGCGGGATGACAAGCCGACGCGGATCGGGATCGAGTTCGAGGACGGCAAGCGCTACCGGGTGGCCAAGCGAAGCGGAGCGAGGCTCGACTAATGCCTGCGGCCCGACTCAAGACCCGGTATCTCGAGGAGATCCGGCCGGCGCTGATGGAGCGCTTCGGGTACTCGACGCCGATGCAGGCCCCGCGGATAGAGAAGATCACGGTGAACATGGGCGTGGGCGACGCAAAGCAGGACTCGCGCGTGCTCGAGGCGGCCACCGACCAGCTCGCGACGATCACCGGCCAGCGGCCGAACGTGCGCCGCGCGCGCAAGTCGATCGCGCAGTTCAAGGTCCGGGAGGGGATGCCGGTCGGCGTGGCGGTGACGCTGCGCGGCGAGCGGTCCTACGAGTTCCTGGACCGCCTGATGTCGGTGGCGATTCCGCGCATTCGCGACTTCCGGGGGCTGAACCCACGCTCGTTCGACGGCCGGGGTAACTACTCGATGGGCGTCCGCGAGCAGATCATCTTCCCCGAGGTGGACTACGACGACATCGATCAGATCCGCGGCCTCGACATCGTGATCACCACCACGGCGCCCAGCGACCAGGAAGCGTTCGCCCTGCTCGAGGCGTTCGGGATGCCGTTCTCAAGGGAGGGCCGCCCGCAGGCGGCCGCCACACCGACGTAGAGGAGCACATGGCCAAGGTTTCACAACGCGTTCGCCAGCGGCGGACGCCCAAGTACAAGACCCGCGCGTACAGTCGCTGCCGTCGCTGCGGCCGAGCCCGCGCGGTGTACCGCAAGTTCGGCGTATGCCGGATCTGCCTGCGCGAGCTCGCGCACGAGGGCTACATCCCGGGGATGACGAAGTCGAGCTGGTAGGCCCGTTATGTCCATGACCGATCCGATCTCAGACTTTCTCACGCGGCTGCGCAACGCCGCCAAGGCCCAGCATCGCGATGTGACGATCCCCGCCTCGAAGTTCAAGCGCGAGCTGGCGCGAATCCTCGCCGAACAGGGCTACATCGAGCGGTACGAGGTTCATCCCGCCGGCCAGGGACGCCCCGGCGAGGAGATCACGATCACGCTCAAGTACACCGAGGACCGCAAGCCGGTCATCACCGGGCTGCAACGCGTCTCCCGGCCCGGCCAGCGCACGTACGTCGATCACGCCAGCATTCCTCGGGTTCAGGGCGGCATGGGCACCGCGATCATCTCGACGTCGACGGGCGTGATGACCGGTCACGAGGCCCGGATGCGGGGCGTGGGTGGCGAGGTCGTGGCGAAGGTCTGGTAGACACCCTGAAGCCATGTCTCGTATCGGAAAGCAGCCAATTCCCGTACCGGCCGGAGTCACGGTCTCGATCGAGCCCGAGCGGGTCACGGTCAACGGCCCCAAGGGCGAGCTGTCCGAGCGCGTGAACCGGAGCATCCAGGTGGAGCAGGTCGACGGCCAGATCGTCGTCACCCGGCCCACCGACCGCGGCGAGCACCGCGCGCTGCACGGGCTGACGCGCACGCTGATCGCGAACATGGTCCAGGGAGTCACCGACGGCTTCGAGAAACGCCTCGAGATCCAGGGGGTGGGTTACCGTGCGCAGCTGCGCGGCCGCGACCTGGAACTGGCGCTCGGCTACTCCCATCCGGTGTCCGTGAAGGCTCCGGACGGGATCGAGTTCGAGGTGCCCGCGCCGACCCGGATCGTCGTCAGAGGCGCGTCCAAGCAGCAGGTCGGGGAAATCGCCGCCTACATACGGAAGCAGCGCAAGCCCGAGCCGTACAAGGGCAAGGGGATTCGCTACGAGGGCGAGTACGTGGCCCGGAAGGTGGGGAAGCGGGCATGACCGTGGCGACCAAACCGCAGAGGCGTCTCAAGCGGCGCCGGCGGGTGCGCGCGAAGATCCGCGGGAGCGCGGAGCGTCCCCGGATCTCCGTGTTCCGCTCCAACCGCGGCATCTTCGCCCAGGTGATCGACGACGACGGCGGCCGCACGCTGGCTGCGGTGGCCTGGACGGAGCCCGATCTGCACTCGATGGGTCCGATGGAGCACGCCCGGCGCGCCGGTGGGATCCTCGCCGAGCGGGCGCGCGCCGCGGGGATCGAGACGGTGGTCTTCGACCGGGGCGGCTACAAGTATCACGGGCGCGTGAAAGCGTTCGCCGACGGCGCTCGCGAGGGCGGGCTGCAATTTTGATGGGCTACGCTGGACGACGGCATGGCACGTGACCGCACAGTCTCGTCTTCGGGCCTCGACCTCCAGGAGCGCGTGGTCGAGATCAACCGCGTGGCGAAGGTCGTCAAGGGCGGCCGGCGCTTCTCGTTCACCGCACTCGTCGTGGTCGGCGACGAGCGGGAGGTCGTCGGGATCGGCTACGGAAAGGCCAACGAGGTGCCGGTGGCGATCCAGAAGGCCGTGGAGCGGGCCAAGAAGAACCTCTACCGCGTGCCCAAGCACGGCTCGACGATCACCCATCAGGTCACGGGTGTGTTCGGCTCGGGTCGGGTGTTCCTGAAGCCGGCGGCTCCCGGTACCGGGGTGATCGCGGGCGGCGGGGTGCGCGCGGTGCTCGAGCTCGCCGGGATCCACGACATCCTCTCCAAGAGCCTCGGCTCCCAGAACCCGATCAACCTCGTCAAGGCGACGATGGCCGGGCTCGAATCCCTGCGCACGCCCGATGAGGTGGCCGAGCTGCGGGGGCTCAGCGTCAATCAGGTCCTCGGGCTTGCCGAGTCTGAACCGGCATCTACGACCCCCGCGCCTACTTCAAATGGGAACGGAAGCACGAGGACGCGAGGGGTCGCAGATGCGGTCCCAGACTCGGTTCCTGAGGAGCAAGGGTCATCCTCGTGAGCACGCTCTTAATCACTCAGCGTCGCTCTCGCAACGGCGCGGACAAGCGGCAGATCGACACACTGCGGTCGCTCGGGCTGCGGAGGATCGGGCACACGGTCGAGCATCCGGACACGGCGCAGGTCCGCGGCATGGTGCACAAGGTGCGCCATCTCGTCGAGGTCACCGAGGAGGATTCGTGAGCGCGGCGGACGAGACGAGGGCGGCGGAGGAGGCCGGGGTCCAAGAACCCGCCCCCGAGCGGATCGGCCTGCACAACCTGAAGCCGGCGCCGGGCTCGCGCAAGGCCCGCAAGCGCGTTGGCCGCGGCGAGGGATCGGGGACGGGCAAGACCGCCGGACGTGGCCAGAAGGGCTGGGGCTCGCGGTCGGGCGCCAAACGGCGGGTTCGCTTCGAGGGCGGCCAGAACCCGATCCACATGCGGATGCGCAAGCTGCGCGGGCCGCACATGAAGAAGTCGATGCCGTTCGAGGCATTTCGCACCCGCACCCAGGCGGTGAATCTGGTGGATCTGGAGGCAAGGTTCGAACCCGGCGCGGCCGTTACTCTTGAGGCGATGCACGCGAATGGTCTTGGCACACGGAAGGGGGTGCCGGTCAAGGTACTCGCCAAGGGCGAGCTGACCAAGCCGCTGACCGTCCACGCGCACGCGTTCAGCGCCACCGCGCGCGAGAAGATCGAAGCCGCCGGCGGCACGTGTCAGGTGATCGTGCTG
>JAFASF010000167.1 GCA_019244745.1 Solirubrobacterales bacterium | reverse complement strand
TTCCGGAGCCGCTCAGGAAGTTGCAGGCCGTGAGGTTCTGGACGGAGACGTCATCCGCCTTCCAGATCAGGATCCCGTTGAGCCCCAGCGGGCCCTTGCTACCGGAGGGCCCGAAGTTCTGGTTTGCGGCTTTGTTGCTGCACCGCGAGCCGGACTTGGTTCCGTCGAGGATCACCGTGTTGCGGTTCATCCCGCGGATGCGCAGGTTGCGTTTGGTGATCAGGATGCCGGCGGCCTCGTTGGAACGGCCCGGGACCCGACGGCTGGACGTGGTCTTGTAGTCGCCCGGAGCGACCAGGATCCAGTCGCCGGGCTTCGCGGCGTTGACCGCCGCCTCGACTGACTTGAACTGGCCGGGAATCCCGCGATAGGTGCCCACCCGCAGGACGCGAGCGCTGGCGCTCGACGCCATCGCGATGGCACCGAGGATCGCGAGACCGACCACGAGAGTACGACGCATTCCTCTCCCTCTCTTTGTCCCCGCGCGAGCGGGGCGTGGTTACTGGCTTTGGCGCCTCATCCCGCTGTCCGGCCCTCCGGGGACGGGCGCGGCGGGGAAGATTAGTGATTTGGATCGAGCTCGAACGTCACGCCGCCGATCTCAACCTCGTCGCCAGGCTCGAAACCCTCGGCCTCGAGGGCGTGGAGCACGCCGATCCCGCGCAACCGGCGTTCGAGGTATGCGAGCGCATCCTCGTTCTCCAGGTCGTACCGGGCCAGGAGGCGCTCGACTCCGCGGCCGGTGACCCGGAAGCTGTGATCGCCGACGCGCCGCACGACGTACGCGCGCTCCGCGGCGGGCCGGAAGACGCGGTGCTCGGCGAGCTCCTCGGGGGGCGCTACGTCCGGCGCCGGCGCGTCGTCCGGCCACGCGGTGGACTCCCCCGATCCCGCCAGGCCCGACTCTCCCGGTTCCTCCTGGACCGATGCAAGCCGGCGGACCATGTCGACGGCGAGTTCGTCGAGCCCGATCCGGGCCACCGAGGAGGTGACGATGACGGGGATCTCGGGGCCAACC
The DNA here is from genome assembly GCA_019244745.1 of Solirubrobacterales bacterium. Lineage (GTDB taxonomy): Bacteria > Actinomycetota > Thermoleophilia > Solirubrobacterales > Solirubrobacteraceae > Palsa-465. Next base: position 6,054 of record JAFASF010000167.1, on the reverse strand, counting down.
CTGTCCATCCAATCCCGTCGGCGAGCAGCGCGCGTCTCGGGATCGACCAGGTCGGCCTTCGAGAGGGCGAGGATCCGTGGCAGCGCTGCGAGCCGAGGATCGTGCAACTCCAGCTCGTGCTCGACCGTGGCGAAGTTGGCGACGGGATCGGATCCGTCGAGCGGACTTATGTCGAGGACGTGGACGAGCAGCCGCGTTCGCTCGATGTGCGCCAGGAAGTCGTGTCCGAGGCCGGCGCCGGAGCTGGCTCCCTCGATCAGGCCCGGGATGTCCGCAATCACCAACTGCCGGTCGTCCATGTCCAGCGTCCCGAGCGCCGGCTCGAGCGTGGTGAACGGATAGTCGGCGACCTTGGGATGGGCGCGGGTCAGCCGCGAGAGCAACGACGACTTCCCCGCGTTCGGCAGGCCTACCAACCCCACGTCCGCGATCAACCTCAGCCGCAGCGACACCCAGGTTTCCTCGCCGGCAAGACCGAGCTCGGCGAAGCGCGGGGTTTGGTGGGTGGGGCCGGCAAAGCGCTTGTTGCCCCGACCGCCCGGACCCCCGCGCGCGATCATGGCGCGCTGCCCGGGGCGCACGAGATCATGACGCGTGCCGTCTGACTCGATCAGCACCTCGGTTCCGGGCGGCACCTGGATCTCGAGCGTCTCGCCGTCTTTGCCGTGGCGCAGAGCTCCCTGCCCGTGGCCTCCGCGGCGGGCTCTGAAATGCGACCTGCGCCTGAACTGCTCGAGGTCGCGCAGCGAGTCGTCGCATACGAGCAGCACGTCGCCACCGCGGCCGCCATCGCCGCCGTCCGGACCGCCCTTGGGCACGTGCGCCTCGCGGCGGAAGCTGAGACAACCATTTCCGCCGGCGCCGGCCTCGACGTGAATACGGGCATTGTCCTGCATTGAGATCATCCTGCCATGTCAGACCCGGTGTTCCTGATCACCGGTGCCTCGAGCGGCATCGGTGCCGCCACGGCCCGCCAGGCTGCGCAAAACGGCTACCGGCTGGTGCTCGCCGCCCGTTCGGTGGATCGCCTCTCAGACCTGGCCGACGAGCTCGGAGGCGACGAGCGGGCGCTGGCGGTGGAGTGCGACGTCACCGAATGGGATCAGCAGCGCGCTCTGGCGGAGGCTGCGGTAGAGCGCTTCGGTCGGTTGGACGTCGCCTTTGCCAATGCGGGCGTCGGCGCGGCGCGCGGTTTCCTGAACGAGTCGCCCGAACACTGGCGGGCGATGGTGCTCACAAACGTCTACGGGGTGGCGCTGACGATTAGGGCCACGATGCCCGCACTCAAGGAGTCCCGCGGCCACCTGTTGCTGACCGGCTCGGTGGCGGGCCGGCGCGCCCTGCCGGGCTCTCTGTACTCCGCCACGAAGTGGGCAGTGACCGCAATGGGCGAATCCGCACGCCAGGAGCTGAATGACACCGGGGTGCGCGTGACGGTGATCGAGCCCGGGATGGTCGACACGCCGTTCTTCGACAACCCCGTCTCTCCGGACGCCCTCAAGCCCGACGACGTGGCCCGCGCGGTCATGTTTGCGGTATCGCAGCCGGCGCACGTGGACGTGAACGAGATCCTGGTCAGGCCGACCTCGCAGTCGAACTAGATCGCGTCCGTCGTCAGGCTGCCGGCGCATCCATCCATGGCTCGGGCCACTCCGGCTCGTGTCACGGTTCCAGCTCCTCGAGCCGCGCGAGCACGTCGGCCACCACCGCTGTCTGCTCTCCGTCGACCTGCTGCTCGCTGTAGCGAACAACCGGGAACCCGGCTTTGCGGAGATGAAGCTCCTTGCGACGGTCACGGTCGATCTGGGCCCGAGTGTGATGGTTCCCGTATGCGTCAAGCTCGACGACCAGTCGCTGCCGGCGCCACAGCGCGTCCACCTTCCAGCCCGCGACCCTGACGTTGACCTCCGGGAGGGGGATGCCCGCCGACTCGCAGAGGAGCAGGAATCGGATCTCGAGCGGACTGCGCGCTCGGGCGAATCTCGGCTGGTGGCGCTCGAGCGCATACCGGAGCCTGGTGCTCCCGGGACGACCGGGACAAAGCGCGCCTTCGATCGCCTTGACGTCGAGCAGCCGGCGGTAGTCGGCCTCCGCGAGGGCAAGGCGGACCTGGGTGAGCGACGCCTTTGCGGCAAAGTCGACAAGGGTGCGCGGTACGGGAGTGACCGGGAACCGCCGGTGACGGGTGCATTCGAGGTGGCGCGGGTGGTGAACCCGAACGCCCGGCACGGATGCCGCCCGCGAGGAGCTGCTGACCTCGATGAAGTCGGGCGCCTTGTCGATTAGTTTCCACCACCAGGCGGCCGTGCTGTGGCTGAGAACGGCGCCCGGTCCCGCATGCAGCAGCGCAGCGACCAGCCGGCCTTCGATCGGCACCGAGGCGTGGCCGAACGCATACACGCCGCGATGAATGACATGCAGCTTTCCACCCGACCGCCACCAGCTCACGCCGTCATCGGTCAGCCCGCAATCCAGGAGCTGACCGTAGCTAAGAACGCCCCATTGCCTCCCGGCGATCTCCCCAGCGAGAACTGACGCGCGCTTCCGTCGTATAACGCGGGAAGAACGCGACACCTCGGGCATGGCCCAAGGTTGGTGGGGATCGCGTCACGGAACAAGACGCGGATTGCAACAAATCAGCGCACGCGAGCGGGGCCGCCGCCCGCGCCGCGGTGGGGCCAGCAGGCCGGCGCTACTCAGTGACGTCGGGCTCGACCGAGACCACGCGCCCCTGCCGGCTGCGGGTGAACTGGACCCTTCCCGCCGACCGAGCGTAGATCGTGTCGTCCTTGCCGATGCCGGCGCCGTCGCCAGGCTTGAACCGCGTGCCCCGTTGGCGGACGATGATCTCGCCGCCGGTGACGGCCTGGCCGGCGAACACCTTCACCCCGAGCCGCTTGGCGTTTGAGTCCCGGCCGTTCCGCGACGAGCCAAGGCCTTTCTTATGCGCCATCGTTGTCCTCCGGTGTTGGGGGTTCGGGGGCGGCATCCCCGGCGGTCGGGGCGCCGGAGGCGGCCCCGGCAGCGCCGGCGCCCGAGCCGACGTCCTCGGGACTAGGAGCCTCGGTCCCAGCGCCGGCAGCGCCGGCGACGCCGGCACCACCGGCAGCGCCGGCGCCCGAGCCAACGTCCTCGGGACTAGGAGCCTCGGTAGGTGCCTCAGGCGCCGGCGCCTTGGTGGCGGCTCCGGGGCTCGGGCTCCCGGCCTCGCGCTCAGCCTTCGCCGCCGTCCGCGTGCTCCCGCCGCCGGCCGGCGCGCCGGCCTTCGGGGCGCTCTTCGCCCTCGCCGGCCGCGCGCCCACGCTGATGCCCGTCACCTCGATCCGCGTCAGCTCCTGCCGGTGTCCCGTCCGGCGCTTGTAGCCCCGCTTGGGCTTGAACTTCACGATCCGCAGCTTCGGCCCGCGCTCGTGGCCGACCACGCGCGCCTGCACAGAAACCTTCGCCAGATCGTCGCCGTCGACCACCCTCGACCCGTCGACGACCAGCAGGGGTTGTAGGGACACGCTGCCGCCGTCGTCTGCGGGCAGCCGCTCGACCAGCAGGGACTGGCCCTCCTGCACCCGGTACTGCTTCCCACCTGTCTTGATGATTGCGTACATATCTACTCGGACGACGAGGCGCTGGAGGCCGACTTGGCCCGAGCGCTCGAACGGCGCCGCCCGCCTCTGCGGCCGCGACGCCGGGAGTTCGATTCTAGGCCATCGCCGGAATCGTCCGCGCGCGCCCCCGCGTCCCCAGAGCCCCCGGAATCCCCGGAACCCGACGAGTCCCCAGCGACGTCGAGCAGAGACGCAACTGCCGAGGTGCGGCCGGCGTCTTCGATTCGCACCAGATGCTTCTCGCCGACGAAGGGACCGCCGCCGGTGATCGAGATGAGGTAACCGTCGACCTTCGCGACCGCGTCACCGGGGCTGTACATGTGCGGCTCGACGATCTCGACGTGCACCTCCTCGCCCTCGCGAAACGGCACGGCACGCTCGAGAACATCCTTTCGGGACCCCTCCAGAACCACGGAGAAGTGGTCGAGCGGCAGTCCCTCGGAGCCTTCGAAGTGAAACCACTTGCCGGTTGCCTCCTCGATCGTGCGCAACGCTCGACCGTCGTCCCGGGTGAACTCGGCGCTTACGCGCGGGTTCATCTGGATCAGCAGCGCCTCCGCCTTGGTCTCCCGCGCCAGGTCGCGCAGCCGCCGCTCGAACTCGATCGCGATCGTCTCCTCCGACTTGATCACGCCCTCGCCCCCGCATGTCGGGCAGGGTCTGGTCATGATCTCGCGCACCCCGTCGGTCACGTTTTGTCGGGTCATCTCGACCAGACCCAACGGCGAGATCTCGACCACGAACGTCTTCGTCCGGTCCTCGTCCAAGGCCTTGCGCAGCGTCTTCAACACCGCGTCGCGGTTGCGCGCACGCGCCATGTCGATGAAGTCGATGACGATGATCCCGCCGATATCGCGCAGCCGCAGCTGGCGCACGACCTCTTCGGCGGCCTCGAGATTGGTCTTCGTGATGGTGTCCTCGAGCCGGGCCCCCCGGCCGCGCCCGATAAACGAACCCGAGTTGACGTCGATCACGGTCAGCGCCTCGGCGTAGTCGATCATCAGATAACCGCCGCTTGGGAGGTCGACCCGCCGCGACAAGGTGGAGTCGAGAACCTGCTCAACCCCGAATGCCTCGAACAGCGGCCGGTCCTCCTCCCACAGCTCCACGTGGTCGACGAGCTCTGGCGCAGTGCGCGTGAAGAACGAGATGAGCCTGTGGTGCTGCTTGGGGTCATCGACGATCGCCCGCTCGAATACCGAGGAGTAGATGTCTCGCACCACCCTGACGGACAGGTCGGCCTCCTGGAATACGAGGGCCGGCGCCGAGGTCTCGGCGACGCGCCGCTCGAGCACCTCGCCGAGCTTGAACAGGTACACGAGCTCTCGCTCGAGGTCGGCTCGGGTGGCGCCCTCGGCCGCGGTGCGGATGATCGCGCCGGCGCCCTTCAGATCCAGCTTGGCCGCCTCCTTGCGGAGCCGGTCGCGTTCCTTGTCGTCGAGCCGGCGCGAGACGCCGATCCCCTCCCCGTAGGGCGCGTAGACCATGTAGCGCCCCGCGATCGTGAGATCCATTGTCAGCCTGGCCCCCTTGGTCTTCAGCGGATCCTTGACCACCTGCACGACGATCTCCTGACCGGCCTTGAGCATGTCGGTGATCTGCCGGCTGTCGCGCCCGCTGCCGCGGCCGCGGCGGGGCGCCTCGACGCCGGGGAGCACGATCTCGTCGACGTGCAGGAAGCCGTTCTTCTCCAGGCCTATGTCGACGAATGCGGCTTCGAGTCCGCTTAGGACGTTGTCGACCCGCCCCTTGTAGATGTTGCCCACGATCGAGCGGGCGCCACGACGCTCGAGGTAGAGCTCGGCGACGTTATAGCCGGCGCCTGGATTGGCGCTCTTACGCCGGCGACGAGCGGAGCCCGAACTCGCGGGCGAACCCGGCTTGCGGGGGGCGACGCTTCCGGTCGCCTCCAACAGCGCGACCCGGGTCTCGCCCCGGTCGACGCTGACCAGTACTAGCTTCTTCAATTGTCATTCATTCCTTTTTGTAATTTGCCGCACCCCCGGGGGGCGCGAAACCTTGTTTGCCGCGCCCCGCAGGGGGCGCGAAACCTTGTTCGCCGCGCCCCGCGGGGGCGCGAAATCTTGTTTGCCGCGCCCCCGCCGGGGGCGCGCGAAACTATGTTTGCCGCGCCCCTCGGGGGGCCGCGAAACCTTGTTTCCCGCACCCCGGCTGGGCGCTTGAAAGCCCAGTTCGCCGCGCCCCAGCCGGAGCCGCTTCAAACCATTATGTGCCGCGCCGCAGCCGGGGCGCCTGAAACATCCATTATGTTCCGCGCCCCGGCCGCGCCCCTGAAACCCTGCTGCGGCCGCGCCTCGGGTAGAGCCCCAGCGGCGCTGGCCGCGCTCGCAAACGATCAGCGGCCTCACGAAACCAACGCCCGACTCTTTGCGGCAGCCGTCATCCGGGCTTGGATGTGGATCGACTGCAGGAGCCCTACCGCGATGAACGT
>JAFASF010000158.1 GCA_019244745.1 Solirubrobacterales bacterium | reverse complement strand
CCGACGTTCCACGCCTTCTCATAGACCTGCGGAAGCGCCGCCTGGCCGGAGGAATCCAGCGCCTGCGTCAACGATTCCGCGCCGATCGAGCTCTGAAGGAACTGGGGCGTTCCCGTGTTCATCAGGTCGCCCAGGCCGCCCTGGCCGGTCAGCGTGATCGTGACCGCGTCGCCGCTCGGCCGGTAAGGGGGGTTCGGCGCGCATGCCGCGCTCGAGCAACCCAGCGAGAGCGTGCGCGCGATCGTGCCGTCGCCGTTGATCACATACACGGGGCCGGTGACCGGACTGGAGAGGACCTGGAGCGCTCCCGCGCCGAAGTTGCCGATCACCGGTGGGCTGGTGCCCTCGCCGACGAAGTCGATCGACTGGTCGTAGCACTCCTGCACGCTCCGAAGGCGGACCGGCCAGCCGGGCAAGTATGGACCGCCGGGATGGCCGTTGCCATCCCCCCAGATCCCGTACAGGAAAGCGGCGGGGTGCGCTCCATCGCACTCGAAGCTCGACGCGAACACCTGCGGTCGGCGGGTGTGGAGCACATTCCCGACCGCGACCGCGTACATCAGCTTGGAGTCGCGGATGTATCGGCTCTCGTCGACACCAAGCCGCGCGAAGTCGGCCGCCGGGAGCTTGACCTCCACGGGCCAGCCGGGAACCGCGCGGCCGTCTCCTCGCCACGCGTAAACGTGCCCGTCGAAAGCGCTCATCAGGATGTCGAGCCGGTGGCCGGCCTCGAGCGACGCAAGCACGGGCGGTGCCCAGGCCCCGCGCGCTGGCAGGCGGCTGTGCGGCGTCGGCGCCGCCGGCGTGGGCACGGGCAGCGTCCAGTACCGCCGCGCCGAGGAGACTGGGAATCCGCGCAGCCTGCGCCCGTGCGAATTCCACGCGTACACATCGGCGTTCGAGGTCGTCGCCACCACGTCGAGGGTGCCGTTCCCGAACAGGTCGCCGACCGCGATCCCGACGACCGGATCGTGGACGTCCCGCAGCGCCGGCACGGTCCGGTACGCGCGCGCGGCGAAATTCTCGGGGTTGGCGGGATCGATCTGGCGGTCGAGGTTGGTGAAGACCGGGAAGCCGGGGGCCTCGCTGCCGTCGGGACGCAGCGCGTTCACATCGCCGTCGGCCGTGGCGTACACCAGGTCGAGCCGATGGCCGCCCTCGAGGTCCACGTAGCTCGGCCCGGCGGCGATCTCGCCGCCGGTCCGTCTGGGAAAACCCGACAGCAGCGCCGGATCGTGGCGCACGCCGATCGTGCGACGGTCCTCGGCCTTCAAGCCGCCCGCGTCGACCACCCGCAGGCGCAAGGTCAGCGTGTACTGCTCGGGCCCGTCGGGTGGGAGGGTGGAACCTGGTAGGTGAGCGTAATAGCTCCGAGGAATCATCTCGAGGTCGAGCGCGCCGAGCCTCCCGACGAGGCGCCGGCGCGCAACGCCACTCGCGATCGTTCGGAAGGCGGTGTCCGAGGGGTTGGCGCCGAGCGCCCACTCGAGCCACCAGCGCGCGCGACCCCCCGACCGCCACCGGCTCGGCGCGAGGGAGCCCGCGATGGTCAGCGATCGCTGGCGCGCCGGATCGACGTACTGATACCAGGACGGCGAGGCGATCTCCGCGGTCGGCGGCACCCGGCCCGCGAGCACCAGGCGCGTCGCCGCCCCCAGGTCGGGGCGGCCGTACCCGTATTGCGTCGACCAGTTGGTATGCGTGGCATCGGTCGCGCTCCCCGGATTGCCGGGCCACTGGTGCGGGACTCCCGGCGCCTGCGTCTGGGGGATCACCGGGCTGGCGGTGTCCATCAGCACCTGCTTGACCTCGTCCGGGGTCAGATGGTCCGGAATGATGCCGCGGTGGCGGGCGTCGAGCGCCGCCGACTGGACCATCGCGAGCATCCCGGCCTGAAACGGCGTAGCGCCCGAGGTCGAGTTCTCCTCGCCGGAGAAGATGCTGTGGGTGCCATAGCTCGTGACGTTCGACCGGGCTCGGAACCACTGCGTGGCCGGAGGCGAGGTGTCCTCGGTGAGCGAGTTGCCCGGGAACACGTGCGAGAACAGCATCCCGTCGGTGTGGTCCATCGCGTCGAAGTCGTTCGAGTCAAGCGACAGCAGCACGCCGTGGTCGTAGGCGTAGTCGACCGCCTCCTGGGAGAACGAGGAGTAGTTGTACTCGACGACCACCGAGGAGATCGCGGTCGCACCGAGGTCGGTCGCGTACAGGATCGCCTCGCCCCACCGGTCCGAGCGCCCGAGCGGCTCGGCGTCGTCCTTGACCGGCACGACCATGCACTCGCGACAGACTCCGGCGCCGGCGAAGTCGTCGTTGGCCTCACCTCCCAGCAGCGAGATCAGGCTCGGCGCGTGGTTGTACGCGCGGTCCTCGGTTTGGGGATCGTTGTTGTTGCGGTCGAAGTTCCAGCCGGAGATGTCGTTGGGATAGCCGTTGCCATCGTTGTCGTGGTGATAGCCGGGCCGGCAGAAGCGCACCCGGTGGCGGACGATGCGACAGTCGCCGAAAACCGCGATCAGGTCCTCGGGAGAGAGGTACGGCGTGAGCACCCCGCCCACGTGGACGCGATGCAGATATTGGTGGTGTCCCCCGGGCACGCATGACCGCGTGACGCCTTCCTCGTGGTGGACGAACGGCGCCACGCCGGGCGGACACGGCGGGTTGACGCGCGGATCCTGTGCCCAGTCGCGGATGTCGAAGCGCCCGTCGCCGTTCAGGTCGAAGGTGTGGTGATCTCGGCCGCTCGAGTCCTCGGGCCACGGCAGCTCGCCGCGATCGAGGAACACCGAGTCGAGTCCGTCCTTGATCGAATCGCTGTCGTAGTTGACGCCCCCTTCGATGTAGGCGATCAGCACATCGGGACGCCCCAGGTTTCCTTGTGCCCAGGCACCGGTCATGTTCACCCCGGAGGCATGCTGGGGGTCGGTCGCATGGAGCGCCCAACACGGCAGGCCGCCGTCGGGGTGCGGGTTCACCAGCGCGAGGTTCCCCGGCGCCGGGCAGTCGTTGCCCGGCAAAGGACCGAACAGATCCCACTGCTCGTTGTCCTGACAGCCGGTGATGGGATCCTGGAGCTCGCAGCCGGCGAAGCCGGGATCGTTGGGGAACGCGACGCTCGCCTTCACGGCCGCCGGCCCGCTAGCCGGCGGCCGTGACATCGCCGTCGCGCAGACCGCCCCGCCCAGGCAGGCGGTCATCACCACGAGCCAGATCGCCGCCCACCGGCCGCGTACCCGCCTCCTCCACACGGCCGGGAGTCCTATCAGATCGC
>JAFASF010000152.1 GCA_019244745.1 Solirubrobacterales bacterium | reverse complement strand
GCCTGCTCGGCCTTCACCGCCTGCGCGACCAGGTCACGCGGTCCCCATTCCTCGCTCGAAAGGAAGTAGCCGATCTTCATCCGCGCTCCTTTGGCGTCAGCGGAGGTACTGCCCTGCACCGCCCGGTCGTAATCAGCGAGTCGAACGCAGCAGGCGGTTGCGCGTGCGACGCCGATGCATTGGTATGCCGAACCAGAGTGCTCCCAGACCGACCCCGGCGATCGTGCCTACGACGATCGCGGTGAGCTCGCCGAACATGAAATCCGAGATCAGGACGAGAATCCCCGTGAAACCGACGGACAGGAGCGCGAGCGCGGCGATCGTGGTGCGGTTGGCAACGCTCACGAGGTAGGGCTTCTCACCCAGACGGAACAAGAGCCGGTGGTGAATGGCCGGGGCGATCAGCAGCGCGGCCGCGCCGGCGATGCACAACAACGTGACGAAGTAGTCGTGGCGCTCGAACGAAGACAGCTTCGAGAAGCGCTGATTGAACGGCACCACGAGCAGGAATGCGAACAACACCTGAATCCCGGTGCCGGCCACGCGCAGCTCACCCATCAGCTCGATGGTGTTGCGGTCGACCCGCTCCAGCGGAGACTCGTGCCGCTCGTTCGCCGGCGCCTCTGAACCGGGATCTAGCGGTGGCTTCGAGGTGGCGGTCATGCTCACGTCCCTTGTATCCGCTGGATACCCGCGCCGGTGGGGGCTTACCCAGCCCACATCGAAAGCATCGTGTTCCTGCGGGGCCGGCCGCGGCTTACCCAGGCCAGATCAAAGGCATCGTGCTCCTCCGGGGCCGGACGCCGCCGTAACGGCGCCCGGCGCCGGCAGGGTCAGGCTGCGGCCCGCTGCTTGTGTTTGCCCTCGGCGAACTCCTCGACGATCTTCGCGCAGAATGCCGGCAGGTCATCCGGCTTGCGGCTGGTGACGAGGCCGTTGTCGACCACGACCTCCTGGTCGACCCACTTCGCGCCAGCGTTCTTGAGGTCGGTCTGAACGCTCGGCCACGAGGTCACGGTACGGCCGCGCGCGACGTCCGCCTCAACCAGCATCCAGGAACCGTGGCAGATCGCGCCGACCGGCTTGTCCTGCTTGAAGAAGTCGCGGACAAAGCGCACGGCGTCTGGATCGCCGCGCAGCTGGTCGGGGTTGGCAACGCCGCCGGGCAGCACCAGGGCGTCGTAATCGCCGGCACTCGCGTCGGACACCGCCCGGTCGGCCTTGATCTTGTCGCCCTTGTCGAAGTGCTGCCACATCTCGACCTCGCCTTTCTCGAGCGAGATCAGGTCGGCCTCGGCACCGGCCTTGCGCACGGCGTCGAGCGGCTCTGTCAACTCGACCTGCTCCACACCTTCGGTGAACAGGAACGCCACCCGCCTGCCTTCTAGCTCCTTAGCCATCGCTAATCACTCCTTTTGCCTTTTTGCGATGCCCCCTTGCATCTCCGGCTACCCGGCGGCTCGCGAGCAAAACGCGGTCGAGGTGCCCGCTTTGCGAGTGAGTACCCTTGTTCATATGTTCGGACTACGCCACAAAACCTCGATGATCGATCCCGCCGACGCGCTCCCCGGGCGCGATCGCGAGATGCCGGTCCCTGCCACTCACTACGTCCTCGGCACGCCGCTGGAGCCGCCCTTCCCCGACGGCCTAGAACAGCTGGTCGTGGGGATGGGATGCTTCTGGGGCGCGGAACGCGTCTTCTGGCAGACCGCGGGCGTGTACACGACCGCGGTCGGATACGCCGGCGGCTTCACTCCCAACCCGACCTACGAGGAGGTCTGCAGCGGTCGGACCGGGCATGCCGAGGTGGTGCTCGTGGTGTTCGACCCGGCGAAGGTCCCGTATTCCGAGATCCTGCGCCAGTTCTGGGAGAACCACGACCCCACCCAGGGCATGCGCCAGGGGAACGACATCGGCACCCAGTACCGCTCCGCGATCCTGTGGCGGACGGAAGAGCAGAGGGACCTCGCCGAGGCTTCCCGGACCATCTATGCCGAGCGCCTGCGAGAGGCCGGCTATCCCGAGATCACGACCGAGATCGTCGAGGCCGGCCCGTTCTACTACGCCGAGGAGTACCACCAGCAGTACCTGGCCAAGAACCCGGGTGGGTATTGCGGCCTCGGCGGCACGGGCGTGAGCTGCCCGGTGGGAGTCGCGGCGGCGCGGGAGTAGTACGCGCCGCCGGCTACTCCGCTAGAGGCGCGCCGCCGGCTACTCCGCTAGAGGCGCGCCGTCGGCTACCCGCCCGCGACCGCCGGCAGGATCGTGACCTCGTCCCCGTCCGAAACGGGCGTGTCCAGCCCCTCGAGGAAGCGGATGTCCTCCCCCGCGACGTAGACGTTCACGAAGCGGCGCAGGCCGCCATCCTCGGCAATCCGGCTACGCAGCTCGGCGTAGCGGTCATAGAGCGCGTCGAGCACCTCGCCCACCGTGGAGCCCTCGACGCTCGCGCTCCCCTGACCATCGGTCGCGGCGCGGAGCTGAGTTGGGATCTTGACGGTTACCGCCATCGCTCGTGTGTCTTATCACGCGACGGCCGGAACCCGCTCGCTGGCCGCCTCGAACGAGGCCAGGGTGGGCTCGATCTCGCAGGCCTCGAACGTCCCGCGCACGCAATCAAGCGTCTTGAGGCCGTCGCCGGTTATGTACGCGACCACGCGCTCGTCGGGGTCGATGTCGCCGCGCTGTGCGAGCTTTGACAGCACTGCGACGGTGACGCCCCCCGCGGTCTCGGTGAAGATGCCGGTCGTCTGAGCGAGCAGCCGGATGCCCTCGCGGATCTCTTCGTCGCTCACCGCATCGATCGCCCCACCGGTGCGGCGGGCGAGGTCGAGCGCGTAGGGACCGTCGGCCGGGTTGCCGATCGCGAGCGACTTGGCGATCGTGTCCGGCTTTACCGGGCGGCAGAAATCCTGGCCCGCTGCGAACGCGCTCGCGACGGGCGAGCAGCCGGTGGCCTGTGCGCCGTTGAATGTGGGCACGCGGCCCTTCACCAATCCGACCTCGAGCCACTCCTCAAAGCCGCGGGCGATCTTGGTGAACAGCGACCCGGAGGCGATCGGGCAAACCACTCTGTCGGGCATTTCGAAGCCGAGTTGCTCGATGGTCTCGAACGCGAGCGTCTTGGACCCTTCGGCGTAGTACGGCCGCATGTTGATGTTCACGAACGCCCACTCGTGCTCCGCGGACAGCTCGGTGCAGAGCCGGTTGACGTCGTCGTAGTTACCCCGCACCCGGACCAGGTTGGTGCCATAGACCCCCGTTGCCAGCACCTTCTGCTCCTCGAGGTTGGAAGGGATGAACACGTACGACTCCAGGCCGGCGGCGGCGGCGTGCGCGGCCACCGCGTTGGCGAGGTTGCCGGTAGACGCGCATGCGATCGTGCCGAAGCCGAGCTCGCGGGCGCGAGCGAGCGCCACTGACACCACCCGGTCCTTGAACGAGTGGGTGGGGTTGGCGGCGTCGTTCTTGATCCAAAGTTCCCGTAGACCGAGCTGTTCGGCCAGCCGGTCGGCCCGGAGCAGAGGCGTCCATCCGGCCGCCAGCGTGCCGCGCGGGGTCTGAACCGGCAGAAAGTCCGTGTAACGCCACAGCGAGTGTGGGCCTGCCTGGACCCTGCGCCGCAGCGCGGCGGGATCGACTTGGGAACGCGGCGCGTACGCGACCTCCAGCGGGCCGAAGCACCGCTCGCACACGTATCGCGCGTCCAGCGCATAGGTGGTTTTACATTCCTTACAGCGAAGCGACTCTGGCGGCATATGAAAAAACCTCCGCCGGGGTCAGTGGTCGGAGGCTCGTGAAACCGCCGCTTCCACATCTCCCAGGCTTGTTGTTGGAGCCTGATGGAATTGGCACCGTTCCCTTGCGGGAGGTTGCCGGGGCTTCACAGGGCCATGTCCCTCCACCCCTCTCGATGCGTACAGCTATGTGCAGGGAAGTATAACCAGACCGCGTAACGGGCACCAACAGCCGGTGTTCTGATCACCGCGCGCCTTCCGTAAGCGCGCAGATCACGGCATGGCAGCTACATCGACCGATCCGCTGGCCCGCCTGGAGGCGGCGCTCGGCGTGGGCCGGCCCACCCCGAGCCGGCGGATGCTAGTGATCGTCAACCCCCACGCCACCACGGTTTCGGATCGATTGAAGAATCTGGTGGTGTATGCGCTCAGGGGGAGCTATGAGGTCGATGCGATCGACACCGAATCTCGCGACCACGCGACCGAACTTTGCCGCGAGGCCGCGCGCGAGGGCTACGACGTGGTGGTGGCGTTCGGCGGCGACGGCACCGTAAACGAGGCGGCCAATGGCCTTGCCGGCTCCCACACGCCGCTCACCTGTCTCCCGGGAGGGCGCACGAACGTCTACTGCCGCATGCTGGGCATTCCCACCGACGTGGTCGACGCGACCGAGCACCTGCTGTCGCTCGCCGACAGCTGGCGGCCGCGAAGGCTCGACCTCGGCTCGGTCAACGACCGCAGGTTTCTGTTCTCAGCTGGTGTCGGGCTCGACGCGAGCGTCGTCGAACAGGTCGACGCGCACCCGCGACTCAAGGCTCGGCTCGGTGAGTGGTACTACACGTGGACCGGCCTGCGAACGTTCACCCGCCGCTACTTGATACATCCGCCCAGGCTGCAGGCGGCGGTCGGGGGCGAGACCGTCACTGGCGTCACCACCATCGTCCAGAACGCAGCGCCGTACACCTATTTCGGAGACCGGGCCGTCGAGATGGGCGAGGGCGCCACGCTCGACAGCGGAGATCTCTCGGGCGTTGTGCTGCGCCGGTCGAGCCCAATCGACGTCCCGACGATCATCTGGCGATCGTTGTCCAAGCGCTCGCGCGTCAGCCGGCACCGGCAGGTGCGCGCGTTCACCGGCGTGACCGAGGTGAGGGTCCTGTCCCTCGACGAGCGGCCGCTTCCCCTTCAGGTCGACGGCGACTACATCGGCGAGGTCGAAGAGGCCGTCTTCGCGGTCACCCCACGCGGCATCGCGGTCGTGGCCTGAGACGCCCCAGGGGGCGGGGGGCGACAACCGCCGCCCTGACGGCTCTGGGGAGTCGTGAGCCGTACCCCCCAGCGACCGCGCGCAGCGACGCCCGGTCCCGCCGTGGGCCTCACCGCCGTCGATCTCGTGGTACTCGGGTTCGTGGCCGAGCACCGGCTCGTACTCTCCGACCACGTCGCGGCACTCCTGAACCGCTCCCGCCGCACGGCATCCGCCAGGCTGCACGCGCTTACAGGGCCCGGGTACCTCCGGGAGGTGCGGGTGTTCGATCGCCACCCGCCATCGTTTCTCATCACCCGAACGGGGCTGAACGTGATCGGAAGCACGCTCCCCACGCCCCGTATGGACCTCCGCGGGTACACCCACGACGTCGGACTGGCATGGCTGTGGCTCGCGGCCAGATGCGGTTCGTTCGGAGGCGTCACCTCGATCTACACCGAGCGACGGCTGCGCTCGCGCGACGCGGCCACAAATCAGGATCAGCGACCCCTCGCGATCCGCCTCGGCGGTTTCGGCGGTGACGGGCGGGGGCGCCTTCACTACCCCGACCTGCTTCTGATCGCGACGGATGGCCGGCGGATCGCCCTCGAGCTCGAGCTCTCATGGAAGAGCCGCGGCCGTCGCGAGGACATCCTGACCGCCTACGCGTTCGACAATCGCGTCGCCTCGGTCGTCTATTTCGTGGAGGACCGACGGTTGGGGCGGTCGATCGCGGACTCCGCGCGCCGCCTTGGGATGTCGGGGCGAGTTCACGTGCAGCCCGTGCGCGTGACGGGGCGGCCGGGGGTACATCCGTCTGTGGCCGCGAGCCGCGTGCGTGCAGCGCCGGGGATGTCGCGCGGCGCGGATGCCGTGCGCGCGGAGGTCGTGCGGTGAGTGTTGGCGGCCGGCGACCCTATTGGATGCTGGCCGCGTTCGTGGCGCTCATGCTCGCGCCCGGCGGATATGCGCTGACGGCGATGACCGCGGTTGCCGTGGCCACCGTCCTGATCCGCACCGGCCGGGCCCTGGCCCGGCGGCGCGCCGGCGCGGGACGGGCAGCCGCTAGTGAGATCGTGCTGGGCGCCGACCGGGCACGCCGGAAGGTGGCCCTCAGCGACATTCAGCTGTCGGCGCATGGACTCATCCTCGGGGCCAGCGGATCGGGGAAGTCGACCACCCTGCTGCGGATCCTCACCGAACAGATCCGTCGGGGGCATCCAGTGGTCGCGCTCGACATGAAGGGATCGCCTCGATTTGTTCACGAGCTGGCCACTGCCGCTGCGGCCGCCGGGCGGCCGTTTCGCCTGTGGACGCCCGACGGTCCGGGTCAGTGGAACCCGCTCGGCCACGGCAACGCCACGGAGCTCAAGGACAAGCTGATCGCGACCGAGCGGTTTACGGAGCCGCACTACCAGCGCGCGGCCGGGCGCTACGTGCAGACGGTCCTGCAAGTGCTGCAGGACGCGCACCCCGGACAACCTCCGACCCTTCAGGAAGTTGTCGGGTTGATGGACCCACGCCGGCTGCCCAGTGTCGCGGGCGCCGTATCGGGTCCTCTGGCCGAACGCGTCCGCGATTACCTCGCCGGGCTCACTCCCGACCAGCACAGCGCGATCCGCGGCCTGGCGACGCGGTTGGCGATCCTGACCGAGTCGCACACCGGTCAGTACCTGTCGGGGGTGGCGGCCGCTGGGCCGGCGATCGACCTCCGGCAAGCGCTCTCAGGCGAGGAGGTCGTGCTGTTCAGCCTCAATGCGAGCCGGTACGGGAAGCTTGCCGCCCAGCTCGGCACGCTGGTGATCCAGGACCTGGTTTCGGCGGCCGGACAGCGGATCGAGGACGCGACGGCCGGCTCCGGCGACCTGCGGACGGCGTTCATCGGGTTGGATGAGTTTTCGGCCCTTGGCGCCGACCACATGGTGGCTCTGTTCGCGCGCGGCCGCGAGGCGGGCATCAGCGGCCTGGCCGCTACCCAGGAGCTCGTCGATCTCGACCGTGCGGCGCCCGGACTGCGGGATCAGGTTCTGGGAAACACCGCGGTCAAGATCTTCCACCGCCAGGACGTCCCGGCCTCCGCTCAGCTGATCGCGCAGCTCGCGGGCACGGAGAGAGTCTGGGAGCGGACCCAGCAGCTCGGAGGAAGGCTGCTCTCCTATGACACGGGCCGCGGAACCCGACGCCAGGTCGAGCAGTTCATCGTCCATCCCAACGTGATCAAGACGCTGGCGCCCGGCGAAGCCGTGCTGATCACGAAACTGCCGACCGCGAGGGTCCAGACCGTTCGCGTCGACCCGCCGCGGGCGCTCGAGGCGGGGGCGCCGGCCGCCGGCTCCTCGCCGGCCCGCGGAACTGGTTCCTCGCCGAGCCCGGAAAGCGGCCACCCCGCCGGCACCAGGACCGAGTCGCTGCCGCAGATCGGTCAGCAGTCGACGCGGCCCCGACGTCGGGGGGGCCGGCCAGCGCCATCGCGCGGTCCGGCGCCGGCGGCCGACGCACCGGCCCGGCCACACGGCCCCGAGCTTGGATGACCCTCAGCTCTTGGCCGCAGCGGGCTCTGCTAGGGGGCCAAACTCTCGCCTGCGGTGGGCTCCACCTGGGTCACCCAGCTCTCGGTCAGCGTGAGCCAGAACGCCAGGCCGGCGAACTCGCGGTAGCGGCGAAAAGCGCGTTCCATTCCGTTATCCGTTAGCCGCGGACGCCCGCTCAGCCGGCGGTATGTGGGCCGCGTCCACGAATCGAGGATCAGCCGGCGGTAGCGACCGAGCAGCATCATGACGTGGGCCATCGCGTACGGCCCCACCCCGGCGATCTCCAGCAGCCGCTCGGCGACCACGTCGTCGGGCAGCTCGGGATCGCGCAATGCCTCGAGATCGAGCCGCCCTTCGGCGACGGCGGCGCCAAGCGACTGCAGATACGGCCCGCGGTAGCCCGCTCGCGCCACATCCCGGTAGAACTCGGGTGGGGCGTCGGCGACAGCGGTCGCCGTCGGGAACGCCCGGCGCTCGGGAGCGCCGACCGCCGGCTGCCCGAGCTCGGACACCAGCGCGCCGACCATTCGCTCGGTGGCAGACCACGTGCAATTCGTGGTGCAGATCGTCTTGACCACGTCCTCGAACACCGTGGGGCTGCGGAGCATCCGTCCCGCTCCGTTCGTGATCCATTCGAGCGCCGGATCGACGGCCGCGGCGACGTAGAAGGCGCTCAGATCTTCATCGAGGCGGAGCATGTGACGCAGCTGTGCGAGGAGCTCCCGGCGCGCTGCGGCGGGTGGGATACGGGAATCGGCCGGCGCCTGCACGGTCGCGCGAGCCGCGCCGTCCGGAACCAGCCGGATCCGCCAGGCATCGCCCCCGGCAACGAGAACCGACTCGAGCGAGGAGCCGTCGGAGGCGATCACGTTTGGCGGCAGCTCTGCCACTCCGTGCGAGAGCAGCGTGCGCGCGAGGTTCACCGGCTCGCCGCCGCCGCCGCGCAGCTCGATCCGCGCCGACCAGGCCCTGGAGGACTGTGCCACTCAGCTGGTCCCCGGACCGACCACGCAGAGGAAACCGAGCGGCCCATCGCCGAGCGCCTCGAAGCAATGCAGCTCGTCGCCGGCGACGTACACGGCGTCCCCCTCGGCAAGTTCGTGCGTCTGCGCCCCCAGGGTGACCCGCGCGCGCCCGGAG
>JAFASF010000003.1 GCA_019244745.1 Solirubrobacterales bacterium | reverse complement strand
GAGGTCCGCCTCGGAGACCTGTGGCGCGACGGCCCGGTCGCGCTCGTGTGGCTGAGACATTACGGCTGAGTGTTCTGCCGCGGGCACGCGGTGCAGTTGCACCGCGCTCGGGAGGAGTTCGAGGCGGCCGGCGCGCGCCTGGTGCTGATCGGTCAGCTCAGCCCGCGCCACGCCGCGCATTTCCGCCGCAACGAGCACATCGACCTGCCGGTGCTCGCGGACGAGAAACGGGACAGCTACAGGGCGGCCGGCGCGAAGGTGGCGACGATGGGCGAGCTGCTCGGGCCCAAGGTGATGGCCAAAGGGGCCGCCACCACGGCGAAGTACCGCGTCGTGCAGGGACGGACGATCGGTCATCCGGCGCAACTCGGCGGAGCGATGGTCATCGCGCCGGGCGGCGAGATCACCTGGTCGCACATGTCGGATGACGCGAGCGATAACGCCACGCCCGAGGAGATCCTCGAGGCGGTGCGCTCCGCCGGCGCCTAGACGTTGTCGACCGCGCCCGAGCTGCCGATCACCGCCCCGTTCGCCGGCACGGTCATTGCGGTGGCGTGCGACCGAGACGAACACGTGCCGCCGGGGGCCGCGGTGCTCGTGCTCGAGGCGATGAAGATGGAGCACGAGGTGGTCTCCGAAGCCGGCGGCACGGTGCGCCGCCTGGAGGTCAAAGTCGGCGACATGGTCCAGGAAGGGCAACTGCTCGCGGTCCTCGCGATGGGAGAAAACGCCGCGAGCCCGACCAAACAGACCCAATCAATAAACAAAAATCCAGATCAGATCCGGGAAGACGTCGACGCCGTCCAGCACCGCCACGCGCTCGGCCTCGACGCGGCGCGCCCCGACGCGGTCGCGAGGCGGCGGGCGCGCGGGCAGCGGACGGCGAGGGAGAACCTGGCCGACCTCATCGACGAGGGCACGTTCGTCGAGTACGGGCCGCTGATGTTCGCCGCCCAGGAGCGCCGGCGCCCCAAGCGGGAGCTGATCGAGCGCACGCCCGCCGACGGCCTGGTCGCCGGCGTGGGCGACATCGACGGCCGGCCCGTGGTCGCCCTGGCCTACGACTACACCGTCCTCGCCGGCACGCAGGGGATGCGCAACCACCTGAAGAAGGACCGGCTGTTCGAGGTCGCGGCGCGCCGGCGGCTGCCCGTGGTGCTGTTCGCGGAAGGCGGCGGGGGACGCCCCGGCGACGTCGACTGGCCGATCGTGGCCGGCCTCGACTGCCGCGCCTTCCACCTGTTCGCGCGGCTGAGCGGACTGGTGCCGCTGGTCGGGATCGCGTCGGGGTACTGCTTTGCCGGCAACGCGGCGCTGCTCGGCTGCTGCGACGTGGTGATCGCGACCGAGAACTCGAGCATCGGGATGGGCGGGCCGGCGATGATCGAGGGCGGGGGCCTCGGGAGGTACGAGCCGGCGGACGTGGGGCCGATCGAGGTGCAGGCCGCCAACGGCGTCGTCGACCTGCGGGTCGGCGACGAGCGCGACGCCGTGGCCGAGGCCAAGCGGTACCTCTCGTACTTCCGGGGGGCGACCGATCCGGCCCCGCTGCGCGACCAGCGCGTGCTGCGCGACCTCATCCCGGCCAACCGCCGGCGCGTCTATGAGGTGCGCGGCGTGATCGAGGCGCTGCTGGACGACGTGCTCGAGCTGCGCCGCGGCTTCGGCCTCGGGATGGTCACCGCGCTGGCCCGTCACGAGGGACGGCCGCTCGGGGTGATCGCGAACGATCCCTCGCATCTCGGGGGCGCGATCGACACGCACGGCGCCGATAAGGCGACTCGCTTCATGCAGCTGTGCGACGCGTTCGCCCTGCCGATCCTGTTCCTGTGCGACACGCCGGGGTTCATGGTCGGGCCGGCGGCGGAGCGAACGGCGACCGTGCGCCACTTCGCGCGGATGTTCCTCACCGGAGCGAACCTGGCGGTGCCGACGGGGACGATCGTGCTGCGCAAGGGCTACGGGCTCGGAGCCCAGTCGATGGCCGGCGGCGGCTTCAAGGCGCCGCTGTTCACGATCGGGTGGCCCACGTCGGAGTTCGGGGCGATGGGGTTGGAGGGAGCGGTGAGGCTGGGGATGCGACGCGAGCTCGAGGCGATCGAGGATCCCACCGAGAGGGAGCAGGCGTTCGAGGCCGCGGTGGCGGCGGCGTACGAGCGCGGCACCGGGATCAATATGGCTGCGTATTTCGAGATCGACGACGTGATCGACCCCGCCGACAGCCGCCGGTGGATCGCGACGCTTCTCGAGCCCGGGTCGGGTTCAGGCGAATGGTGGTTGCGGCCGGGGAAGCGCCGACCGAACGTCGACGCCTGGTAAGGGCTAGCCGCAGCTCCGGCAGGCGCCGCGGAGCAGGACGTCGTGGCTGTCGATCGTGACGCCGAGGCGCTCCGACAGGCGGTCGATGGCGTGCTCGAGGCCGGGATCGTCGAACGCCACGAGCCGCCCGCACTGTTCGCAGACGAGATGGTGATGATGGTCGCCCCCCGGCTGGCTGCGCTCGAACCGGGTCTGGCCGTCGCCGACCGCGACCCGCTCGACGAGCCCGTGCTCGGCGAGCAGCTCGAGGACCCGGTAGACGCTCGCGCGCCCGGTCGGCCGTCCCCGCGCCCGCAGCTCGTCCTCGATCTCGACGGCGCTCAGCGCGCACGGTTCTCGCGCGAGGAGCTCGATCACCCGCTCTCTGGCTCCCCCGCGCTTCAGCCCCGCTTCCGAGAGCACGGCGTGGACGTGCTCGCTCCAGTCGCTTGCTGCCATCGGGACCAAGACTAGCGCCCCCGGAGGTCAGAACGGGAATGAGACTCATTCCCAGATAATGGTAGGCTGTTGGGAATGTTCGGCTGGTTCGGCGCGCGCGCGCGGCGCGGTGCCCCCGTCCTCCTCCCTCTGCTACTGGCGCTCGTCATCGCCGCCTGCGGCACCAGTGCGCAGGCCGGTACAAACGGCTCAGGCTCGATCCGTGTGGTTGCGGCCGAGAACTTCTGGGGCAGCATCGCCAGCCAGCTCGCCGGGAGCGACGCGAGCGTACAGAGCATCATCACGAACCCCGCCGAGGATCCCCATTCGTACGAACCGAGTGCCGCGGACGCTCGCACGCTCGCCACCGCGCAACTCGTGATCGTCAACGGGATCGGCTACGACCCCTGGGCGCCGAAGCTGCTCGCCGCCAACCCGGTGTCGGGTCGGACGGTCCTCGCGGTCGGTGAGCTGTTCGGGCTCAAGGAAGGCGACAACCCCCACCGGTGGTACGACCCGGCCGACGTCGAGGCCGTGGCGACCGCGATCACCGGCGATCTGAAGAAGCTCGATCCCAAGGATGCCGCCTCCTTCGAGCATCGGCTCACGGTGTTCGAGTCCACCGACCTGGCGCGGTACCACTCGCTGATCGCCCAGATCCGCCAGCGGTATGCCGGCGTGCCGGTCGGCGCTTCGGAGAGCATCTTTGCGCTGCAAGCGCCGTCGCTCGGGCTGCGCCTGCTCACTCCATACAGCTTCATGAAGGCGATCAGCGAGGGAACCGAGGTGACCGCCCAGGACACGCTCACCACTCAGCAGCAGATCACCGCACACCAAATCAAGGTGTGGGTCTACAACTCCCAGAACGCGACGCCCGAGATTCAGCGCCTGAACGCGATCGCCCGGGCGGCACACATTCCGATCACCACGATCACCGAGACGCTCGCGCCGTCGGGCGCCACGTTCGAGCAGTGGCAGGTGGCGCAGCTGACGGCGCTCGCACACGCCCTGCACACCGCGACCGGCCGATGAACGACGCGCTACCGGCAACGACTTTCCCGGCGGCAGCTCCACCCAGGCCGGCCACCCCTGGCCCGGCGGTGTCGGTCAGCCAGGTGGCCGTTCGCCTCGGCGGCAAGGAGGTATTCACCGGCGTCGAGCTGACGGTGGGCCGAGGGGAGTTCCTCGCGGTGCTCGGGCCGAATGGCGCCGGCAAGTCGACCCTGATGAAGGCGATCCTCGGCCTGGTTCCGCTCGCCGCCGGCACGATCTCGGTCCTCGGGCGGCCGCCCACGCAGTCCCGACCCAGCGTCGGCTATCTGCCCCAGCGCCGCGGCTTCGACGGGGGCACCCGGGTGCGCGGGGTGGATCTGGTCCGCCTGGGGCTCGACGGCACGCGGTGGGGAATCCCGGTTGGCATCTCGAACCCGGCCCGGGAGCGCCGGCGCGCTGAACGCCGCCGGGTGCGGGAGGTGATCGAACTGGTCGACGCAGCGGCCTACGCCCACCGAGCGATCGGGGAGCTGTCCGGCGGCGAGCAGCAACGGCTGCTGATCGCCCAAGCGCTCGTCCGGCGCCCCGAGCTCCTGATCCTCGACGAGCCACTCGACGGCCTCGATTTGCCGAACCAGGCCACCGTGGCTGCCCTGCTCAGGCGCATCTGCGTGGAAGAGGGCGTGTCGGTGCTGCTCGTCGCCCACGACGTCAACCCCCTTCTGCCGTACCTCGACCGCGTGATCTACCTGGCGGCCGGGCGCGCGGTCGCGGGGAGGGTCAAGGAGGTGATCACAACGCGCAATCTGAGCAGCCTGTACGGCTCTCCGATCGAAGTCCTACGCACCGGCGACGGCCGGATGGTGGTGATCGGCCAGCCGGAGGCGCCCCACGTACACAGTCATCGGCACGAACGGCCGGACTGAGCTCCCGTGACCGGCAATCCTTCGCTGTCGCTCGATCTCGTCTCCGACGTGCGTCAGCTTGTGGCGTTTCCCTTCATGGTCAACGCACTGGAGGCGGGCACGATCGTGGCGGTGCTCGCCGCGATCGTGGGCTGGTACATGGTCCTTCGGCGGCAGAGCTTTGCCGGGCACACTTTGGCGGTGATGGCGTTTCCGGGCGCGGCGGGCGCTGCGCTGGCCGGCCTGCCCACTGCGCTGGGCTATTACGTAGCGTGTGGAGCGGCCGCCCTGGCGATGGGGGGCCGGTCGCGGCCGACCATGCGCGGCTACCGCACGGAGACGGCCACGATCGGGACCGTCCAGACGGTCGGGCTCGCGGCCGGGTACCTGTTCCTGTCGCTCAACACCGAGGTGCTGTCCGGGTTCGAGACGCTGCTGTTCGGGACGTTTCTGGGCGTGACGCAGAACCACGTGCTGGTGCTGCTCGCGGTTGCGGTGGTCGCTCTGGCAGCCCTTGCGCTTGTCGCTCGTCCCTTGTTGTTCGCCACACTCGATCGCGACGTCGCCGAAGCCAGCGGCGTCCCAGCAGGCGCGCTCGACGTGGGGTTCTTGCTGATCCTGTCGGTGGCGGTCGCGGCCACGAGCCAGGTCACGGGCGCGCTCCTCGTGTTCGCGCTGCTGGTGGCCCCGCCGGCGGCTGCCCAGGCGATCACGGTCCGCCCGCTGCCCGGGCTGGTTTTGAGCGTCGCGTTCGGGCTCGTGATCGTGTGGCTCGGTCTGGGCGTGGCGTACTTCTCTCCCTATCCGGTGGGGTTCTGGACGACGGCGTTCGCGTTCGGGCTGTACGTGGTGGTCCGGGTGGGCGTGTTCGTGGGTCGAGGCGGAGCACGGGCCGCCTGGACGACCCGGCGCGGCGGGTGGGTGGTCGCGTCCCCGCGAGCGGGGAGCTGATGTTCGCGCACGAGTTCGTCCGCAACGCGTACCTGGCGGGCACCTTCATCGCACTCGCATGTGGTTCGGTGGGCTGGTTCGTGGTCCTTCGCGGGCAGCTGTTCGCCGGCGATGCTCTGAGCCACGTCGCTTTCGTCGGGGCGATCGCCGCGGCGGTGTTCGCGGTCAATGAGCAGGTGGGGCTGTTCGCGGTGACGCTCGCCGTCGGAGCGGGGATGGCGGCTCTGGGGCGGCGGGCGCAGGCGGATGACGTCGTGATCGGGATCGTGTTCGCGTGGATCCTTGGAATCGGGCTCCTGCTCATAACGGTGCTCGCCACGTCATCGGGCGGCGGTAACGGGATCACGGCGGTGAACGCCCTCTTCGGCTCCATCTACGCCTTGAGCGCCGGAGCTTCGAGTGTCGCGGCGGTGATCGCGGCGGCGGTCACCGCGGCAGTCGTGGTCGTGTTCCGGCCGCTGCTGCTCTCGACACTCGACAGCGAGCTCGCCGGCGCCCGGGGGGTTCCGGTCCGGGCGCTCGGCGCGGGGTTCCTGGTGCTCGTCGCGGCCGTCACCGCCGAGAGCACGGAAGCGGTGGGGGCGCTGTTGCTCTTGGGGCTGCTGAGCGCGCCGGCCGGGGCGGCGCACAGGATGACCGCCAACCCATATCGGGGGCTGGCCCTGTCCGCGGGGCTGGCCGTCGTCGCGATGTGGGGCGGGCTCGCCCTCAGCTATGGGATCCCGTCGCTGCCGGCGAGCAGCGCGATCATAGGCCTCGCCGCGGCGATCTATGCGATCGCGGCGGTGGTCGGGAGACGCGGTCGCGCGCCGCGGCGGGCCTAAGTCCTTCTCGCCGCAGGTGCGGTCGTGGATTGGCGAGCGAAAACCAAGCTGGCTGAGGACGCAGCGAGCGTAGCGTACCTGGAGGGTACGCGAGCGAGCGAGGACGTCAGGCCAGCGAAGGTTTGCAGCCGCCAGCCGGATGACTCGGGCGCGGCCCGAAGAGGCGAGGCAGGATGCCGAGCGGGCCGCAAGCCCGAGCGACCGTACTTACGGCGGGGAGGATTTCCAAAGTGGTTGGTGAGGACCGGCGAGCGACCCAGGCGGGAGTCAAAAGCCTGAGCCACCGCCGGTTCCTCTAGGCGCGGGATGCTCCCGCACTGCGACGAGGCGCACTTCGTCGCAGCCGCCGTGCGCCGGCGCGGTCGAGGCACGAGCGAGAAGGCGCGGGGATGCCTGTGTCCCGCCATGCGATACCTCCGCGTCGTTGGCGCCCGAACGACATGTCCCGAGCCTAGGGATCGGTCCGTCAGCTCTCCGTAAGCTGACCAATGCTCCGAGGAACGGTGCGTGCGGGATCGGCTCCCGGACGCTCGCGGTGGACACTCGGTACTCCCAAGGGTTTGCCGCGCGCTCTACGTCGCCCTCAGTGCCTCGGTCGGGCTCAGACGCGACGCCTTGGACGCCGGGTACACACCCGCGAGAGCGCCGATCACCAGGCCGGCCGCCGGCGCGGCGATCAGCGCGTAGGCTGGAACGACCGTCGGCTCGCGCTGGGCGAGCGCGTAGGCCCACGTAGCCGCCGCCCCGAGCGCGAGCCCCGCGACCCCGCCGAATGCCGCCAGCAACGCGGATTCGGCCAGGAACTGGGTGCTGATGTGGCTCCGCTTGGCGCCCAGGGCGCGACGGAGGCCGATCTCGGTGCGGCGCTCGAGCACCGAGATCACCATGATGTTGGCGATCCCGATCGCGCCGACGAGCAGCGCGACGGCGCCAAGCCCCAGCAGCAGCGTGGTGAACTGACCCTTCGCTGCGGCCCTGGCCTCGAGCGCGTCCGACGGCCGGCTCACCTGGACGCCGTCTGGATTCTGAGGATCGGCGGTGGGCGCGAGCAGGTTGGAGACCTGCTTGACCTGGTTGACGTTCGCCCGAACGTAGATCTCGGACGGGTGGGGCGCCGTCTGGAACATCCGCTCGGCGACCGGCAGACCGATCAGCGCCGTGTTGTCGAGGTTCGGGTCGAGCACCACAGGCTTCATGATTCCGATCACGTTGAACCAGGTGCCGCCGAGGAACAGCTGGATGTGCCCCTGCGCGCTCGAGATCTGAAGCGTGCTCGCGGCCTGGGCGCCGAGCACGACGGTCGGAAAGCCCTCGCTCGCGGAGCTGAGAAACTGTCCGCTCGCGAGCTGGCCGCCGAGCGTCGCGAGCAGCCCCGGGTCGGCGGCGTCGACGGCGATGCCGCCGGTCTGACCGGAGGGAACGTGAGGCGTTCTGAGCACGGTTGCGCTCGACACCTGGTAGACGGCCGAGGCGCGCAGCACCGCCGGCATGTGGCGGATGGTGCCCACCGCCGTGTCGGGCAGCACTTCGTTCGCGCCGAGGAACGTCTGTCCCGGCGTGACCGTCAGCAGGTTCGTGCCGAGGCTGTCGATCAGGGCGATCAGGTTGGCCTGGCTCGAGGCTGAGACGCCGACGACCGCGACCATCACGCCGATTCCGATCGCGATGCCCAGCGCCGACAGCGCGGCGCGCAGCCGGCGCGTACGCAGACCCTGGGCCGCCACCGAGAACAGCTCGCGCGGGGGCATCCGCGCATCGTTCACCGATGCGCGCCTGCGCCGGCGCACGGGGATCCGCGCCCGCAACGACGCCGCGCTCACGCGCGCTCGTCTCCGACGACCTCGCCGTCGCGCATCTGGATGTGGCGCGGAAAGCGTTCGGATATCGCCGCATCGTGCGTGATCAGCGTTAACGTCGCGCCCTCGGCGGCGAGCTCGTGGAGCAACGCGATGACCTCCCGCCCGGAGGTCGAATCCAGATTCCCGGTCGGTTCGTCGGCAAGGATGATCAGAGGCCGCTTGGCGATGGCGCGCGCGATTGCCACTCGCTGACGCTCACCGCCCGATAGCTCCGTCGGCCGGTGGGTGACCCGGTGCGCGAGCCCCACTCGCTCGAGCGCCGCGCGCGCCGCGCGCCGCCTCTCGCGCGCCGGACTGCCCGTGTACAGCATGCCGTTGGCCACGTTATCCAGCGCCGTCATCGACTCCTGGAGGTGAAAGCCCTGAAAGACGAACCCGATCTCGTGTGCGCGCAACCCCGCCAGCTCACCATCCGTGAGCCCGACCACGTCGCGACCGGCCACCACAACCGAGCCGCTCGTGGGCCGTTCGAGCGTGCCGAGCACGGTCAGCAGCGTGGTCTTGCCGGAGCCGGAAGGCCCAACCACCGCCACTTGCTCCCCGATTCGGACCTCGACGCTCACGGCCCGTAAGGCCAGGATCCCGCCCGGGTACTCCTTGCTCACCTCGCTCAGCGCGAGCGCGACATCGGGCTCGGCCCCCGGCCGGGGCGGGTCCGCGGCGGGCTGCCGCGTGGGCGGGACCACACTGGGCGGTGAGAGTGCCGCCGCGGCCCCGGTGAGACCATCGTGGTCCGGGCGTTCGGCAATCTGTTCGTGCTCCCCGTTCACCCCTGCGAATCGGTCACCTGCAGGCCGGGGTAGATCCCAGGCCCCGAGATCTCCACGTAACCGGCGGCGAACAGGCCGGTGCTAACCGGGATCAGCCTGTGCGGGGCCGCCGCCTCCTGCACTGCGTACCCGCCGCCCTGCGTGGCGAGCAGCGCCGTGACGGGTACGGAGAGGACGTTGTTCGCAGCCTGCTGTTCGAAGTTGACGCTCACCGTTGCCTGGTCGAGCCCTTGCGTGCGCTCGTGCCCACGGAGCGCGATCGTCACCGGGATCGTCGCCGAAGATCCCGAACCGCCGCCTCCCGAATTTCCGGACCCGGAGCTGCCAGACCCGGAGTTGCTGTTGTTCTGCGCGACCGGGCTGACGTGCGTGATCTTTCCATCCACGATGCTGGAGTCCGGCATCTCGACCGTGACGGGCGCACCGACCCTGGCCTCACTCTGCTTGCTGGCGTCGAGATCGACGGTTACGACCAGCTGGTTCGAGGTGGTGTCGAGGATGGCCTGGGCTGTTCCGCCGCCCTCCGAAGTACCGGACCCCGGGGAACCCGAGCCGGAGGACCCAGACCCGGAAGAACCGGAGCCAGACGAGCCCGAACCGGAAGGCCCCGACACCGAGGAGCCGGAGCCGGAGTGCCCGGAGCCGGACGAGCTCCCACCCGGCGCGCCACCGGGGTAGCCCGGGCCCGAGCCGGAGCCGGATCCCGAACCGGACCCACCGGACCCCGAACCGGACCCACCGGACCCACCGGACGCGCCGGACGCGCCGGACCCGCCGGCCCCGGAACCCGACCCGGACGCAGGCGAGGATTTGTTCTTTGCCAGCGCGAGGGTCTCGGCCTTGAGGAGTGCGATCAGCGCCTGGAGTTCCGCGGCGGACAGGTTTGACGTCCCGCGGCTCCCCGGCTTGCCCGACCTCCCGCAGTCCGTGTTGGGGGTGGTAGAGCTCGCCGGGGAGCTGCTCGCCGCCGGGGTGGAAGTGGACGCGCCGGCGCGCTTGCAGCTCGCCGGCGCGGTGGTTGTTGGACTGCTGGGTGAATCCTGGGCGGAGGAATGCTCGCCGGCCGTCGCGTGCGGCAAGCTGACGAACTCCGGTCGCGCGGGCAACACGGGCGCGACCGCATTGGCCCCCGCGCCCGACCCCGACCCCGACCCCGAGCCCGAGTTTGTCGGCGAACCGTTTGACCCGAGCGACGTGTTGACCTGGGTGATCCGCTGTGGGCCGGGAAGAAACACAACCTGCCCGAGCGTGATAGTCCCGGTCTCGGTCTCACCGAGCGATCCCTGCCAACGCTCGACCGCAGCCGTCGTGCCCGCCTGCCAGGTGTCATTCACCGTGATCTCGCCGTTGGCGAACCCGAGGCTGACGAGGTTACGGTTGAGCTGGAGCACGTCGGGTCCGTCTGTAACCCCAGGACCGAGATCGCGATACGCCGGGAACGTGCCGTCGAGCAGCACCACCGGCTGACCGTTCACGTCGAACAGCGCCTGGCCGGGCTTGACCACCTGACCCGTCACGGGGAGCCAGGTGATGGTTCCGGTCAGCCGGTCGTAGACGGTCTGCGGGTTCGCGTAGCTCACGGTCCCGGACTCCGTGTCGGTGGAGACGAGATCCCGCCGCGTCACCGTCGCCGCGCCGGCCGCCGTGCCGGCCGCCTTCGCAGGATGACTGCTGCCGCCCAGGTTGATGGCCAGGATCGAAGCGATCGCGATCACGACCGCGATGAGCGCGGCCAGGCCCCCTACCAGCCGCCGCCGCGAGCGTCCCGGCAGCCGTTCGGCGACGCCGCCGAGCGGCCCTGACACCTCAGGCGCCACCCGTCCCGTTGTGTCTGCGGCACGTTGCCAGAACGGTGCCGCCGCCTCGGCGCCACGTCGCCGGAGGCGTCCCCGTTGTGGCGCACCAGGGCACTGCGACCGGCTGCATCGTCTCCATGTCGTCGGCCTCCTCGGCTCGGGTGGCTGAGCGTCGGGTCGTTGTACAACCCGGCTGGTAACACCACGGTGACGGAGGTTGTGACCTCCCTGTCACCCGGGGAGATCACGGTCCGGGGCCGGCGCGGGCCGCGGGGCTCATCGACGCTGTGGACGGCGATTTGAGCTTCATGGTTCTATGTCCTCCCAGGTGCCACAGGCTCAGGCGCCGGCCGAGGCGCCTCCGGAGCTCGACGACGCCGGTCGGGGCGGAACCAACAGGCTCTGGCATTGCCGGCTCGCTGCCAGGAACTTGGGATCGGAGCGGATGCTCGCCGGGAACACGGGCCCCTTGCCCGAGAAATTCGGCGCGGGGAGGTTGTACCCGTGCTGGCGCACGCACGCGACGTACTTCTCCACCGCCTGATGCGAGATCCGAAAGCGGTGACCCGCTCCGAAGCGGAAGTTCGCGCCGCACGCCTTCAAGGCGGCCTGCACCTTCGGGTTGCTGGCGGCCTGGCGGAAGAACCCGCCGCCCCCGCCAAAGAACCCACCACCCGGGCGCGGTCCGGTAGTCGTGCCGCTGCCTCCCGAGGCGCCGGGTGGCCTCGACGGCACATGAACCCCGTGCTGTCTGAGGCAGGCGACGAGCGCAGCGCGCCTGGCGCTGAACCCGGCGGCGCCGGACCCGCTTGCCGAGGCGACCGTCGAAGTGGAGGCGGTGCTGGCTGCCGCGCCGCTGCCGCTACTCGTGCTGCTGCCGCATGCGGCGGTCAGACAGACCGCGCCGACCGCGAGCAGCGCAAAACACGCCGTCCTGGAGGGGATTCTCTTCATGCTGAACACTGCGTTCCTTTCGTGGAGGTGCTGCTCATCCGCCGCCGCCGAACAGCGAACCGACGGCGGATGAGGCGCTCGTGTTGCCGGAGCTGCTGTTGGAGGTGGAGCTTGTGTTGCCGGCGCCGGTGTCACTGACCGAGGTCGCAGCGACGGTGCCGCCTGAGTTCTTGACGCCGGTGACGATCACCGTGTCCCCGGGTCGGACCGCGCTCTTCGAGACGCCGACGCTCTTGGTCACCTTGGTCGCGCTCGAGAGCGTGACCTTGACGGTGTTACCGGAGGCCTCCGTGATGTACAGGCTGTTGCCGTTGACGCTGGTCACCATTCCGAACGAGCTGTTGCCCCCACCGGCTCCGGCGAACAATGCGCGCAGGCCCCCGCCGCCCGAGCCGCCGCCGGCGCCGGCCGCCAAGCGCGCCGCGAACCCTCCACCGCCGCCGGCCGCACCACGAGCGGCCGCACCGCCGGCGCCGGCGCCCGCGGCCGCAGAGAATGAGCTCGTCGACGAAGAGCTCGAGAACTGGCTCTTCTCCACGCGCACGCCGGCGTAGAACCCCGCGCCGCAGAGGATCAGCCCGAGCAGGATCGCGGTGCCACGCCCCCACAATCGCCGCCGCGGTCGGCCGGGAAGCGGCTCCTCGAGGCCGGGCTCCTCGTATTTCTGCCAATCCTGCTCCGGGCGGTCGTAGCGAATCGCGTTCATTTCGGTGTCCTGTTGTCGTGGCATGTCAGAGCTAAAACTCACTCGAAGCGCAGGGCCTCGATCGGGCGGAGGGCTGCGGCACGTCCGGCCGGGTAAGTGCCAAAGAACAGGCCGGTGAGCACCGCCGCACCGAACGCCAGGCCGATGGAGTACGGCGCGATCACCGGCTGCACGCCCGCGATCTTGAATTGGCTCCCGACGATCCCCGCGATCACGCCGGCGATCCCCCCGAAGAGCGACACCAGCACGGCCTCGACCAGGAACTGGACGAGGATGTCACTGCGCCGGGCACCGACCGCCTTGCGGATCCCAATTTCTCTCGTGCGTTCGGTGACCGACACGAGCATGATGTTCATCACGCCGATTCCGCCCACCAGCAGCGAGATCGCGGCGACCTCGCCCAGCAGCGTGGTGAACACCTTGCTCGAGGACGTCGAGGCCTGGAGGATCGAGCTCTGGTTGATCACGTTGAAGTTGCTCGTGTTCCCAGAGCCCGGGGTCGGCGGGTCGAGCTGGCCCAAGATGTTCGTGACCTCGGTCTGCGCCGCGTTCAGCTGCCCCCGCGACTTGGCCTGCACGACGATCTGGTTGATGTTTCCGTAGCCGGTCAGCGTGTCCTGCACCGCGGTCAGCGGAGCGATTGCCACGTCGTCCTGGTTGGAGGTTCCGTTTGAGCCCTTCGGGGCCGTGACGCCGATGATCTGGTAGTTCGTGCCGTTGACTTGAACCGTTTGCCCGACCGGGTCCTGCCCTCCGAACAGCTCGCTGACCACGGTCGGCCCGATGACCATCACGCGGTTGTGGCTGCTTTCGTCGGCGCTCGTGAACCACGAGCCTTCGGCCATCGTGTAGCTGCGAGCCCTCTCATAGCTGGCCGTGGTGCCGAGGAACGACCCCGGGGAATAGGTCGTCTCGCCGGAGGTCAACGTGACTGCGGCCGCGTTCACCACTGGAGATACGCTGGCCACGTCGGGTGCCTGGAACCGGTTCTCGAGCGCGTTCGCATCACCGACCGTGAGGCTGGTGTTGGCGGTCGGCCCGCCCCGCAACCCGCCCAGAGTCGGGAGCGAGGTGACGAGCAGGACGTTGCTGCCGAGCGAGTCGATCTGGTTCTCGACCGCGGACGAAGATCCCGTCCCGACCGCGATCAGCACGATCACGGAGCCAACGCCGATCATCAACCCGAGGATCGTCAGGCCCGACCTGAGCTTGTTCGCGGCGAGGCCGGCGAGCGCAACCCGGGCGGTCTCGGTCACCCGACCGTCTCCATGGCCTCGGCGCGTTCGTCGCCGACGATCATGCCGTCACTGAGGCGGATCACCCGGCGCGCATGGGCGGCGACGGTCTGCTCGTGGGTGATCAGAATGATCGTCCGCCCCTCGTCGCTCAGCCGGCCGAAGATGCGGAGCACTTCCTCTGAGGACACTGTGTCCAGAGCCCCGGTGGGCTCGTCCGCGAGGATCATCGAGGGGTTGGTAACGAGCGCCCGCGCGATCGCGACCCGCTGCTGCTGACCGCCCGAGAGCTCCGACGGCAGGTGGTGGACACGATCCGTCAGCCCGACCTGGTGGAGCGCCGCCAGCGCCCGCTGCTGCCGCGCCGCCCGCGGCAGGCCGCCGTAAGACAGCGGCAGCTCGACGTTGGCCAGCGCGCGCGTGCGCGGTATCAGGTTAAAACTCTGGAACACGAAGCCGATGTCGCGATTGCGCACGTCGGCCAGCGTGTCCTCGTCCATCCCGCCGACATCTCGCTCGTTGAGTCGGTAGGTCCCGCTGGTGGGACTGTCGAGGCATCCGACGATGTTCATCAGCGTGGTCTTGCCGCTGCCCGACGCGCCGATGATCGCGACGTACTCGCCCCGCTGCACCCGCAGAGTGACACCGCGCAGCGCGTGTACGGCGATGTCGCCCACGGAATAGGTCTTGTGGACGTCGCGCAGGTCGACCACCGGCACGTCTCCGCGGCTGACCGGCCGCCCAACCGGCCTCGCCACCGGTGGCTCGCGCCGCTCCGAGCGCGCCAGCCGCGCGCGCCGCGCCTGCAGCATCCGCTGCGCACGCGCCACCGCGGACCGGCGAGAGGGACGGGGATCGCCGGCCATGACCGTCACCCTCCCGCTGCCCGGCGGAAGAACGCGCCGCCGCCGCCGAGGCCGCCGCCGCCCAGGCCGCCGCCGCCCAACCCGCCCAGGCCGAACCGCGCGCCGCCGAGGGTCCCGGTCGAGCCTGCGCCGCTGGTGGATGTCGAGCCGAGCGAAGGCAGCGTGATCGTCACCACCAGCTGATCGCCGGCGCTGAGGCCGCTGATGATCTGGGTCCTGCTGTCGCCTCTCAGCCCGACCACGACCTGCCGCTGCACGGTCTCACCGTTAAGCAACACGTTCACCGTGCCCAGCGAACCGCTTCCGCTCACGGCCTGGTTGGGAACCGTGACGCCCTGCGCCTGGGCGACGATCACCGACGCGGAGGCGCTCATTCCC
This sequence comes from Solirubrobacterales bacterium, assembly GCA_019244745.1. Classification (GTDB taxonomy): domain Bacteria; phylum Actinomycetota; class Thermoleophilia; order Solirubrobacterales; family Solirubrobacteraceae; genus Palsa-465. Next base: position 3,900 of record JAFASF010000003.1, on the reverse strand, counting down.
GGCTTCACCTTGGAATCGGTCTGATCGAGTGTCAGCGTCGCGTTGAACGACACGACGCTGCTGCTCGTCGTGCCGACCGGGGAGATCGAGCTCACATGCGCGGCGAGCTGAACGCCGGGTAGCGCCTCAATGGTGACGGTGGCCGGCTGACCCACCCTGACCTTGCTGATGTCCGACTCGCTGAAGGCGACGGTCATCGTCATTGTGCTGGTGTTGATGATCTGGGCGAAGGCCGAGCCCGAACCGCTACCGCCCGACCCGGAGCCGCCGGAGCCGCCGGAACCGCCGGAGCCGGAGCCGGAGCCGCCGAGGCTGCCCGCGTTCGTGCTCCCGGACCCCGACCCCGACCCGGACGACCCGGAGCCCGACGACCCGGAGCCCGACGACCCCGAGCCCGACGACCCCGACCCCGAGGACCCAGAGCCAGCCACAGTCGAGCCCCCTGTCACCGTGCCACCGGGCGACAGGCTCGACAGCGACGCGATTGTCCCGCTCGTCGGCGCGTACAGCTTCGTGTTGGCGAGCGCGATCTGAGCGCTGTGAACGGCCGCTTCGGCGCTGTACACGGATGCCTGCGCCGAGGCGATGCTCGCGGGGGAGGGCGTCGTGGTGGTGGGAGTGGTAGCGGTAGTGGTCGGGGTCGAGCGACTGCCGTTACCTCCACCGCCCCCGGATGACGCCACGTTGTGAGTAGTGGTGGTCGGCGTCGTCGTGGCCGGCCTGGTGGTGGGCGTCGGCCTGGTTGTGGTCGTCGGCCTCGTTGTGGTCGTCGGCCTCGTGGTGGTGGTCGGCCTAGTGGTCGTGGGCGTGGTGCTCGTGTGCGTGTAAGAGACGTACTCGGTCGCGCCCGGATCGCGGACAACGCTCGCGTTCGTCCCGGTCGAGCTCGACGGCGAGCCGGACGATGGCGACGCGGTTCCGTTCTCCACCGCGGTGAGCTGATCCTGCGCCGCCGTGAGGTTCGCTTCCGCCTGGTCCAGCGTGTACTGCGCGGAGGTCGGGTCGAGCGTCGCGAGCAGCTGTCCCTGATTGACGTGCTGGCCGACGCTGACGTAGACGTTCTGAAGCGTCCCGCCGGTATTGAAGTTGACACTGACGTCAGTGCCCGCTTGGACGTTTCCGCTGCCGGAGACGGTGGACTGGACGACGCCCGGCTCGGCGGTGACGATCTCCCGCGACGTCCGAGCGGAGGTGCTCGGCGTTCCGATCTCCGTGATCGCGAGCACCGCCACCGCGATGGCCACCAGCCCGAGCAAATACAGGTGCCACGGTCTCGAAGCGCGATCTCGACCGCGATTCATCTGCTCACGCGGACGGAGATGTGACGGGGGACCTCATCAGCGGGCGACTCCGTGCCCCGTTGTAGCGACGCGAACGTCAGCTCTGCGTAAGCGCTCTTCGCGTTTTCGTAGGCGAGACCAACGCGTCCTGCGGCAGGGCAGGAAGCTGCACTCGAACCTCGAGCCCACCCGCCTGGGGCGCGGCAACCTCGATCGCTCCGCCGTGAGCCTGGACCACGGAGCGGACGATCGACAGGCCGAGCCCGAACCCGCCTCCTCCGCGCCCGAGCCGCTGGAACGGCTCCGCCAGGGTGGCGGCCTCGGCCGGATCGATTCTTGGACCGCCGTTAGCCACGACCAGCCGCACTGTCCCGTTCCCCGTGTGCGTGGACACATCAAGCCATCCGCCCGACTCGTTGTGGCGGATACCGTTGTCCACCAGGTTGGCGATCATCCTCTCGAGCAGACCAGCCTCCCCCTGCACCCACGCCGGCTCGAGCTCATCGCGCACGGTCACGCCGGCGTCGTTCACGCGGGCATGCAGATCGGTGATGCAATAGGCCGCGAGCGCGGCGAGGTCCACGGGCTCCTCACCTCCGGCCGCCCCCTCGCTGCGCGCGAGCATAAGCAGGCTCTCGATCAGCCGCTCGCATCGGTCGATCGTCTCGCGCACCGCCTCCCCCATCCCCCGCAGGTCGCTCGTGGTCGCGTCCGGATCGGCGAGTCCGACGTCCACTTCGGTGCGCATGATCGCGAGCGGCGTGCGGAGCTCATGCGACGCATTCGCGACGAAGTGGCGCTGACTGGCGAAGGCCGCGTCCAGCCGAGCGAGCATCCCGTCGAACGTGTCCGCGAGCTCCTTGAGCTCGTCGGCGGGTCCGGACAGCCCGATCCGCTCGCCGAGGTTCTCGCCCGACACGCGCCGGGCCGTCGCGGTGATGTCCCGCAGCGGCCGCAGCGCCCGACCCGCGAGCAGCCAGCCCGCGGCGACCGAGATCATTGTCATCACCCCGAGCGCGAACAGGTACTCGACCAGCAGCTGGTTGAGCGCGTCATTGCGGAGCCGGTTCCGGATCGCGGTGGCGACGGCTGCCTCGGGTGAGCCGGGCCGGAACAGGAGCTGGTGGCCGACGACCGGCCCCTGCGAGACGCCGAGCTTGCGCAGCTCCTGACGTATGTCGCCTCGGGCGCCGAGATTGTGGCGGACCAGCAGGTAGCCGATCGTCAGCAGCAACGCGCCGGTGATCAGGAACACGAGCCCGTACAGGACCGTGAGCCGCAGGCGGATTGTTGGCGCCGGCCCTTTGATCATCAAGCCATCCTGTACCCAACGCCGATCACGGTCTCCACCATCTGCGGTTCGCCGAGCTTACGCCGCAGGGTCATGATCGTCATCCGCACGACGTTCGTGAACGGGTCGATGTGCTCGTCCCACACGCGCTCGAGCAGTTCCTCCGCCGACACCGTGGCACCGTCGGCGGTCATCAGGGCCTCGAGCACCGCGAACTCCTTGCGCGCGAGCTCGATCGGCGCGCCGGCGCGGGTGACCAGCCGCCGGGCCGGGTCGAGCTCGAGGTCGCCGCGGCGCAGCACCGGCGGCCGGCTCGGCGTCGAGCGGCGAGCGAGGGCATGGATGCGCGCCACCAGCTCGGCGAACCGGAAGGGCTTCGGCAGGTAGTCGTCCGCTCCCATCGAGAGCCCCTCGACCAGATCCTCGAGCGCGCCGGCGGCGGTCAGCATCAGGATTCCCGTCTCGGGGCGCTCCCCGCGCACCGTGCGGCAGACGTCGTCGCCGTGCATTCCCGGTAGGTCCCGGTCGAGCACGATCACGTCATAGCGCACGACGCGGGCCTTGATCAGAGCGTCGGTCCCGTCCGGGGCCAGATCGACCGCCATTCCCTCTCGGCGAAGCCCGCGCGCGATCGCATCGGCCAGTCGCTGCTCATCCTCGGCAATCAATACGCGCATGTTTGTCGTTGCCAGGATGACGCGCGCAACGTAAGAACCTCGTAAGAGGCTGGACCTCGCTCGGCGGCGAACACGGAGCCACGATTACATGAAACGACGTGACACCGAATCGTGATAGCTTGACCTGCGTGGTCTCGCAATCGCAGCAACGGGTCCAGAACCTCGCCGACCGGAGCATGTCCGTCGGCCTCCGGGCGCTGAACCGCTTAGCGTCCTCGGATCTCGTCGACCGCCTCGGGCTCCGCGAACCCGCGGCGCGCTTCCTCCACGGCGCGTCCAAGACGACGAGCCGGACCGCCGCCACCGCCGGCCGCACGTTCGCCGCTGCCCACGCCCGGGCTCGGCCCGCGCGCCAGCGCCCCACCCGCCACGACGGCCTCTTCGATCTCACGCCCACCGACGAGCAGCGGATGCTGCGTGACGCGGTGCGCGACTTCGCCGCGGACAGGCTGCGGCAGGCCGCCCAGCGGGCCGACGGCACGCTCGCGACCCCGCGAGACGTTCACGCCCAGGCAAACGAACTCGGGCTCACGATCGTCGGGGTGCCCGAGGAGCTGGGCGGCGCCGTCGAGCAGCGCTCGGCGGTCACCTCGGTGCTGATGAGCGAGGCGCTGGCACACGGCGACATGGGCATCGCGGTCGCGTGCCTCGC
>JAFASF010000008.1 GCA_019244745.1 Solirubrobacterales bacterium | reverse complement strand
GGCGGAGTACGGGCCTATCCAGCCGCCGGACGGCGAGGGCTAAATCGTGCGCAGCCGGCGGGGGCGGCGCGCACGCCACCCGTCGCCTTCGCGACGCGGCGTGGACTGAGGACATGACGCGCGCGACGCCTGCTGGCCGGAGAGCCGGGCGCGGAACCAGGGTGTGCAGGCCGCTGCTGTCCATGAACTCAGGCCCGTCAAGGTTGATCACCACCTGGGCACTGCGTGACTGTGCTTTCTCGCAAGCGCTGATCCAGCAGCAGTCGAGGAGGCCGGATCGAGCTCGCCCGAGAGCGTCACCACCGACGCATCAGCGTCGCTGTGGGTCACGTATGGCCAGTACATCTGAAATCGATCGCCTGCATAATCGGGTTGGCTCAGTCGGGGGGTTCGGTTATGTCGTTGATAGTGATGTCGATGCGGTCGAGCTCGGCGCCGGTGAGGGTGGGAACGCGGCGGTTGAGGATGTTCCGTACGGCGTCCGCGATCCGTTCGATCGCGGGACCGAAGGTGACGATCAGTCGGATCGTGACGCTGAGTCGGCGGGGCTGTTGTGGGTCTTGTGGGCCGAGCTTGACGGAGGCGAAGGCGACGTCGGGCGTGGTCGCCGCGAGGCGCTGGATCACTCGACTCACCACGGTGTGGCCGATGCGGGTCTCTCCGCGGGGGTGACCGAGCAGGATCGAGTCGGCGAGGTGGCCCGCGAGGGTGTGCACACGCGCCATGATTTTGGCCGTGAGGCCTTCTGGGATCGGGACTGGCTCCTGGGCCAGCGATTGAACGTGCACCCAGTCTTGCCGAAGGCGGCGAAGGGCGGTTTGGCAGTAAGGACAGTTGTCTTGGTGGGCCGGGTTGGGGGCGCGCTGGTCGTCGGCGACCTGCTCGAGGAGGGTCGCGAGTTCGGTCCCGCACGGCAGTTGCTTGTCGTAGGCGTTCATCGCCAGGCCACCGTTTGCTCGAGCACGGCGAGCCGCGCGCGGTGGATGCGTCCTTTTATGGCCGGCAGGCTGGTGTCGAGCACATCGACTAATTCTTGATAGGAGAGCCCTTCGAACTCTCGCAGAACGAGCGCGGCGCGCTGCTCGGCGGGAAGCGTGCCTATCGCGCGGGTAACGGCCCGTAGCTGGTCGCGCTGCTCGGCCGTTTCAGCGAGGTCTCGCCCAGCCGGCTGCGGTTCGAGCCTGTTAAGTTCCTCGGTGGGCCGCCGCTTGGCTATCAAATCTAGACAGCGGCGAGTGACGATTCGATATAGCCAGGTGCTCACGGCGCTGTGGCGGCGAAAGCTGCCCAGGCTGCGCCAGGCCCGGACGAATGTTTCTTGGGTGACGTCCTGAGCGTCGGCTCGGGAGTCGAGCATCCGCACCGCGACGCGGTAGACAGCGGCCTGGTGGCGGCGGACGATCGCTTCGAACGCGGCCAAGTCGCCATCTTGGGCTGCTTCAACGAGGATCGCGTCATCGACCTGGCCGCTCACGTCAAGGTCTACTGGCGGTCAAGACGAGTCGGGGCGGGCGTCAGAGATCATTGGTTACGCGCTCGCGATGCCCGGCCAGGGGCCCAATTTAGTCAGCGCGGGGCGCTTCGGGAGCGCTGGAATCGCGATTGCATCTCCCCGAGGTCAACTTCGCCTTCCAGCACGCTGCCGACGGCGTAGAAGATGCCGGCCCCAACCAGGCACAGGACCGCGTCACCGAAGTTAAAACCGATCCAGGCGGCCACGAACAAAAAGCCGAGGAGACCCAGGTGTTGTTTGATGGTCATTATTAGTGAAGCTCCCTTCTGTGCCGACGGTCGTAGCCTGTCAGCGTGATGTTTACGGGCATAGCAGGCAATTCATGCTGCTCGAGCGCGTCGGCAACGCGCCGCTGGGTGTCTTGCAGGGTGTCAGCGAGACCGCGGGCGCGGCGCACGCTCAGATCGACCGAGAGAGCGTCGACGGAGTAGCGCCCGCGCGCGCCGCTGACCGCTTCGTGGGTGTTCGCGGCGACCTCGGCGAGGCGCTCGATTGCGCGGGGCTCGACGAGCACTTCTCCGTGAGCATCAGCGCTCAGCGACAGGTCACGGCGGGCCAGGTAGGGGCGCGGTAGCTGCTTGAGCGCGAGATATCCGAACACCAAGAAGGCTGCGACGCCGGCGCCCGCGAGGATGGCCCGCGTAGTGGTGCCGTCCACCTTGGCAGGGGTGAGGTCGCTGAGCCAATTGAACGCGGTTCGATACCCACTGATTGCATTGACCGTCGAGGGCGCGACCTTCACCGCGAGCAGCACCAGCATCGCCCCGTACCAGATCAGCGCTAGCGCCAGTACCAGCGGCACCAGCCGCCCGATCACGGTCAAGACAGACGTCCGCTCCCGCACCCGCTGCCGAGGCATCTACTCCACCCTCCCTCCACGCTGGGGCACCTCGACGCGAGTCTTTAGCTTGAATGGCTCGGTGAGCCCACGGAGTTGATCGCGCACCGCATGCTGTACCTGGCGCGGGTCGGACGGGCGTGTTCGCGAGGCGCGTACCCCCAGGCGCCCGCCAGGCCGGCGCAGCGGCCGGACGCGAACGCGCGCCTGGGTTACGCCGCGCACCTGCTCAACCAACGCCGCGGCCACTTGAGCAAGGGGACGCCGGCGAGCGGCAAGCGTCCCATGCTCGCCCTGGGCGAGGGTAACCAGCCGCTCTCGGCGCGGCACGAAAATCCCGGCCAGCAACAGCAGGCCGAGCAAGACCGCGCCCAGGCCGCACAGGCCCGCAATTACGGCGACCGACCCTGACGCCTCTAGCTGTCCAAACCAGTGACCAACCGTGGCACGCAGCGACGCGAGATGCAAAAGCCTTGCCAGACGACCCAAACTCGGCCCGCTCGTTCCCGTCCCGATGCAGAACACCGCCAGCACGATCCCGGCAACGGCCAGCGCCCCGAGCGCCAGAAACCCGACCAGCCGCACCAGCACGCGGGCAACCGCAATCACGACGGCTGCTCCCCATCCGCCGGCGCCGAAGGCCGGGGGACGATCGGGTCCGAAGCCGAGACGGACGGAGCCCGGGGCTGCGACGGCGCCTCGTGGGCGATGACCTCCTCGCGCTCGCGCGCGATCTCCTCCCGCTCCTGCGCGACCAACGTCCGCTCCTGCGCGACCAACGTCCGCTCCTGCGCCACCAACGTCCGCTCCTGCGCCACTTCTTCCCGCTCTCGCGCGATCTCAGCGGCGAACGTCTCTTCGCGCCTCGGCGCCGCCTGAGCCGCGAGCGTCTCCCGCAGCGCCGACGCAGTCGGGGGTGCGGCTGGGTCCGTAGTCGACACGGGTGGCGCCGCTGGCGTCGGAGGCGGCGTGGCGGCGAGTGCCTCTTCCCGCTCCCGCGCCGCCTGCTCCGAGATCTCCCCAGCGCTCAGCACCCGGACAAACCCAACGTTCACCTCCCCCAGCTGGGCAACTAGGCCCTCACGCCGGACACGAGCCCGTAACTTGCTTCGAACCTCCTCGCCGAGCTCCAGCAGCGGCACGATCCCAGCAACCAGGCAGAGATCGACCTCGTATCGGCCATCGGCTTGCGCGGTCACCGAGACACCCCGCAACAACCCGGCCAACGGATCAGCGGTCACGCACAAGCCATGCCGGCCCGGATCCGCTCCCACCACCCCGGACACCCCCGAGGCAGCCTCGAGCGCAACCTGCGCCAAGCGCAAACGAGGCCAATCCCGTACCCGTGGCGGTGATGCGGCCCGCGACATCGATCCGCTCACTGCACGCGAGTCTGCTCCGGGACCTCGTCGCCCGGGAAGTACAGATCGTTGACCGCCACGTTGACCTCGGTCACCGACAGGCCGGTGATTCCCTCGATCCGCTTGACCACGTTCTCGCGGACCGCCTGGGATACCCGCGGGATGGACTCCCCGTACTCCACCACCACAGTCAGGTCGACTGCGGCCTCCCGCTCGCCGACCTCCACCGACACACCCTGCGAGCGCTCATCCCCAACCCCCACCCGCTGAGTCACACTCCCTACTGCCCGCGCGACCCCCCCGCCGAGCTCATACACTCCACGCACCTCCCGCGCCGCGACGCTCGCCACCTTTGTCACCACCGCATCAGCGATCGTGGTGTGGCCACGCTCAGTCTGCAATGCCGAATCCGAACCCGCGCCCTCCGCACGACCCGCTCCGCCACGCGAAGACGCCGACGCTCGCTCCGCTCGCTCCGTACCTGCTGTGCTCTCTTCTGCCATCGGATACCTCCATCGAAAGTTCGCCTGCTCCTAAAACCTTGGACCGAGCCCACACCGAAAAGTTCTGCGAGCTTGTCCGCCTTTCTGTGTAGGCACGTAGTCGGGTAGGCGGTCTCCGAAGCGGATCTTGAACGCGAGTAGGACTTAGTCCACCCCTGGTTCGGGTCCACTGCGGCACGGCGTTGGTGATGGCTAGCGGCTGCTGCGGTACTGGAAGCACGCAGCGGGCTCCCAGAGATGCGCGGAACTCCTCCCCCAATTGCTCGCGCCGCGTGCCCTCGTCGCTGATCTTCGGTTCTTGCGGATCCCTCCCAGTCATACGCACGTTCTCACCCCGGAGGCGTTCCGAGAACATTCCCGACGAGCAAACGGCAGACATTCAGAGAGATCCTCGACAAAGACGGGAGGGCCCCCGTCACCGACGGTCAGAAGGCTTAGGACGACGATGGCCACGAGCAGACCGCGAAACCCGACCACGTCGCACAGGGACGCCGTTGCGCGCACAACCGCTTCCACCTGGCTTCCACCGGCGGGGCATGCTGGGATCGAGCCAGCAGCCGGTACAGCCGTATTCCCCGCCTTTACAGGCGATCCGTCCAATACCCCCAACCGGATTCGAACCGGTGATCTCCTGCGTGAAAGGCAGGCGTCCTGACCGCTAGACCATGGGGGCGGGGACTAGTGGCCCCTTCTGCGAACCATGAAGAGGCGCTGGGTTCATTCTATGCCGGGCTGGTCGGCCCGACCGATCGGCGGCTAGACGGCCACCTGCGAGCCCATCATCACTGTCCGGTCGCCTGGCAGCCCGAAGTGCTCGATTGGGCTGGACGCATTGCGGGCCATCGCGATGAACAGGTGCTTGCGCCAGCTCTTCATGCCCGGGTCGTCGGTGGGCGTGATCGCGATCCGCGAGACGAAGTACGAGGCATGCTCGAGGTCAAGGCTGCGCTCGAGCAGGCCCTGCTTGCGCGCGAGCACCAGCACCTCGGGCACGTTCAGCTTGTCGGCATAGCCGACCCGCGTCGTCAGGTGCATGACTTTGAACAGGCCGCGGCCTCGCACTTCTGCGGAGCACCTGTCGAAGGGATCGACGTGCGGTATACCGACGGTGTCGACGGACACGATCACGACCTTGTCGTGCAGGGTGTGGGTGTGGTCGACGGCCGCGCGCATGGCCAGCGGGGTGGTGTCCTTGTCGCGGCAGAGGAACACCGCGACGCCCGGGGTCCGGAGCAGCGGCGGCTTCCTTGTGGCGAGCCCGTCCAGGAACTCGTCCAGCGGACCCTCTTGGGCGACCCGATTCCTGGTGACGATCTCTTGCCCCCGTCGCCAGTTGATCATCACGAGCGAGATCACCAGACCGATCACCAGCGGCAGCCACGCACCGTGCTCCACCTTGGCGATATTCGAGCTGAAGAACGCAACCTCGACGGTCAGGAACAGCACGGCAACGGGTGCCAGTTTCCGCTTCGACGTACCCCAGAGCAAACGGGCAACCGCCAAGAACAGCACCGTGTTGAGAATGAACGTCCCAGTCACCGCCACGCCGTATATGTCGCCCAGGCTGGTGGCGTTGCGGAACACCAGCGTCAACACGACGACCCCGATGCACAGGGCCCAGTTGATGATCGGCACGTAGATCTGACCCTCCACGCGGGACGTGTGTCTGATCCGCATGCGCGGCAGGAACCCAAGTTGCACGGCTTGCTTGGCCACGGAGAACGTGCCGGAGATGACCGCTTGGGAGGCGATGACGGTAGCCACGGTGGCGAGAACCACGCCCGGCCACAGCGACCAGTGCGGCAGCATCTGGAAGAACGGATTGAAGGTGCTCGTGTTGTCTCGCGCCTGCGGGTGGTGGAGGATCCACACGCCTTGCCCGAGGTAGTTGAGGACAAGCGCCGGGAGCGCGACCACGAACCATCCCAACCGGATCGCACCCGCGCCGAAGTGACCGCGGTCGGCGTACAGAGCCTCAGCGCCGGTCACGGCCAGCACGACGCCACCCAGCACCAGGTAGCCCGCGGCGCCGTGGTCGGCCATGAACCTCACGGCCCAGCTCGGGGACAGCGCCTGGAACACGCTGGGATCCTGTGCCACCTCGCTGATCCCGGCTAGCGCGATCACACCGAACCAGATGAGCATCACCGGCCCGAACAGCCAGCCGATCGTCCCCGACCCGAAGCGCTGCAAGGCGAACAAGCAGATCAGGATGGCGAGCGAGAGCGGGACCACAAGGTGCGTGAACGCAGTCGAAGCGACTGATATCCCGCCAACCGCGCCCAGCACCGAGATAGCTGGGGTGATGATCCCGTCGCCGAAGAACAGTGCCGCTCCGAAGATCCCGAGGGTCACCAGGACCGCGCCATGGGCCACTCGGTTGCGCTGCAGCAGCGCGGTCAGGGCCATGATGCCGCCGTCGCCGCGGTTATGCGCGCGCATGATGAAGCCTGCGTACTTGATCGATACAACCACCATCAGCGCCCAGAAGACCAGCGACGCCGCCCCGAACACGTTCTCCGCGGACACCACCGCGGTGGCGTGGTAGCTAGTGAAGATCGTCTGGTCGGTGTACAGCGGGCTGGTGCCGATGTCGCCGTATACGACGCCGAGCGCGCCGAGCGCAAGCACCGCCTTGCCCGCCTGCGCGATCACGTCGCGGTCGACGTCGGCCAGGGCCGCGAACCGCCGGCGCGTGGCCTCCGACTCTTCCTCGTGCTCGCTGACGGCCGGCGGAGCCCAGTACCCCATTTTGTGCGCGGCCTCGTTGAAGGTCCGCCGCACTCCCGGGCGGGTTGACGCGCTGCCCGTGTCCTCGAGAGCGTTCGGGCCTTTCTTGTGGGCGCCCTCGTGAAGGCTATGCCGCCCCCGCGTCCCGCTCATGCGATCCGCCGCGGGCAGGGGGCGTTGAGCTCTCGGGGGATCGGCGTCATGAGCGCGTCGGTTCCAGCGCAGCTGCCGCCGCTCGCAGGTGACTGCCAAGCGCGCCGGGCTCGGGGGGCCGGTAGAGCGGACTGGTGCCCTCGGTCATCAACGCCAAAAGCATGGCAGTTCCATGGGCGGTCACCGGCTCGGGGCCGCGGAGCCGTCGGTCCAAGGCCGCGATCACTGTACGCGCGGCCAGCACCTCCTGGGCGTGAGGACGAATCGCTGCGGTGAATCCGGGCGTACCGTCCCGGGCGCTGCGCAGGGCTCCCGTCAGCCCGTCGGCCAGGCGCTTTCGGCTGCGTCGGGCGGTGATCCTTCGGGCCCGCGCCGCGAGCACCGAGTTGGCCTGCGGACTCGTTCCGGCGGCGAGCTGTCGGTCGAGTGCGGCGGCCTGCCACCAGGCCATGAGGGCGGGACCGATGAGCCGGCCCTGCCGGGCTCCCCGCCGGCCGGAGAGCGGCGGCGAGAAGACCTGCTGAGCAGGCGAAACATCCATCTCAGGGCTGATTGCTCGTGACGGACATCGACGCACCACATGCTCGGATAGCATCTGTCAAGGCAGCGCTAAGAATCTACCGAAGCTCGTAGAGATTTCGTCAAGACGGCCCCGCTCCCGGACCCGCCCGCCCCTGCTAGTAGGGCACAGACCGCTTGACGGGCGCCGCCTCATCTTGGAGACTGGCACCAAGGGCCTAGACGCATGGGAGGTGAGAGATGGCGACGGGAGGATGCCTGTGTGGGGCGGTCAGATACGAGGTAAACGGCCCGCTTCGCGATGTGCTGCTCTGCCATTGCGTGGAATGCCGGCGGTGGCACGGGCACGTTTCTGCCAGCACCGCCGTCACCCGAGACGATCTGGTCTTGACGCAGGACAGGGGCCTGCGCTGGTTCCGGAGCCCGGGCAGCGACGCCGGAGCGCGCCGCGGGTTCTGCGTCGAATGTGGTTCGAGCCTGTTCTGGGACGCTCCGGGGCGCGCGACGATCAGCATCGCCGCCGGGACGCTCGACGGCCGGACGGGGTTGCGTCTGGCCGGCCACTGGTACGTATCCGAGGCCTCGGATTACTACGAACTGCCGGACGACGGGCTGCCTCACCACGAGCGCAGCGGCGCGCGAGAAGGACGCGCGACCACAGCCTCATAGATCTGCCCGTCAGGGCGCGATAAGCCAGCCCGACCGGGCAAACTTGGCACGATGGGCCAGGCTGAGATTGTCATCGCCGGCGTGCTGGTCGCGGTGGTCGTGCTGAACGCGCTCGCTCTCCGGCTGTCGGTGCCCTATCCGATCGTCCTCGTGATCGGAGGGGCGCTGCTCGGGTTCATCCCCGGGATGCCCACGATCAAGCTGAACCCGAACGTCGTGCTGGTGGTGTTCCTGCCACCGCTCGTGTATGGGGCCGCGTTCTTCGCCAACCTGGGCGACCTCCGCTCGAACCTCCGCGCGACCACCCTCGTATCCGTGGGGCTCGTTCTCGTCACCATGGTCACCGTCGCGCTGGCAGCACATGCGCTCATCCCGGGTCTGTCGTGGGGCGCTGCATTCGCGCTCGGGGCAGTCGTCTCGCCCACCGATCCGCTGGCCGGGGCGAGCATCATGCGACGCTTGGAATGCCCGCGGCGACTGGTCAGCGCCGTCGAAGGGGAAGGCCTGTTCAACGACGCGACCGCGCTCGTCTCCTACAAGGTGGCTGTCGCCGCTGTAGTTGGCGGCAGCTTCTCGCTGCTGAGTGCCGGGTGGCAGTTCCTCGCCGGTGCGGCCGGCGGGGTGGCGATCGGTCTGGCCGTCGGCTGGATCGTCGCCGAGGTACGGAAGCGGACCAGCGACGTTCAGACCAGTGTCACGATCTCGCTGCTGAGCGGCTACGCCGCGTTCATCCCGGCCAACGCGATCGGCGCGTCGGGCGTGCTGGCGGCGGTCACGACCGGCATCTACATGGGGATTAGGGGTCCGAGCATCATCCCGCCGAGGGTGCGCCTGGAGGGCTTCTTCGTATGGGAGATGCTCGACTTCATCATCAACGCGAGCCTGTTCGTGCTCGTCGGGCTGCAGTTACGAGGAGTGGTGGATGGGCTCGGCGGTGAGTCGGCCGGCACGCTCGCCGCATACGCGGTCGGGGTGAGCGCGGTCGTGATCGGGACGCGGCTGGCCTGGTTTTTCACCCTGCCGTACCTGGTTCGAGTGCTCGACCGGCGACCGGCCCAGCGCGCGCGACGAGTCGGCGCCCGGGCGAGACTCGTGATCGCCTGGGCCGGGACGCGCGGTGCCGTATCGCTGGCCGCCGCCCTGGCGCTGCCTCTTGCCACCGACTCAGGCACGCCTTTCCCCGATCGCGACCTGATCATTTTCCTGACCTTTGCCGTGATCTTCGCCACCCTCGTCATCCAAGGGCTGTCGTTGCCGACGCTGATAAGACGGCTCGGAGTGACCCGAGACGGCAGCGAAGACTCCGAGGAGATCCGCGCACGGCTGATCGCGACCAAGGCCGCGCTCAGGCAACTCGACGATCTCGCCGCCGAGGAGTGGACCCGGGACGACACGATCGACCGCCTGCGACGCGCCTACGACTACCGCAAACGCCGCTTCGCGGCTCGGGCGGGTAAGATCGAGGACGACGGGTACGAGGACCGCTCGCTCGCCTACCAGCAGGTCATCCAGATCGTGCTGGCGGCCCAGCGGGAAACGCTGGTGAGGGCGCGCAACAGCGGCGAGATCTCAAACGAGACCATGAACCGGATCATCCAAGAGCTCGACCTGGAAGAGTCCCGCCTGGAGATCTAGCGTCCGCCTGGAGATCTAGCGCCCCGGCCCGGCCAGCGCGCGCGACCGGCGCCGGCATCAGCGTCAGCCCTACTCGACGACCCGGGTGGTGATCAGCTCGCGGACCACGTCGACCAGCAGGTCGACGTCGCGCTCTTCGGTCTGCCAGTTGACGATCGCCGGTCGCAGCGCCACTCTGCCGCCGTAGGTCGTGGTACCCACGCAAACGCGACCGTCGGCACGCACCGCCTCGCCAAGCCGCTGGTTAAGCTCGTCCAGGCCTTCCTCACTCGTGCCCGGTGGCCGGGCTCTAAAGCAGACAATGTTGAGCGGGACGTCGGCCAGTCGCTCGAGGTCGGGCGCCGCATCGACCCGGTCCGCCAGATGCTGCGCCAGGGCCAGATGGCGCTGAACCATCTGGCTGTATCCGACGCGCCCGTAGGCGCGAAGCGTGGCCCACACCGCGAGCGCGCGAGCCCGACGCGAGTTCTCCGGCGCGATGAAGCCGAAGTTCGGGTGGAGGTCCTCTGCGGTCGGCAGGTACGGAGCGCCAACGTTCAGGGCCCGCGACAGCCGCCCGTGCTGGCGCACAAAGGCAAAGCCGCAGTCGTAGGGCACGTTGAGCCATTTGTGACCGTCGGCGATCACGGAGTCGGCGCGCTCGATTCCGGCCGTGAGCCGCCGGGCCTCGGGGGCCAACCGGGCGAAGAGGCCAAACGCACCGTCCACGTGAAGCCAGGCGTGATGGCGCTCGACCACGTCGGCGATGGCCTCGATCGGGTCGAAGTCTCCGGAGTTCACCTCGCCGGCGTTCGCGATCACGATCGCGGGCTCCCCGTGCAGCGTCAGCTCGCGGTCGAGCCTCTCCACGTCGAACCGCCCGACCCGGTCCCTGACCAGGCGGCGGATGTTGCCCTGGCCGAGTCCGAGCATCCCGATCGCCTGCACCGCGCTCGGGTGCAGATAACCGCTCGAGGCGATCAGCGGTCCCGAAAGACTCGCGATGCCCTCCTGCTCGACGTCGACGCCGAGCCGCTCGCCCCACCAGTTGCGCGCGGCCGCCAGCGCGACGAAGTTGGCCATGGTCGCGCCGGTGGTGAGCACGCCGCCGAACGCCGCGGGAAGCTCGAACAGCTGGCGCAACCAGTCGATGGCCACCTGCTCGAGCCGGGCCGCGAACGGGGACGACGCCCATGCGTAGGCAGCCTGGTCATACGCCGAGGTCAGCCAGTCGGCTCCGATCGCCGCCGGCGTTCCACCGCCCGTGACGAAGTGAAAGAACCGCGGGCCGCTCGAGCGCATCGCGGTTTCTCGCCCGCGCGCCGCCAGCTCACGCAGCGCGGCGAGCGAGCCGTCGCCCGCCTCGGGCATCGGGTCGCTCCAGCCTTCGATGATCGCCTCGCTTCCGTCAAGCGAGACGGGATCACCGCTCAACGCCTCCACATAGCGCCGAGCCTCGTTCGCCGCGAACTCGAGCGTCGAGTCCAGAGCGTCGCGGTCAGCAAGAGGATCGGCCACGCGACGATCCTTGCAGAGACGCGCTATTCCCGCCGCACACCGGTGCGGTTAGGATCTTTAGATGCCGCGGGGCAGCCAGACGCCGTACACGCGCGGACTGCACGAGCTTGGCGACGGGCTGTTTGCCTTCCTGCAGCCGCACGGCAGCTGGGGGTGGAGCAATGCCGGTCTGGTTGTCGGCGAAGGGACCTCGCTGCTGATCGACACGCTGTTCGATCTCCGTCTCACCCGCGAGATGCTCGACCAGATGCGCCCGGCCACGGGGCCTGGCCCAATCCGCCAGGTACTGAACACACATGGCAACGGAGACCACTGGTACGGCAACCAGCTCGTTCCGGCGGAGGCTGAGATCGTCGCTTCTGCGGCCGCGATCGACGACATGCAGGAAGTGCCTCCCACGCTCATGCACACCTTGGCGGAAGCCGATCTCGACGAGGCGCTCGCCACTTTTGTACGCCACGCGTTCGCGCCGTTTCGCTTCGACGGGATCGAGATGCGCCTGCCCACCAGGACATTCACGGGCTCATTGACCCTCGACGTCGCCGGCCGACGCGTCGAGCTGCTCGACCTCGGGCCCGCCCATACCCGTGCCGACGTGATCGCTTACGTGCCCGATGCGCGCACGGTGTTCACCGGCGACATCCTGTTCGTCGGCGGCACCCCGATCATGTGGGCCGGTCCGGTGTCGAACTGGCTGGCCGCGTGCGAGCACATCGAGGCGCTCGACGTCGACACTGTCGTGCCCGGCCACGGGCCGGTGACCGACAAGGAGGGACCGCGCCAGGTGCGCCGGTACCTCGAGCATGTGCGCGACGAAGCGGCGGAGCGTCATGCAGCCGGAATGCCGGCCGCGGAGGCAGCCCTCGACATCGATCTGGGCGAATTCGCCGACTGGAGCGATCCGGAGCGGATCGCCGTCAACGTGGAGTCGATATACGCGGAACTGGACCCGGCGTACGAGCGGCCGCCAGCGCCCGTGCTGCTGACACGGATGGGTGCCTACCTACGTGGTCGCCGCGCGTAGGCGGTGGCGAGCGAGAGCCCTACCTCGAGAGGCGCTAGGGTGCACGGATCGCCTCGGAGCCCAACCTCATCGTGCAGGTCCCGCGCGGCGGTGCCGTCGAGCGACAGGTCCGCGCCCAACCGCCGCCGAGCGTGGCGGCGGGCGAGGTCGTGGTCGAAGGTGGGCCGACCGACGAGGAGGGCAATCTCGAGGCCGCCGGCGCCGGCGAGGTAGTGCTGTCGGTGCCATCGCCGGAGACGCTGTCGCGCGAGGCGGACGAGGTCCGGCGAGTGATCACACGGGCCGGCGCGGGGATCGAACCGCTCGTGGTGGTGGTCGAGGCCGCCGAGGAGGTCCGCCAGGAGGAGCTGGCTGTGGTCGTCGAGGCGGCGGAGCACAGTCCGCGCCCGGTGATCCTGCGCGTGGTACGTAGCGCCTGATCAGGAGGCGAGTTCGCCTACCTGCCAGCCGACGTCGTACCGCGGGGACGCCCGTCACATGCGGTAGTCGAGGTCGGCCGCTATCTCGGCCACGTCCATCTGGGCTTTCTG
The DNA here is from genome assembly GCA_019244745.1 of Solirubrobacterales bacterium. Classification (GTDB taxonomy): domain Bacteria; phylum Actinomycetota; class Thermoleophilia; order Solirubrobacterales; family Solirubrobacteraceae; genus Palsa-465. The sequence goes on along the minus strand of JAFASF010000008.1, from coordinate 14,370 downwards.
CAGCTTGCCGGCGAGGTCCCAGTTCATCGACTGCCAGCGGGTGAACTGCTCGAGCACCCAGACGCCCGACTGGCGCGCGCCGTTGCCGGACTTGCCGTTGCCGCCGAACGGCAGGTGCGCCTCGGCCCCCGATGTCGAGTTGTTGACGCTGACCATGCCGGCGCTGATCTCTTCGCGGAAGCGGAACGCGGCGCGAGGATCGTTGGTGTAGATCGCGCTCGAGAGGCCGTACCCGTGGCCGTTGGCCAGTGCCATCGCCTCCTCCCAGTCCGCGAACCGCGCGACGCCCACCATCGGGCCGAAGGTCTCGGTATTGGCGATCTCGTCCTCGACCCGCACGCCGCTGACGATCGTCGGGTGGCAGTAGAGGCCGCGCTCGGGGTCGCCGCCGAGGAAGCCCTCGCGGGGCGCGGCGGCGGTGATCCGGCCCGTGGCCGTCGAGCCGTGGATCGAGTGGTGGTCGCGGATGAGCCCGAGCCAGTCGCGCTCGAAGCGGACGAGGAACCGCTCGTCGAGCATCGGACCGTAGAGCACGTCGGCGGTGGGATCGCCGATCGCGGCGACCTCGACCGCCCGCGCGAACCGGGCCAGAAACTCGTCGTGAACGCGCTCGTCCGCGATCACCGTTCCGAGTGACGTGCACCGTTGCCCGGCGGTGCCGAAGCCGCTGAACACGGCGCCTTCGACCGCCAGGTCGATGTCCGCGTCGGGCATCACGACCAGCGGGTTCTTGCCCCCCAGCTCGAGGCACGGCGACTGCAGGTGCCGGCCGCACAGCTCGCCGATGCGGCGCCCCACGTCCGTGGAGCCGGTGAAGCCGACCTTGTGCACGACGCCCTCTCCGAGCGCCTGCTCGAGGCCCTCGAAAGTGGAGGCGCCGTCGGCGAGCACGAGGTTCAGGACATCCGCGGGCACCCCGGCATGCCAGAACAGCTCGGCGAGCGCCCGAGCGCACGCGGAGGCGTACTCCGCCGGCTTCCACACCACGGCGTTGCCGCACAGCAGCGCGGGCACGATGTACCACGAGGGCACGGCGACCGGGAAATTGCCGGCGGTGATGATCGCCGCCACCCCGACCGGGGTGCGGAATGTGAATAGCTGCTTCCGCGGCATCTCGGAGGGCACGGTCATCCCATAAAGCCGACGGCCCTCACTCAGGAAGAACTCGCAGGTGTCGATAACCTCCTGCACCTCGCCGAGCGCCTCGCCGGTCGGCTTGCCCACCTCTCGCGTGAGGAGGGCGGCGAGCGCCGTCTTGTTGCGGCGGACGAGAGTGGCGGCGCCAGAGATCACATTGCCGCGCACTGGCGCCGGCACCGCGGCCCACCGCTGCTGGGCTTCGGACGCCGTGCGGCAAGCGCGAAGCATGGTGCCGGCGTCGCCGAGACGCACGGTCGCCACGACCTCCTCGACGTCCGCCGGGTTCGTGGATTCACGGACGGCACCGCCATCGGCCGGCTGTCCGCCGATCATCGAGGCGATCTCGGGCGCTGCCCGAGCGGTTTCCGTGTGCGTCGTTGTCATGTGCTGCCCTCCTGATTCATATGACATTGAACTCGGGACGAAGCGCATCGGGCCGCGCGAACCGCTCAACCGACAGCGGGGAGACATCGAGGAACGGCTCACGTCCCAGAACGAGATCACGTATGACCTCCCCCACGGCCGGCGCCTGCAGGAAACCGTGGCCGGAGAACCCGGTCGCGTAAAGGAACCGCTCGATCCCCGGGGCCTCGCCGATGAGCGCGTTGTGGTCGGGCGTCATCTCGTAGAAGCCCGACCAGCTGCCTTTTATCCCGATGCGCGCGAGCGCCGGCGCACGGCGCTCCGCGACCTCGAGTAGCGCGGGAACCCAACCCTCGGTCTCTTCGGCGGTGAATCCGGGCTGCTCCCCCGGCGCGGGCATACCCATCAGGACTCCGGGCCCTTCGCGATGGAAGTAGAAGCTGGTAGCGAAATCGATCGTCATGGGTAACCGCGGCGGCAGCTCCGGCATTGACTCGGTGAACAGGACCTGGCGGCGCAGCGGCGTGACCGGAAGGTCGACGCCGACCAGCTCCCCGCACGCGCGCGACCATGCCCCCGCCGCGCAGACCACGATTCCCGTCTCGATCGTTCCGCTCCTCGTGACCACCGCCCGGATCTCGCCTTCCTGCACCGCGATGTCGACGACTTCGCAACGATTCCGAAGGTGCGCGCCGAGGGCTCGGGCGCCGGTCGCATAGCCCTGGACGACGGAGTCGGGAGTTGCGTGACCGTCGGACGGCGAGAACGCGCCGGCCAGCACGTCGTCGACCCTGAGAAGCGGACACAGCTCTCGCACGAGCGCCGGCTCGACGATGCGGCTGGGCACCCCGAGCTCGCGTTGAAGGGCCACGCCGCGCTCGAAAACCTCCAGGTCCTCCTCGCGAGTGAGGACGAACAGATACCCCACCTGGTGGAAGCCGATCTCCGATCCGGGGCGACGGTCGAATTCGGCGAACGCGCTCAGGCTTCTCTGGGCCAAGCGGACGTTGATGACGTCGGAGAACTGCGCCCGGACCCCACCCGCCGCCCGGCTGCTCGACCCCGAGCCAAGCTCCGCGCGCTCGGTGAGCACAACGTCGCGCACCCCGGCCTCGGCGAGGTGAAAGGCGCAGCTGGTCCCGATCACGCCCCCGCCGATGATCACGACAGAGGCCGAGCGTGGTAACGGGTCACGCGCTGCGGGCATGGTCAAAGCTTGAGGATCCCGACCTCCTGAGCTATTGCGGGACCGGCCACCATTATCCGCCTGGCGCTCCGCCTTACGACGCCGCGTAGTCCTCGCTTCCAAGGATGTGCAACGAGACGTACGGTCGGTCTCCCACGACCCAGCTGTCGTGACCCGGCGGCACGTAGAAGAAGTCGCCTGCTCGCATCACCACTTCACGTCCGTCATCCATCTTGGCCACCGCCTGGCCGCTCAAGACCAGCCCCACGTGCTCGACCTGGCACGAGCTCTCTCCGGTGGAGGGACCGATGTGCTCGGACCACTTCCAGCCAGGCTCATACGTAGCCCGCCCGATCGTGGTCGGCCCCACCCTGTAGAGCTCAAATCGCCCCTTCTCAAATGTGCGGACATCGACCGGATTGTCGAAGTTGACCAGCTCCAAGTCCATGCTCGCCGTTGAGTATCCCAGGCGCGAGCTCGCATTCCCTGGCATCCTTCCTGGTGCCGAGGATCTCGAGATGGCATCCGACGACACGAGCTCACTCCGCGCCGCGCTACAGCCGGAAGCGCTGCGAGCCGCACTCGTGCCCAGCCGGCCGGTGTTCGGGAATCCGTGGGACTCCGCCGCGGACATGTTCGCGTGTTACATCGCGGTGAGCATCCTGAACCCGCTGTTGCTGTGGTGCGGGGGCAAACTGATGAGCGCGATCTTCGGTTTCAGCTCACACTGGCGGCTCGGCGTATTCATGGCCGCGGCGCTCGTCGGAGCCGCTGGTTTCATGACCATCGTCGGGCGCGAGCGCACGCGCCTATCGGTCGACATCCTGGCCATCTCTGCCTGGGTTTTGCTCGGGCTGGTGGTCGCTCCGGTCGTCGGCCTCGCACCTCCGGTCTGGGTGGCAATCGCGTGCTACGCGGGCCTACTGCTGGCCATCTTCGTCTACGTCCTCTTCTTCGGCCACTGGGAGACCGCGTTCCTGCGCACGGTCAGCTGGCCGTTGACCTGGACCCTGCTCGCGCTGTTCTTCGCCTTCAGCGCCCACCGGCTGATCCTGTACACGTAGTCCACCCGGCCTCGGACGAACTCGCTGAGCGCCCAGTTTTGCCTCTGGTTGGAGGTTCGGAGCGAGACGCTCGCCGAGGGCGGCCCGGGCGAGGGCTCGACCCAGGACCGGGGCGTGCTTGAAGAGGTTGTTACCCGCGACCGCGATCAGCCCGCCGGCCCGCCAAGCGGCGATTCCGTCCACGCTCCACGGGAGCTCTGTGACCCAGCAATGGCGCACGTCGATGGGCTCCGGGGCGAGGCCCGGCAGGGCTCGGCCGACGTACTCGGTGGTGCGCCGCGCCGCGTCTGAAAGCCCGGCGGCGTCGAGCAGGCTCCCGTCCTCGTAGATCGGGGTTTCGTCGAGACCGACCGCGTAGGAGTCGTTCCCCGGCAACGCATCGCCATAGGCGGCCGGCTCGCCGAACGCACCGCTGTTGTCGAGCAGACACGACACACGAGCGGGTGGCTCGCCCCGAACCGGATACGTAAGCCGCACGTGCACCGACTGGCGCACGGGCAGCGGCAGTCCCGCGCCCCGGGCAAGCGCCACGGTGCCGCGGCCCGCGCACAGCACCACAGAGGCATACTCGAGCGTCACTCCTCCACCTCGCACCTCGACCGTCCCGCCGGACGTGGCGCGAACCGATAGCACCTCCTCGAACCGCAGCCGTTCCCGTAGCGCGCTAGTCAGCTCTTCGACCGTCGCGCGGGCGCGGATCACGCCACCGTCCTCATCCAGCATCGCCGCTCCTGGCCAGCGGGCCAGGAGCGGCAGGCGCTCTGCCAGCTCATCGGAGTCGATCATGCTCGCTCTGACCCCGCCGGCATCGAGGAGCACCGCCAACCGCCGCTCGACCGCCGGCCCGATCGCGACCACCCCGTCGCGCGAGAGCAACTCGCGGCCGAACCGCTCCTCCCACTCGCGCCAGGCCGCGCGCGCCTCGCACGCGAACTCCACCAGGCGCCGGTCATCGTGGGCATGCCGGAAGATCCGCGACTCACCGCCCGACTGACTCCCTCCCGGCACCCCCCGCTCGTAGACCGTCACGGATGCGCCCTGCTCAGTGAGAGCGAACGCCGTCGACAGGCCGACGATTCCGGCTCCGATTACGGCGACGTCTGTCTCGGCGCTCATGTCGTGTCGCGCATAGGGGCGCCTGGAATCATGCCCGGCTCGCTCAGAGCGATGTCGCGCGATAGAGCACTGCGCTGTGAGGCGGGACGACCGCGGTGATCACGCCGGTCGTCTTCTTGGCGGTGTGCGCCCAGAGATCCTGGAGCTCGTATGCCTTGGCCCGCCGCAGCCCAACCTTCCGCGCGCTCGTGGTGATGCGCAGGGGCCGAGGTCCGCGGTTGAGCAACGCGACCGCGCGGTGACCGCGCTCGAGCCGCCGGCACCACACCTGCCCCGCTCCCTTGTGGTCGATGGCGGTGCCTTGGATGCCGAGCGGGTCCTGGTCGACGGCGATGACCTGCCGGTTCTCAAGCATCTCGATCGATGCCGGCGACAGCGCGCGGGGATCGCTGCCCAAGATCAACGGCGCCGCAACGATCGCCCAGAGCGACAGCTGAGCCTGCGCTTGCGCTCTCGTCATCCCGAGCTCCGGACCGAGATAGTCGGGGTCGTTCCAGTGACCGCGGCCCGCTGCCTCGGGGTGGGCGGCGTCATGGTCGAGGTTCCTCAGCACGTTCCTCCATTGGAGGTTCCGGGTGAAGCCGATATCGGTATCGGTCCTCCAGCTCTGGGCGATCCGGGGCGCCCACCGGTAGTTCGCGTACGCGGAGTCGGCGAACGAGGGGCGCTTCCCGTCGATCTGTCCCGGTACCCAGAAGTTGTCGACGTTGAGCAGCATGGGCCGGTGGCTCGCGTTGTGCGCCAGCGCCTGCGCAAACTGAATGTACAGCGGCTCGGGTTTGCGGCCCTGCTGGCCGGCGCCGCAGAAGTCGACCTTCACCGCATCAAAACCCCAGGCAGCGAACGCGTCGGCGTCCTGCTGGTAGTGGCCGAACGATCCCACGCCCTGGCCGCGACAGCCGCTCGTCCCCGCGTCGGTGTAGATGCCCGCCAGCAGACCTCGCTCGTGGAGCCAGGCGGTCAACCACGGCAACCCGTGCGGCCATTGCTGGGGATTGATAACCAGCTCCCCGCTGGTGTCGCGCTGGCCCGCGGCCCAGCCAAAGTCGAGCCACACGATGCGGTAGCCGGCGCGTGCCAGGCCGCGGTCGAGAAGGGCAGTGGCCACTGAGATGATCGTCTGCTCGTCGAAGACCCCGCCGACGCCGTAGTACGTGTTCCACCCCATGTAGGGGACGGCGGCATGAGCGGAGATTGGCGCGGCCTCTGCCAGCGCCGCGGTCATCACGAGCGCCAAGCAGCCCAGCAGCGACCCCGCGAGCCTGTGCAGTCGAGTTCCATGGGATCGCACCACGCTGGCATTTCCCGTTCGCCGGTTGGGAAAACATGAGCGGTTACGCTTGGAGCATGTCTGGGGCAACGGCCGCGGCTCGCGCGGAATACGAGGGTACGCGCGCGGCACATCTGCATTCAGTGCGAGCCGCGCTCGAGGATCACCTCGCGCGCCTCGAGTGGCCTCGCGAGCGCATCGATCGGTATCGCACGGAGCGCTTGCGCGCACTGCTCGGGCATGCCCGCGAACGCTCGCCGTTCCACGCCGCGCGCATGATCGATCTCGACCCGTCTACGGCGACCGTGGCCGACCTCGCGCGGCTGCCGCCGATGGTCAAGCAAGAGGTCCAAGACGAGTGGGACGCGATCGTCGCCGTCCCCGACCTCGATCGCGCTCGAGCCGAGCGCATCCTCGCCGAGCAGCGTTGGTTCTCCTACTCCCCCTCGGGGTTCCAGGTCTTCAGCTCGGGGGGATCGAGCGGAGTGCGGGGTGTCTACGTCTGGGACTGGGAACTGTTCGTGACCCTGGCCTGTCTCGCTTGGAGGATGCAGGCGCGGGAGGAGCGCGGCTCGTCGCGGGCGGAGACCGCTGCCCGGCTAGCGGTGCTCGAGTCTGGAGTGCCTCCGCACGCCAGCACGCCGCTGTTCGACGTCCCGACCAGCCGGAGCATGGAGACGGTCGTCATCCCAGCCGGGGCGCCGTTCGACCAGGTGCTGGCCGCGGTGGCGGCGGCCCGGCCGACGCACCTGGTCGGCTACGCGTCCGTAATCGGTCGCCTCGCTCGCGCGACGCTCGCGGGCGAGCTCGATATCCGTCCACGGCGGGTGAGCACCAACTCCGAGCCCCTCAGCGAGGAGGACCGTGAAGCCATTCGGACCGCGTGGAATGCCCCGATTCACAACCTCTGGGGCTCAACCGAAATCGGCGTCCAAGCCGTCGGATGCGGTCGCGGTCCCGGTCTGCACGTGTGCGAGGACGAGGTGATCCTCGAGCGCGTCGACGAGGCTGGCCGCCCCGTGGCCGCGGATCAACCCGCCGCCCGCACGCTGGCGACTGGATTGGCCGGCCGGCTGTTCCCGTTCGTCCGCTACGACCTGGGCGACGAGGTCACGCTGCTGCCCGGTCCGTGTCCATGCGGGAGCTCGCTCGCGCGAGTGGCCGACATCGCGGGGCGCCGCGACGACGACTTCCGCTACGGGACGGGTACCGTTCCGGCGGCGGCCTTCCGCCATGTGCTCGGGACCAACCCGAGCATCTCCGAGTACCAGGTGCGGCAGACGCGGACCGGGGCGGATGTGCTCGTGGTCGGCTCGCCTGAGCTGGCGGCGGTGAGCGCAGCGCTGACCGAGTCGCTGCGCCGCTACGGGCTCGGGCGCCCGGAGGTCCGCGTCTCGGCCGTGCCCCGGATCGAGCGCCACGCGGCCACCGGGAAGCTCAAGCGCTTCATCGCGCTGCCGGGCTAGCGTCCGCGGCCGCGCCGGCGTCCCCCGGGGTCATCCCGATCGGGTGATGGCGCCGGCTCACGGCGTGGGTGTCATTGGCGTCACCGTGCTGAAGCTGGCCATCGCCGTGGTCGCGATAGCGCTCCCTGACTGCATCAACCCGTCGCTGATCGCCGGCGAGCTGTTCGTGGCCACGGGATCGCACCCGCGCCGTCGCGCGGCCGTGTTCACGATCGCCGCGTGGATCGTCACGTTCGTGTGCGGGCTGGCGCTCGCGCTCGGACTGGGGGACCTGATCCTCTCGTTCTTGCCCAAGCCGGGCCCGACCGTCAAATACGCGCTGATCGCGGGCGCGGGACTCGTGCTGGTGGTGGGGGGAGCGGTGATCTGGATCCGCCGCCGGAGCCTGGTGGGCTCCAAGCCGAGCGAGGATCGCGGCCGATCGCATGGGTCGGCGGGGCTGCTCGGGGCCGGAATCGCGGGACTCGAGCTGCTCACGGCGTTTCCGTATTTCGCGGCGATCGCGATGATCGTCGGGTCGGGGGTGTCTCAGGCGGGCAAGCTGGCGTTGATCGTCCTGTACTGCATCGTCTACACGCTCCCGCTGATCGCGATCGCGGTTGTGGTTGCGCTGATGGGGGACGGCGCCGAGCGCAAGCTGCGGCCCATCGGCGATTGGCTTCTCGTGCATTGGCCGGTGATCGTGGCTCCCCTCACGGCCGCGCTTGGGATTGGCGTGCTCGCGTTGGGGATCGTGCAGCTGAGCTCGACGTAAGCCCGCCCGGTGCCGCGTGGCGACCCGAAAGCGTCATCCGCATCGGAGGATGCGCCCGTCGCTGGCCGGCCTATCGTCGGTCCCGCTCGATCCGCGTACGAGAGGAGGAGGGGCATGAGCCTCGACCTGACGGTGGCGACGTTCAGCCACACCGAGGGGACCGAACACGTCGACGCGATGGTGGCGGCTCCGGAGCCCGGGTCGGTTTAACCCCGCGTTTGCGGTGGCCGTGCGGATCGTGGCGGTCGACTGGTCGGGCAAGCTCCACGGGGCGGCGGAATTCATCTGGCTGGCTGACGTCCGCGATGGGAAGCTCGTCTCGCTCGAGAACGGCCGCAGCCGCGAACAGCTCATTGACGCCGTCACCGCGATCTCCGGGCGTGAGCCGCACACCATCGTGGGTCTGGACTTCGCCTTCTCCTTCCCCGGGTGGTGGTGCGAGCAGCAGGGGTGGCGGCAGGTCCGCGAGGTATGGGCAGCCATGGGCACCGACGGTGACCGCCTGCTCGACGTGTGCGCGCCGCCGTTCTGGGGACGGCCCGACAAGCGAAACGACCTCCCGCGCGGCCGTCGGTACCGCGCCACCGAGCTGGCCGACGCACCCGGCGCAAAGTCGGTGTTTCAGGTCGGCGGGGCGGGCGCCGTGGGCACCGGATCGGTGCGCGGAATGAAGCACCTCCTCACGCTCGCTGAGCGGGGATTCGACGTCTGGCCGTTCGGACCGCAAGGCTGGCCGCGCGCGGTCGAGATCTATCCCCGGCTCTTGACCGGACCGGTCAACAAGAGCAGCTGGCGACGGCGCCACGAGTTCCTCTTCGATCGTTTCCCGGGTCAGCCGGCCGCGCTGCTCGAGCGAGCCGCCGGGTCCGAGGATGCTTTTGACGCCGCGGCCTCCGCATTGGTCATGGCCGAATACGCCGACCAGCTCTCCCGGCTGGTGCCCGCGGACGCCCCGCCCCACGCGATCGAGGGCAGGATCTGGCGACCGCTCTGAACCTACGGGGTCCAGCTCTCGGCGAGGGGAGTGACCTGCAGCTCGTGCGTGGCCGCACGCGGACCCTGGTCCGCAAGAAACCGCACGGCCTCCGCGATCTGACGCGGATCAGCCAGCGCGTCGGGCGAGACGCCTTGCCGCGCAGCCCCGGTGATCGGCTGGATCCCGGCATCGACAATGAGCAGCGCTACGTGGATCCCGTGCGGACGGAGCTCGAGCGCGGCCGAGTTGGTGAGCGCTCGTACGCCGAAACACCCTGCCGCCCACGCGCCGCGTGCCGGCATCGCGCGGCGGGCTGACCCGCCGGTTACCTGGACCAGCGTCGCCGGCCGCCGTTGCGCGATCGCGAACCGCGCGGTGGCGGACAGAAAGGAAAAAGCGGCCCGCGCCGGCGCGGTGGCCCAGGCGTCGAATGCACGAAGCTCGGCCTCCGCAATCGGGCCGCCTCCGAAGGGCCCGCTGCGATCGCCTCCATACGGCGAGGCGGCGTTCACCGCGAGGTCGATGCCTCCGTTTGCCGCGGACACCTCCTCTAGGGCGGACTGAACGCTCTCGGGATCTGTGACATCGGCGGCCAGCGGCAACGCTCCGGCCTCACGCACACCCTCGAGTGTGCTCTGTGATCGGGCGACCCCGGCCACGGCCCAGCCATCGGCCACCAGTGTCTCGACGATCGCGCGCCCGAGGTTGCGTGCTCCGAATACGATCGCGCTCCGCTGCTCAGCTTCGGTTTGGCTCACTGCGTTGCTCCTTGTCGCGGTCTGGTCGGGATTAGACTGGTCTGGTGGCTTCCATACGCGGGATCGAGCGGTGGCCCTTCGACGGCTCGGCGGCCGGCGCGCGCGCCGGCGTGGCGCACGAAGAGAAACGGAAAGCGATCCGCTCCACCCGGCTCGGTGTCGGTACGCTGGCGTGCCGCCGCTGCGATATCCCGATCGCGATCGGTCCCGACCCGCGCTCGGCAGTCGATGAGCTTACATGTCCGTTCTGCGGCACTCGCGGTCCGGTGCGCGACTTTCTCTCGCTCGCCTCACCCACGCGACCGGCCCGGGTCGTGGTGCGGGTTCGTCCACGCGCGAGCCGTCGCGTTCGCTGATCCCCCCTAGGCGGTGAGCTGGCTGCTCGGGCGCTGGCACGCGCTCTCGAGCGTTGGCTGATGGTGGACGAACTGGACCAGCGGACGCCAGTCCTCCCCGGCGTAGGCGTCTCGAAGCGACTGCAGCGTGGTGTACAGCACCACGACGTACGACGCGCATGAACCGGGACCGACGCGAACGGTCAGCAGCGTCCGCAGCGCCAGCGTCGCGAGGAACGACCTGTGTCGCCAGTCCGTCTGGCGGAAGAGCGCGTCATTGCGGGCGGCCACCGCGGTTTTGATCGTCCCGTAGTCGGCCGCATTGGGCCAACGTGTGAGTGCTGCGGGTGGGGGGATGCTGGCCGACGTCGTGTGCACGGTCGACCCGCAGCCTGCGACTAGCACGGTCACCGCGATCAGGAGCACACGACGTATCGGCATCAAGCGACAGTGTGATCGCGTTCCAGTGTTATGGCAACTGCAGCGGCAACGGTCGGGAGGAGCTCCTCATCCCCGGGTTCGCGGGCGCGTCAACGCACGACGAAGCCGGCACCCAGCGGATCGCGAGGGTCGAGGAAGAAGCGGTGCTCGCCGGTGCGAAAGGCGGTTCCCTCAACCTCGGTGAGAAGCCCGCCTGCTGCGTGGCCGATGGGCCGGGCGTGGAAGGTGGTCTCGACAATCGAGTCGGCGCGCCAGGTGTCCCCTTCGGTCAGAAGTCCGTCGGCGGCGAGAAGTGCGGTACGAGCCGAGGTCGCCGAGCCGGTCGGCGATCGATCCACCTCTCCGTCGGCGAAGATCGTCACGGTGCGCTGATGCAGCGGACCGAGCTCTTCGTAAAGGACGGTCCCATAGATACCCGACAGGCGATCGTCGTTGGGGTGGCGCGAGACCCCGGTCTCGCCGAGCTCCTGCTTGACCTTGCGGCCCACCGCGATCAGGTCGGCCAGATCCCCGGGCACCACTCGCAGCCCCCACCGCTCCGCCGGTGCGAACGCGTAGATCGCCCCGCCGTAGGCGACGTCGACCTCCACCCCGGCCGCCGCCACCCCCCGCGCCACGACGAATGCGGGCACGTTGCGAAAGGCAACGCCCTGGACCGCGCCGGCGCGGCAACGCACGCTCGCCACGACGCGGCCCGAAGGCACGTCGATCGTGACCTCGACATCGCCCTCAGCGCGCGCCGGCACCCGGCCGGACTCGACCGCCCACACGCCGAGCGCCATCGTCCCGTGCCCGCAAGCGGTCGAGTAGCCGTCCTTGTGCCAGAACAGCACGCCGAAGTCAGCGCCGTCGTCATCCGGGGGGACGAGAAAGCCGCCGTACATGTCCGCGTGTCCGCGCGGCTCATGACAGAGCATTCGCCGCACCCGATCCACGTGCTCGGACCGCATGGCGTGCTCGCGCCGCTCCGGGACCGTCGCACCGGCGATGTCGAGCACGCCTTCTGCGACGATCCGGAACGGTTCGCCCGCCGTGTGGTAGTCCGTGGCCTCGATCTCCATCCCCGCAGTCTCGCGTAACTGAGGCGAGGCGAAGCGCAGCCGAGGCCCGGAGATATGGCACGAACCTATGCCGCAACGGCGGCCTGCGCCGCGTCACCACGAACATCAACGTGGCCGTGCTCCTCGGGCCGAGCTGCACGGATTCTCGGGACCAGGAGCGCCGTCAGAGCCCCAATCCCGAGGACCACCGCACCGATGGGAATCGCGGCGGTGAGACCGTTCGTAAATGCATGCGGTGAGGCGTAGGAGCCGTTGGCGCTGAACACCGAGGCCAGCACGGCAACTCCGATCACACCGCCGAGCTCGCGGATGGCGTTGGTCGCACCCGAGGCCTGGCCCGCCTCCACCGGCCGCACGGACGCGAGGACGGCGTTGGCCGAGGGCGCGAACACCAGGGCCATCCCGGCGCCCGCGAGCACGAATGGAGCGATCAGCGATCCGTAGGCAATATCGGGAGTGATGATCGCTCCGAGCCAGGCGATCGCGATGGCTTGTAGCGCGAGGCCGGCGACCATCAGCGGCCGGGGACCGATGCGGTCGCTCAATGTTCCGGCGATGGGCGCGACGATCATCGGCATCGCAGTCCATGGGAGGGTCCGAAGGCCCGCTTGCAGAGGCGAGTATCCCTGCGTGGTCTGGAAGAACTGGGCCAGCAGGAAGATCGCGCCGAACACACCGAAGTACATGGCCAGCGAGAGGCCGTTGGTGGCAGCGAACGCCCGGGAGCGGAAGAAGCGCATCGGCAGCATGGGCGCCGGGGCCCGCAACTCCCACGCCACGAATGCGATCAGGAACGCGATCCCGATTGCGAAGGAGGCGAGGATCGTCGCACTCGTCCAGCCGAGCGCCTGTCCACGAATCGCTCCGTAGGTGAGGCCAAGCAACCCGGGACCTACGAGCGCCAGGCCCCGCAGGTCCAAGTTGGGAGCGGGTCCGCGCGACTCGGTCAGCCGGGTCAGAGCCAACGGCACGAGCACGAGCCCGACCGGCACATTGATCCAGAAGAGCCAGTGCCACGAGATGCCACTGACGACCGCGCCTCCCACGAGCGGTCCGATCGCCACCCCGAGGCCACTGACTCCGCCCCAGATGCCCAACGCCATGCCGCGCCGGGCGGCCGGCACGGCCTCCGAGAGCAACGTGAGCGTGAGCGGCAGCACGATCGCGGCCCCGAACCCCTGCACCGCCCGAGCGGCGATCAGCGCGTCGGTGCTAGCGGACAGGGCCGCCGCCGCGCTCGCCGCCGTGAACGTGCTCAGCCCAATGGCAAACATTCGCCGCCGCCCAAACCGGTCCCCGAGAGCCGCTCCGGTGAGCAGCAGGACGGCAAAGGTCAGGGTGTAGGCGTTGACGGTCCACTCGAGCGACTGAATCGACGCGCCGAGGCTGTGTCTGATCGACGGCAGCGCGGTCGTCACCACGAGGTTGTCGAGCGTGGTCATGAACAGGCCGAGGGAAACGATCGCGAGCGTCCAGACGACGCTGGTTTTGGAGGCGGTCGGCCGCCGCAAGAATCTCGAAATGACGGTCATTGGTGATCTCCTGTGTGTGATTGGTCACTCAGTTTTTTGAGAAAAGAAATCGGGAGTGTGATTGCTCACTCAGTTGCTTGGTCCAAAAAAAGAGGCCTACGGGCACTCTTCGTCGGAGAAGGTCAGCACCTCGGCCCACCGCTCGTGCAGCCCTTCGATCTGCATCGCGGCGATGACGTTGCACAGCATCCCGTGCGCGAAGAACTCCTGCATCTCCGCGGGCGAAGCTTCCCATTCGCGCTCCACCATCTCGAACAGCATCTGGAAGCCACGGCGCAGCACGGCGCGAACCGCCGGCTCGCTCGCCGCCGCCTGTCCCTGAAGCTGGGTGAGCAGCAGCTCGGGATCCTTCAGCAGGTCGGTGTACGCCTCGGCCATAGCCTTCTTGACCGGGCGCCCGGCCGCGCGGGCGTTTGCCGCGGCCTCCGCCAGGGTGTCGTGGATCCGTCGAAAGCTCCGCTCGATTACCGCTAGGAACAGCTCGGTCTTGGTGGGGAAGAGACGAAACAGGTACGCCTGCGAGATGCCGGCTGCCTTGGCGATTTCCATCGTCGGGGTGCCATAAAGACCGCGGGCCGCGACCACCTTCATGGCCGCGCGCAGGACGTCTTCACGCCGCTCTTCCGCGGTCGAGAGGATGCGAGTGGGGACTGTGGCGGATTGGGCCATGGGTGTGAGTATGCACTCACTCACTCCATTTGTCAAGGCGCGCGCTCGACGCGCTGCTCCGCGCTCGGTCGCGCCGCGGATCGGCATCGGGCTCGCGGCGCGGGCCGCCGGGTGATCGCGGTCAGCGCGTTCCTCCGTGGCCCGCACACGCTCCGTGCAGCCCTCCGGCATGAGACCACGAGCCGTCGGCGCACCTCACCACGGTCCCGCCAAGCGCGATGTCGCGCTTCCAATCCCCA
>JAFASF010000432.1 GCA_019244745.1 Solirubrobacterales bacterium | reverse complement strand
GATCCGTTCGTGACCGTCCGCTACGCCGGCGCTTCCGGCGACTTCAACCCGATCCACATCGACGAGGAGTTCGCCAAGCAGGTGGGACTGCCGGGTCGCATCCTCCATGGCCTGTGGACGATGGCCCAGGTCGCCCGGGCTCACACCGAGGCCGCCGGCGGGCCGGAGAGGCTCAAGGCGCTGAGCGTCCAGTTCCGCGGCATGGGGCGGATGGGGGAGGAGATCGTGGTGGCGGGGACCGTCCGCGAGGTCAACGGCGAGGTGGCGGTCGTCGACTCGAATGCGGTGCAAGCCGGCCAGCGGCTCATCCGCAACGCGGTCGCCGAAGTCTCGACGCGGTAGCGCGACTCCGGCGCACCCGCGCCGGGGCCCGAACCTGGCTTCCTACAATCATTTTGGTGCTGACAGAACGTCAGGAACTGGTGCTGCGAAAGCTCGTCGAGGAGTACCTCGACGCGGGCACGCCGGTGGGCTCGAAGTCGCTGGCCGCCGAGGTGCGGTGGGGTCCCTCGACCGTCCGCCACGAGCTTGCGAACCTCGAGGAGCTCGGCCTGCTTGCCCACCCTCACACCTCGGCCGGCCGGATCCCCACCGAGGCGGGGTATCGCTACTTCGTCGACCGGCTCCTGCCCCGCGACGAGAGCGGTCCGCGACTGTCGCTGTCGCTGGTCCGCCGCGAGCTTGACGAGGCGATGCGCGTGACCACCGAGACGCTGTCGCAGGTCACGAACTTGCTTGCGATAGTGACCGCGCCGCCGATCGAGACCTCGACGATCCGCCACATCGAGGTTCTGGTGCTGCAACCGCAGGTGCTGATGGTGGTTGTCATCACCTCCACCGGCGGCGTCACCAAGCGGCTGTTCACCTTTCCGCGACCCGTTGACTCCGGCTTGGCGGACTGGGCCGCGAGCTATCTGAACGAGCGGCTGGTAGGCCTCGGCCTCGGCGCCCGCATGCTCCACCAGCGGCTCCACGAGCCGTCGCTCGCGAGCTCCGAGCGCGAGTTCCTCGACGCCCTCGCTCCGGTGTTCACCGACCTCGAGGAGACCGCCTTCGACGGCCTCTACGTCGAGGGGACCGCGCGCCTTCTGCGCGGCGATCGCATCGCCGACGTATCCGACCTGAACGCGCTGATGGACATGCTCGAGCGCCGCGTCACGCTGCTCGGAGTAATCCAGGCGGCGCTGTCCGAGCGCGACGTGCTGGTGAGGATCGGGACCGAGAACAACACGCCGGCGATGCGCTCGCTTGCACTGGTCGCCGCCGGTTACGGGTTGCCACAGCGCAACCTGGGCGCGGTCTCGGTGATCGGGCCGCTGCGGATGGACTACGGCCAGGCCATTCGCTCGGTCCGCGAGGCGGCCACCCAGCTGTCCAGCTTCATCGCTGAGGTGTACGACGAGCGATGAGTGCGACCCGCGACTACTACGACGTCCTCGGCGTTCCGCGCGACGCCGACGACGCCTCGATAAAGAAGGCCTTCAGGCGGCTGGCCCGCGAGCTCCACCCCGACGTCAACAGCCACGATCCCAACGCCGAGGAGAAGTTCAAGCAGGCGGCAGAGGCCTACGAGGTGCTGTCCGATCCCGAGCGCCGCGCCACCTACGACCGGTATGGACACGAGGGGCTGCGCAGCGGTGGCTACGCGCCCAACTTCGAGGGGTTCGGGTCGATCTCGGACATCTTCGATGCGTTCTTCGGCGGCTCGGGCGGGTTCGGCGACCTGTTCGGCGGCGGCGCCTTCGGCGGGGGCGCCCGTGGCCCCGGCGGGGCGATCCAGGGCGGCGACGTGGCGGTCAACGCCCAGATAGATCTGGCCGAGGCCGCGCATGGCACGAGCGTCGAGGTCAGCTACGAGACGGTCGCGATATGCGAGCACTGCCACGGCAACGGAGCGGAGCCCGGCACGCCGATCGAGACCTGCCCGAAGTGCAACGGCACGGGACAGCTGCGCGCGGTCACCCGCACCCCGTTCGGTCAGGTGGTGCGCGCCACGGTCTGCGACCGCTGCGACGGTGACGGGCGGGTGGCGAAGGAGCCCTGCAAGGTATGCCGCGGTCGCGGGCGCAAGGTGGAGCGCTCCAAGGTGTCGGTCGACGTCCCGGCCGGCATCGCCGACGGCCAGCGGATCCGGATCACCGGCCGAGGCCACGCCGGTGAGCGCGGCGGGCCGCCCGGCGACCTGTACGTGCAGATCCGCGTCCGCGAGGATCCGCGCTTCGTGCGCGACGGCGACGACCTGGTCACGGCGGTCGACGTGGCCGCTCCGCTGGCGGCGCTCGGCACCACCGTCTCGGTGCCGACCGTGGACGGCCCGGTAGAGCTCGACATCCCGGCGGGCACGCAGCCGCACGAGACGGTGCTCATCCGGGGCGCTGGGATGCCGGCGCTCCGTGGCCGGCGCAGCGGCGATCTGCGCGTCGTGGTCAACGTCGTCGTCCCGCGCCACCTGAGTCGTGAGCAGCGCGAGTTGCACGAGCAGCTCGCCGACTCGATGACCGAACACAACCTGCGCACGGAAGAGGGTGTGTTCGGGAAGCTCAGGCGCGCGTTCGGGGTTTGATTCGTTTTGGATTTGAACGACCCCTCGCTTTGACGTCGGCCGCGATGTGATGCTCCGTGTGGCAGTGCGCGTGCGCCGACAGCACGCGGAGCTGGTCCTGGCCGAGCTGTTGACGCTGGCCCCGAGCGGGGTCGAGGAGGTCGACGCAGGTCCGGGGGTCGTGGAGTACGCGATGTACGGGTCGCCGGGGGAGCTGCCGGCGCTGCCCGATTTGAAGGCCGCCGCCGGCGGGGCGCTGGTCGAGGTGCGAACCGACGAGATCGCCGACGACTGGTCCGAGCGGTGGCGGTTGTTCCACAGGCCGGTTGTATTTGATGGGCGTTTGACCGTGCGCCCGCCGTGGGAGCCGCCGTCGTCCGCGACCCCGGTCGAAGTCGTGCTCGACCCGGGGCAGGCGTTCGGGACCGGCGCTCACGCAACCACGCGGCTGTGCCTCGAGCTGATGCTGGAGCTCGAGCCCGGCGGCGGGTTCGTGGACCTGGGGTGCGGGTCCGGCGTGCTGGCGATCGTGGCGGCGCGGCTGGGGTGGGCGCCGGTGGTGGCGCTTGACAACGACACCGCCGCCGTGGCCGCCGCGTCTGCGAACGCCCGCGTGAACGGGGTGGTGATCGACGTGCGCCGGCACGACCTGCGGGTGGAGCCCATCGTCGTGGCGCCGACGGTGGCCGCGAACCTGGTGGCGCCGCTGTTGCGGGTGTGGGCCGCGCGGTTGGCATCGCGGGCGCCCGAACCGTTGCGGGTGATCGCCGGCGGGGTGCTGGTGGACGAGGCGGATTCGGTCATCCGGGCGTTTGAGGGTGCGGGCCTCCGTGAGACGTCTCGGAGATCCGACGGTGAGTGGGTGGCGCTCGTGTTGGAGTCGCCCGCGCCCCAGTAGCCCAGGGGGCGTGCGAGATAAAGCCCCAGGACGGGGCCTTTTTTCGGACACCCCCTCGCGTGGACAACGCAACGCGAACGAATCTTGTCCATGGGGCCGATGCCGCAGGCGACCCAAAAGCCGATCCTTCGCCGCGATGTTTGCGGTTGTTCGGAAG
>JAFASF010000420.1 GCA_019244745.1 Solirubrobacterales bacterium | reverse complement strand
TCATGCGCGACTTCGTGATCGACTCGACCGCCGGGCTGGGGCGAAAGACCACACTGCGGAAGGAAATCCTCCTCGATGATCACAACCTGGTGGATGGGAACTGGTAGCCGGCGCAAGCCCAGGTTCGCAACCGCCTCAAGTTGGTGGGCGCCGTCTTCCCTCGTCGAGGCACTGAGTGAGGCTGATGCCATCCTCGTGCACCGCCGCCGCCACCTGGTACATCAAGAGCGCGGCAGAGATGCCGTCCTTGTCTCGCACCACGTCGTTGACCGCCGAAGCGCGCGGGGGCCCCTGGGCGCTCGCTGTAGCGTTGCTAGGGCTTCGCATGTGTCCTCGCTGGACTTAGGTTTCGCTCGCCGGCCAGAACAAAGCGTCTTGAAGAGGCACTAGCTTCCTTCTCGATGCTGCACGTACACAGAGCCGAGCGCGCGGATCGCCTCGCCGGCGGCCTCGCGGAGACGCTGCTCGAGCCGCTCGAGGATCCCCTCGCGGCCGAGATCGTCTCCGTCCCGACCCGCGGGATCGAGCGGTGGCTCACCCAGCGACTCTCGACGCGACTGGGGACCAGCGGCGCGACCCGTGGCGACGGCGTGTGCGCGAACGTCGAGTTCCCGTTCCCCGGCCGGCTGATACTGGGTGCCCTGGCCGCCGCGAGCGGAATCGATCCCGATCAGGACCCGTGGTTGCCGGAACGATCGGTGTGGCCGCTGCTCGACGTCCTCGACGAGTGCCTCGGGGAGCCGTGGCTGACCACGCTGGAACGGCACCTGAAGGGCGCCCGCGGGGATCCGGAGGACCCGATGCGGCGCTTCGGCGTGGTGCGACACATCGCCGACCTGTTCGACCACTACGGCGTGCACCGCCCTCAGATGGTGCGAGCGTGGGCAGCGGGAGAGATCGACGCCGCGGCCTTCGACGACTGGCAGGCCGAGCTGTGGCGGCGATTGCGCGAGCGCATCTCCGGGCCCAGCCCCGCCGAACGTCTGCCGGCGGCATGCGAGCGGATCCGGGCGGAGCCCGAGCTGCTCGAGTTGCCCCAACGGGTCTCCCTGTTCGGGCTGACGCGGATGCCGCGCTCGCATGTCGAGGTGCTGGCGGCGATTGCGGAACGACGCGATGTGCACCTGTTCCTTCTGCACCCCTCGCCGGTGCTGTGGCGGCGGGTAAGCGAGGCGCTTCGCGACGGTCCCCCGATCGCGAACCGCGGTGAAGACCGGACCGCGGCACTGCCGGCGAACCGCCTGCTCGCGTCGTGGGGCCGCGACGCCCGCGAGCTGCAACTGGTCATGGCCGGCGCCGGCGACCGCGCTGACCACCACCACGAGTTTGCCGATCCAGAAGCGGCAGAGTCGCTCCTGGCCGCGGTCCAGGCTGCCATCCGCGAAGACCGCCAGCCACCGGGCCCGCCGCTGCCGGAAGAGCCCGACAGCAGGCCGGCGCTCGACGCATCCGACGAGAGCATTCGGATACACGCGTGTCACGGCCGCGCACGGCAGGTCGAGGTGCTCCGCGACGCGATCCTGCATTTGCTCGACGACGATCCGACGCTCGAGCCGCGTGATGTGATCGTTATGTGCCCGGATATCGAGACGTTTGCGCCGCTGATTCAGGCCACGTTCGGGGCCGGGCGAAGGCCGGAGGCCGAGACGGCGCCGGGGGCGGGCCCCGATCGCGACGGCACCGACGGCCACGGGCTCCCCGACCTGAGAGTCCGCCTCGCCGACCGCTCCCTGCGGCAGACCAACCCGGTACTGGGCGTGATCAGCCAGCTGCTCGCGCTGGCGGACCAGCGGGCGAGCGCCTCGCAGCTGCTCGACCTGGCCGCGCGTGAGCCGGTCCGGCGTCGGTTCGGCTTCGACGACGACTCGCTATCCCGGATGCAGGACTGGGTCGCTCAGAGCGGCATACGTTGGGGATTCGACGCCGGGCACCGCGAGCCGTTCAAGCTCGCCGCGGTGAGCGCGAACACCTGGCGCAAGGGGCTCGACCGCGTGCTCCTCGGCGTCGCGATGACCGAGGAGGATCGGCGCCTGGTCGGCGGCGTCCTCCCACTCGATGACGTCGAGAGCGGCGCGATCGACCTGGCCGGCCGCTTCGCCGAGTACGTCGACCGGGTGCAGATCGCGTTTCACGCGCTCTCCGACCCCAAGCCACTAGAGCGCTGGACGACGGCGATCGCGCAGGCCGCCGACAAGCTGACGACCACGACCGACCGCGACGCCTGGCAGCGTCGCGAGCTCCAGCGCCTGCTCGACGACGTCGTGGCGGAGTCCGGCCAGCCGCCGACAAACCCGAGCAGCGCCGAGCTCGAGCTGGCCGACGTCCGAGCGCTGCTGGCCGACCGCCTGCGCGGACGCCCCACCCGAGCGAATTTCCGCACCGGGCACCTCACGGTCTGCACGCTCGTGCCGATGCGCTCCGTGCCACACCGGATCGTCTGCATCCTCGGCCTCGACGACGACGCCTTTCCCCGGCGCGCGCGCCGCGACGGCGACGACCTGATGCTCGCAAGCCCGCACGTGGGTGACCGGGACCCGCGGAGCGAGGACCGGCAGATGCTCCTCGATGCGCTGATGGCCGCGACCGAGCGGCTGATCATCACCTACACCGGAAACGACGAGCGCACCAACGTGCGGCGCCCGCCGGCGGTGCCCGTCGGGGAGCTGCTGGACATCATCGACCGCGCGGTCAGCTGTGAGAACGGACCGGCGCGCGCTCAGGTGCTCGTCTGTCATCCGCTACAGCCGTTCGACCCGCGCAACTTCATCCCGGACGCACTCATAGAGCGCGGCCCGTGGGGCTTCGACCGCCAGGCGCTTGCCGGCGCCAGAGCGCTCGAGGGCCCGCGCTCCGAACCGGGTCCGTTCCTCCTCGCGCCGCTCCCGCCGATGGACGAGGGCGTGGTCGAGCTCGATCGCCTGATGCGGTTCGTCGAGCGTCCGGTCCGGGCGCTGCTGCGCGACCGGCTGGGGATCAGCCTCAGCGAGTCCTTCGAAGAGACACAGGACGCCATGCCGGTCGAGCTCGACAGGCTCGATGAGTGGGAAGTGGGGCAGCGCCTGCTCGACGGAGTCCTCGCGGGAGCGTCGCTCGACGCGTGCCTGCGGGCCGAGATCGCTCGAGGCTCGCTGCCGCCCGGTGAGCTCGCACGGCAGCCGCTCGCCCGGATCGCCACGACCGTTCAGCGACTGGTGGATGAGGCGAAAGCGCTTGGCGACGGCTCGCCTGGGTCGCTCGACGTCAACCTCGAACTCCCCGACGGGCGCAGGTTGGCGGGGACGGTCTCGGGCGTCCGCGGTGACGCGATCCGAGCGATCTCCTACTCGCGCGTGCGCCCGCGCGAACGCCTGCGCGCTTGGGTGAGGCTGCTGGCGCTGAGCGCGGCCCGGCCGGAGCGGCCATTCGAATCAGTGGTGATCGGTAGGGCCCAGGCCGGCGCCTACAGCGCGGAGGTGACGCTGGCGCGGATCCCGCCGCTCGCCCAGGACCCGGCTGCGCGAAGGCGGACCGCGCTGCAAAACCTCGAGGTCCTACTGGACCTCTACGGCCGCGGGATGCGCGAGCCGTTGCCGATCGCGTGCGATGCGTCGGCCGCCTACGCGCAGGCGCTCGCCGGCGGGGAGGACGCGCCGGCGGCTGCTCGCAAGGCCTGGGAGAGCACCTTCGACTACGACAAGGAGGATCGCCGGCCCGAGCACGTGCTCGTCTACGGAGGCCAGATCGACTTCGCGCAACTGGCAAGCCAGCCCGCCCGCGCCGGCGAGCGCGGGGCGGGCTGGGATGAGACCGAGACGACGCGCTTCGGGTGCTACGCCCGCCGCCTGTGGGACGGCCTGCTCGCGACCGAGGTACTCGTCGATCGATGAGTGCGGTCGCGGCGTACGCCGAGTTCGATCTGTGCGGTCCGCTGCCGTCCGGGGTCACGGTGCTCGAGGCGAGTGCCGGGACCGGCAAGACGTACACGATCGCCGCGCTGGCCGCTCGTTACGTCGCCGAGGGGATGCCGCTCGAGCGGCTGCTGTTGATCACGTTCACGCGGATAGCGACCGGCGAGCTCCGCGATCGCGTCCGCGAGCGCCTGGTCGGCTGCGAGCAGCAGCTCTCGCGGATCCTCGAGGGGGCCCCCGATCCAGAAACGGACCCGGTGGTCACCCTCCTGGCTACCGCCGACCACGAGGAGGTGGTGCGCCGCCACGATCGGCTCGCGCGCGCGGTGGCCGACTTCGACGCCACCACGATCGCCACCACGCACGGGTTCTGCCAGGAGGTGCTGGCGGAGCTCGGAACGGTCGGTGATCTCGATCCGCAGACCGTGTTCGTCGAGGACGTGTCAGACCTGCTGGAGGAAGTGGTCGACGACCTGTACGTGCGCCGCTTCGCCGGCCGGCGCGAGGCCGCTCGCTTCACCCGCGCCGAGGCGCTCAAGATCGCGCGGGCGGCCGTGTCCAACCCGATGGCCGAGCTCGAGCCCCGCGACGAGCCCGCGGATAGCGCCGCTGCGATGCGCTATCGCCTGGCGAAGGTGGTACGAGAGGAGCTAGACCAGCGCAAGCGAGCGCTGGCGGTCATGACCTACGACGACCTGCTCACGCGGCTCAGGGACACGCTCGCCGGGCAGAGCGGCGAGGCGGCCCGGGAGCGCCTTCGCTCGCGCTACGAGGTCGTGTTGGTCGATGAGTTCCAGGACACCGATCCCATCCAGTGGCAGATCCTCCACCACGCGTTCGCGGTCGAGGGGGTAACTCTCGTGCTGATCGCCGACCCCAAGCAGGCGATCTACGCGTTCCGCGGCGCCGACGTCTACGCGTATCTGGTCGCCGCCGGCACAGCCCAGGTGCATGCCACGTTACGGGAGAACCGCCGTGGCGACCAGGACCTGCTCGACGCCTACGACGCCCTGTTCGCACGTGCCCGGCTGGGGCACCAGGACATCGTCTACCGCACGGTCAGAGCCGCTCCCGGCAACCAGCGGCGACGCCTGATCGGGGCGCCGGATGACGCCGCGCTGCGGGTACGGGTGGTGCGCCGGGATGAGCCGGGGGTCGAGCAGACCGAGTACGGCTACGCCCGAGCGCCCTCCGCACGCGGGTACATAGCGCGCGACCTGGCCGCCGACGTGGTGGAGCTGCTCTCCTCGAGCGCGCACATCGAAGGTGCCGAGGGCGAGCGGGGTCGACCGGAGCCGATCTGCCCCCGGCACATCGCGGTGCTCGTGCGCACCCACTCAAGCGCCGAACTGATCCGCGACGAGCTCCACGCCGCCGGCGTGCCGGCGGTGATCAACGGTGCGGGGAGCGTGTTCGCCACCCCGGTGGCGCGCGATTGGCTGCGGCTACTCGAGGCCATCGAACGGCCCGCCTCGGCGCTCCGTGCCCGAACCGCCGCGTTGACTCCGTTCCTCGGGTGGAGCGCCGAGCGCATCGCGACCGCGTCCGAGGACGAGTGGGAGGACGTCCACCGGCGCCTTCATCGCTTGAGCCGGGTCCTGCGCGACAGCGGCGTGGCGGCGCTCACCGAGGAGCTCATGATCACCGAGGACCTGGCCGCCCGAATGCTCGCGGTACGTGACGGGGAACGACGGCTGACCGACCTGCGCCACGTCGCGCAGCTGCTGCACCGATCCGCCAGCGTCGAGCGCTTCGGGGTGACCGCGCTACGCGGCTGGCTGGCCGAACGCATCGCCGACGCCGAACGCGAGGACTCAGAGGAGGAGCGCGCGCGGCGGCTCGAATCGGACGCCGAGGCCGTGCAGGTCCTGACCATCCACCGCAGCAAGGGCCTTGAGTTCCCAATCGTCTACTGCCCGTACCTGTGGGACCCGGCGCGGATTCGTGCGCGTGAGCCCGTCTCCTTTCACGATCCCGCGCGGGGCTACCGGCACACGGTCGACGTCGGTCTGGAGGGTCGCGGCTGGACCGCCCACGTCGGGCAACATCGCGTCGAGGAGCGGGGGGAGGAGCTCCGGCTCGCGTACGTCGCGCTGACCCGGGCCAGGCACCAGGCGGTGATCTGGTGGGTGGGTTCGTACGACAGCCGTAACTCCCCGCTCGGGCGTTTGCTGTTCGCCAAGGACGCCGACGGCAACGTCGCCCCCGAAGGCAGGTCCACTCCAACCGACGCAGCCGCCGAGGAGCGCTTCAGGGAGCTTGCCGAACAGGCACCGGGGCGCGTCAGCGTCGAGCCCTCGAAGCTCGGCCTCCCGACCGCGTGGAGCCGTCGCCTCGAGCGTCCCGTCGAGCTCGCGGCGGCGACGTTCGGCCGCCGGCTCGATCTCCGCTGGCGGCGGACCTCCTACAGCGACATCACCTCCGAGGCGCACGACCCGCTGGTGTCCAGCGAACCGGAGCAGCCGGTCCTCGCGGACGAGCCCGAAACGGTGGCGCCGGCGCCGGTGGATGACGGGAGGGACCTCGGCGCCGAGTTCGAGCGGCGGTCGCTGTTCGAGGCGCTGCCCGTGGGGGTCGAGTTCGGCACGTTCGTCCATTCAGTGCTCGAGGGCACGGACTTCGCGGCGGCGGACCTCGACGGGGAGCTCGCGTTGCGCATAGCCGCCGCGGGGTCTCGGCGGTCGCTCGACGTCGGCCACCCGAGCCAGGCGGTGTGGGGGCTCCGCGCCGCAATCGAGACGCCGCTCGGACCGATGGTCGACGGAATCCGCCTGCGCGACGTCGGGCGCCGGGACCGGCTCGACGAGGTCGAGTTCGAGCTGCCGCTCGTCGGCGGCGACGACCCCACGGGGCGGCTCGCGATGACCGCGATCGCCGGCGTGCTGCGAGACCGTCTGCCGGCCGGCGATCCGATGGCTGAATACGCGGCGCGCCTCGAGGATCCGGTGCTCCGCGCGAGCGTGCGGGGGTTCCTCACCGGGAGCCTCGACCTCGTGATCCGCCTTCCGGGGCCGCGGTTTGCGATCGTCGACTACAAGACGAACTGGCTCGGTCCCGCCGATGAGCCGTTGACTCTCCGGCACTATGCGCCCCGCGTGCTCGCGGCGGAGATGAGCCGGGCCCAGTACGGCCTGCAGGCCTTGCTCTACGCGGTCGCGCTTCACCGCTACTTGCGCTGGCGCCTGCCCGGGTACGAGCCGGACCATCACGTCGCGGCGGTGCTGTACCTGTTCCTGCGGGGAATGGCCGGAAAGGACACGCCGGTGATCGACGGATGTCCGTGCGGCGTTTTCGCTTGGCGGCCGCCCGGTCGTCTCGTGCAAGGGCTCAGCGACGTGCTCGACCAGGGGACCGCGTGAGCTTGGCCGCGACCCCCGCCGTGCCGTCGCGCGATCCGTTCGACGCGGAGCGCGCGGCGCGGGCGAGGGGGACGCTGGCGGCGTTCAACGACGCCGGGCTGCTTTCGGCGGCCGACGTGCATGTAGCTGGGCGTCTCGCCGAGCTGGTGGGGGAGGGGAGCGAGGCCGTGCTGCTGGGGGCCGCGCTCGCCGTGCGCGGCCCCCGCCTCGGCCACGTGTTCGTCGATCTCGCCACGATCAGGGACACCGCGAGCGTGGAATCCGAGGAGCCCGTGGATCTCTCGGCGCTCCCGTGGCCCGCGCCCGCAGATTGGGTCGCCGCGTTGGCAGCGAGCAAGCTGGTGGCGGTGGGAGAGGAAGATCTGGGCGCCGACCGGCCGCTGCGGTTGCTCGGGAGCCGGCTGTACCTCGACCGCTACTGGCGGGAGGAGCGGCGCGTGGCCGCCGACCTCCGGGCACTGGCGGTCCAGGACGCGGACGTCTCCGAACGCGATCTGTCCGACGAGCTGCGCCGGCTGTCCGCCGGGGCCTGGGATGTTCGCCAGCGCGAGGCCGCCATGGCCGCCGTGCATCGCCGCCTCGCCGTGGTGGCCGGCGGCCCGGGCACTGGCAAGACGACCACCGTTGCCCAGATCGTCGCGCTGCTGGCCCACGAGGCTGCAGCGCGAGGGGCACGCCCACCGCTGATCGCGCTCGCTGCGCCGACCGGCAAGGCCGCGGCGCGGCTGCAAGAGGCCGTCCACGAAGAGGCCGCGAGGCTCTCGGTCGGTGCGGAGATCCACTCGCTGCTCATGGGTCTGCGCTCCTCGACCTTGCACCGGCTCCTCGGCTGGCGACCGGGAAGCCACAGCCGCTTTGCGCACGATCGCGGAAATCGCCTGCCCCACGACGTCGTGATCGTCGATGAGACATCGATGGTCTCGCTGTCGCTGATGGCACGGCTCGTCGAGGCGGTGCGTCCGGACGCACGGCTCATCCTGGTCGGCGATCCGGGACAGCTCGCTTCGATCGAGGCGGGCGTGGTGCTCGCGGACATCGTCGGGCCGGCCCTGGACCCGGCGGCGGGCACGGCGGTTGACCAGGGGATCGTGGTGCTCGAGCGCGTGCACCGCTACGGCGGCGGCATCGCCAAGCTCGCCGACGCGATCCGCGGAGGCGACGGCGACGCAACCGTGGCAGCCCTGACCGGAGCGCCGGGAGAGGTGACATGGCTGCCGGTCGACGTGCACGAGCCGGGCGTCGTGGGGGATCTATCGGTCGTCAAGGACCGTGCGGTGGCCGCGGGGCGAGCCGTCCTGGCCACCGCTGTGGCCGGCGCCGGCGGCGATGCGCTCAGGGCGCTGAGCCGATTCCGGCTTCTGTGTGCCCACCGCCGCGGCCCGTACGGGGTGAGCGATTGGACCTCGCGCGTTCAGGCGTGGCTGGCCGAGGACGTTGAGGACCTCGACCTCGAGCAGCCAGACTACGTCGGCCGGCCCCTGCTCGTCACCGAGAAC
This sequence comes from Solirubrobacterales bacterium, assembly GCA_019244745.1. Lineage (GTDB taxonomy): Bacteria > Actinomycetota > Thermoleophilia > Solirubrobacterales > Solirubrobacteraceae > Palsa-465. Next base: position 1,361 of record JAFASF010000420.1, on the reverse strand, counting down.
GACTACGAGCTCGGGCTTTACAACGGTGACACGGGCGTAATCGTGCAGGGCTCAGGAGAGCATCCAAGCGCCGTGTTCGAGCGCGGGAGCGAGCTCTTGCGCTTCAGCCCGCTGCGGCTGGGGGAGGTCGAGACGGTCTACGCCATGACGATCCACAAGAGCCAAGGCTCGCAGTTCGACACGGCGGCGGTGCTGCTGCCGTCGGCCGACTCTCGGATTCTGACCCGGGAGCTGCTCTACACCGCAGTCACCCGCGCGCGCGAGGAGCTGATCCTGGTCGGCACCGAGGAGACGGTCCGGGCCGCCGTGTCCAGGCCGGTGGCGCGCGCCTCGGGGCTCAGGGAGAGGTTGTGGGGAGATGGGAGGTGATGAACTCGCGTGCCCGCCGGCGGTCAGGACTCTCCGGGCAGAGCGACCGTCTTCAGATTCTCGGCCCGTGCCACGGCGAGGACATCGGGATCCGCCGTGGCGATGCTGTCGTCGCGCTGAGCTGACGCGATCAGCACCGCATCGGCGAGCGAGATCGGACGGGACGAACGGTGGTAGTGCTTCGTTCGAACCTCGGCGGCGCGCCGTGCCACCGCGATATCGAGCGACATCGTTTGCAGCGATGAGTCGAACAACGGCTCGAGGATCTCCAAGGTTCGTTTGATCGGTAGGCCTCGGACGCGCTGAGAGACGTCGAGGACCTCGACCAGGTTCGCCGTGGCGACGGAGGCATCTCCGTCGCGCAGGATCGCGCGGACCTGTGGCGCGGCGGGACCTCCCTGGCGTGGCACGCGTCAGCGCGCGCCGCTTGCCTTGATCTCCGCACCGTCGCCGTCGTCGCGATGCAGGACCCGGAGCGCCTCCTCGAGCGCTTTCTCCTGCTGGCTGATGGCCAGGTCGAGCTCGTGCCGGCGTGCGCGGACGCTCGCCAGGTCGATCGCCGGCGCCGCGGCGACCGTGAGCTCTCGCAGTTCGCCGTGGAGTCGCTCTAACCGCTGACGGATGCGCAGCGGGGCCTGCCGGTCAACTTCGTACATGCCCGGCTTTGTGGTCTTGCGAACCACCGGCGAGCGGGTTACCTGGGTCAGGAACACGGCCAACGGCTCTTTGCCGGCGACCGAATTGCCCGCCGCGAGCATGAGCTCGTACCAGCGACGGTAATGGATTGCCTCGATGTGCTCGGGCTGGGAGATCAGCACCCGCACGGCAGCGGTGCGGATGGCGGGGCCCCGGAGAACGTGCCTTCCGACCTCATTGTCCGGGACCGTCTCCGGCTTCTCGGTCATCTCGGTGGCGGGCTGCGTGTGGGTATCGGAACCATCACAGGCCCGCCCATCGATCAGCTGCCCGAGCACGCTCAACCGCTGATCGGC
>JAFASF010000194.1 GCA_019244745.1 Solirubrobacterales bacterium | reverse complement strand
CGCCGGGGAGTGGATGAACGGCGGGTGGAGGGATCACTGGGACAAGAAAACTGATCCTCCCGACGGCCGAGCCCCCTCGGTCGCGATACCCCAACCCGCGAACGCAGTCAACGAGCCGCGCGACGAGCCGGACGAGTGCGGCCGGTGGCCTGTAAGTCCTCGGCCCAGCGCTCCATCTCCGGCCGGAGCCAGAGCTTGACGCGACCTTCTCCGAGATCCACTGCCGGCTTGGGCATGTCGTCGTAGCGCCGCTGATACTGGCTGACGGTGTTGCGGTGCGCGAGCTGAAGGATGTCTGCGACCTCCTGCGCATCGATGAGATCGTCGACTGCCACTCGCCTCGGCATGATCACTAGCTTACAAATGGAAGCGGATCCGTCCGAACGGCCTGGTAGCTTCTAGCTGTAAGCAAAGAGCGGCCCCGGCGGTGCAGCAACACCCCGGGGCCTGGCCGAGACCTACCAAGGAGGTCACGACAATGGCAGCGTACGCCACGCGCCGGCTCAAGCCGGCCAGCCAGGCGCTCCGGCACCAGAGCAGCTGGATCGCCTCGACGGAGAGCAGCGACTCCGCGGCGGGGAACTCTCTCCTCGACACTCTGATCGACCAGCTCGCTGAGCGTGTGGTTGAACGTCTTGCGTCCGCGACCAATCCGTCCCCCGCCTCTGACTCCGGTGCACACGACGAGTGGTTCGACTCGCGGCACGCCGCGGACTACCTGGGTGTTCATCGGGACACCCTTCGGAAGCTGGCCGCCGAACGGGCGATTCCCGCCGAGCAGGAGGGACCAGGCTGCAAGCTTTACTTCCGCCGCTCCGAGTTGGATGCGTGGCGCCGGGCGGGCGGGCGGCCGCGGCATCTGGTGAGCACGCTTCGACGGATCGCGTAGGTGCCGGGCGATGAGCGAGAACCAGTCCCAGCCGCGGCGAGTCCGGGCAGAGCGCAACATCTACCGACGTGCCTCGGGTGTCTACGAGGTCGGCTTCAAGGACGGCGGCGGGAAGCAGCGCTGGCGCACCGTCGACGGAGGAATCACAGCGGCGCGGGCCCTCCGCGACGAGCTGCTATCGCAGCGTGCCCGCGGCGAACGGGTCGCGAACAATGGCCGCCTTCGGTTCGGCGATGCCGCTGCACGCTGGCTCGAGGGACCGGTCAGTGACCTGCGGCCGGCGACGCAGTCCTGCTACCGCAACGCGGTCGGGCAGCATCTGCTTCGCCGCTTCGGCGTCCGACGCCTCGACGCGATCACGCCGGATGAGCTGGCGAACCTGGTCCGCGAGCTGCGCGCCCGAGGGCTTGCCGAGTCCACGATCGTGATCGTCGTCGGCGTCACGAACCGCATCTATCGGTACGCCGCGCGGCGGCTCGGCTGGTCCGGCACCAACCCGGTGTCGCTGATGCTGCCTTCCGAGCGGCCGAAGCCGTCGCAAGGCGTACGACGGCGGCTGTTCGAGGGCCGAGAGCTGGAGCAGACGATCGCCGCTGCTGACGAGCCCTACAGGACGCTGTTCACTGTCGCGGCGCTGACCGGCGCGCGTCTTTCCGAGCTGCTGGCGCTCCGTTGGGTGAACGTGCGACTCGCGAATCCGGACGATGCCGAGCTCGAGTTCCCGTGCCAGGTTGATCGTCACGGCATTCTCCGTCCAACGAAGACCGACGGCTCGGCGCGGACGGTGCCGATTCCGCGGGAGCTGGCACTGATCCTGGATGGTCACCGGGAGCGCTCGGCGCACGCGCAGCCGCGCGACTTCGTGTTTGCCACCCGCAGCGGTCGCCCGTTCGGCCAGCGCAACATCGCGCGGGCGCTTCGTGCGGCGCAGCGGAAGGCGGTCGACGAGCATGGCAACCCTCTATTCCGCGTGCTCCATCAGCTCGGCTCTGACGGCAAGCCCGTCAGTGTCAGCCACGGGGAACTGCCATCGATGCACAGCTTCCGCCACACGGTCGCGAGCCGGGCGCTGGTGGCGGGGGAGAGCGTGGACGAGGTCGCGTTCTTGCTCGGGCACCGAGATGGCAACGTCACCCGCGCCGTGTACGTGCGTGAGCTGTCCGACGCACGCCGTAGAACGATGCGCCGGTCACGGATGCTCGCTGAGTTCGCAGAGATCCTCTCGCCGCGGGAAGCACACTGAATCAGCGGACACCAGGCCGTCGGGCGGGCGTCCTCGCCTCTTGGCACGATCCGCAACGTGGCCTGCCACCCAAGATCGGCGAGCTGCTTCCGCGGGCTGAGGACGCGTACGGCGTCCATGAGAAGCTTGCCGGCTACTCGCTGAATCTTGACCATCCAGGCCCCGGCAAGAAGGCGGAGGGGTTCGCGCGGGTTCTCGCAATCACGGCGGAGGACCTCGCACACGTGGCAGAGGTGCTGCTCCGCGGAATCCGCACAACTTCGGTGTCCAGGGTCCGTTCTGCAGGCCAGTACGGCTTCCATTGCGAGGTCATCGTGCCGGTGCGCGGTCTCCGCGATCGCGCTGATCGAGTCGCCAGTGTCCTGACGGCGTGGCAGATCCGGCGCGACGGTGATCCGCCGCGTTTGATCACCGCGTACATCGTCTCTAGAGTTGAGTAGATGTCGAAGGTCAAGCACGCGATCGAAGAGCACGACGTCGTGGCGCTGCGCGAGCCGATCGGCACCTGGCCGGCTGGAACCACCGGGACGGTCGTCAGCCTCTACGAGGACGCGGCGCTTGTCGAGGTCGCCGAAGACGACCCCCCAGGCTCGGCGCTGGACAACCTGGTGGCCGTCCCGTTCGAGCGGCTCGAGCTGCGCTGGAGTCACCGAACTGGCTGGGTTGAAGGCATGGAAGCCTGATGGAAGCCTCAGCCGTCGCGAGCTGACCTTCAAACGACCCGCATCCGGACGCGAAAGCCCGTAACTACGGGCAGAATCGGCGCCCGAGCCGCAGCTGATCGGCAGCGCTGGCTCTTTGCAAGCAGGAGGTCACGGGTTCGAATCCCGTTGGCTCCATGCGCGAAGTGCCTGCAAATCGGATCATCTAATCTAGGGGACAGTGATGGACCCGCGGCGCGGGTACCTCTGTTGGGTACCAAACTGCGCCGACGAATTGCCCGCCTCGCTCCACGGCTTCTTCGATCGAAGCCCGGCACTCAGCTCCGGAACGCTGTTTCCGCTCTCCGCGCGCATTCCAAGACTGCCCGCGCCGGTGCACAGGTGCCTTCCCGACAACGAACGCGGGACGCGTCGTGAGGTCGTGATGAGGGCCTATGAGCCACTGCTCCACGCCTCAGTGAGAAGCTGACGCTCGGCGAGCGGCCACGACAGCGCCGTGGCCGCTTCATGCAGCGACCGGCAGCCCGCCGCCGGGTGCGAGGGCCTGGAGCCGAGGCGCTTGCGGCTTCCAGAAGCCTGGCTAGCGCGCGCATCCTGGCCGACCTCGGCACGGGCAACGACGTCAGCTTCGCGCGAATGTCGGGATGCCTGAGATTGGCGAATACGGGGGCCTCTCGCGTCGCCGGTGACTAGCCTTGAGTTTGTGTCAGCATGGGCATCCCGCGACTCGTCATTCGTCACTGGCGAGCTGTCGCCTTGGCGTCAGCGTCGGGCAGTTTTTCAGCGTCTGGATCGACGCGCTCGGATTCGTTCCACCGCACGGACGTGCTCGCGCGGGCGCACCGCGACTGTCTGTGTCTATTCGCACGCGATCATCGCGGCTGCGTCACACTCGAGGTCGATGTAGGACTCGTCGCTCACGTCGACGGCGACTACTTTGATCAGCGAAGCGAGAGTTGCAGGGAGACGACGGTGCCGGGCGTTGCCTCGCGGTTGGCGATGCGGAAGTCGTCGGCGTTGCGGACCATAATCGGAATCCCCACGCCGAGGCCGGGACTGTCGGAGCGTGGGATCAGGCCGCGCCCGACAGGCCCGAAGACGCTGCCGCGTGGCTGATCTGCGCAATGGCCAGCGCAAGGCCGCCGGACGGTCATGCCTCCCGGCTCTGCTTCGAGAGTCGCGCACCCCGCATGTAGCGCAATCACGCAAAGTGCATGACGACAACTCACCCCGGGAGGTTCCACGCTGCACCGAAGCTGAGACGGCCGCGCAACTGCCCGGCCACCCACAACCTAAGGAGCTCGATGCGGCTGTTTGCGACATACACCTTTGGCCAGGCCCTCCTCACCGTCCTAGAGCTCGCGCTGCTCTTCCTCTGGATCTGGATCGCCATCACCGTCGTCATCGACATCTTCCGCAGCCACGACCTATCGGGCTGGGCGAAAGCCGGCTGGCTTGTGCTGATCGTTCTGTTCCCACTCTTGGGCGTGCTGATCTACATCATCGCCCGCAGCGACAAGATGAAGGCCCACCGGGTCAGCGACGAACGCCAACAAGAAGTCGCACTCATCGCGGAACTTGGGGACCTAAAGGATCGCGGGATACTCACCGACGAGGAATTCCAGCGCGCCAAGCGTCAGCGCCGGCTGTCCCTAGCGGCTCCGCCGTCACCAGACGATGACATCGCCGAACTCGAGAGCCTAAAGGATCGTGGGCTACTCAGTGAGGAAGAGTTCCAGCGCGCCAAGCAAAAGGCACTGGCCTAGCAAGGACAAGGCAGCCGCATAGGAGCGGCACGCGCTCAACTCGGAGCAGGCGGACGGGCAGCCCGCCGCCTGCTTTCCGTCGGACATCTTGATGGCGAAAGGACACAGGATGAGCATCACACCGAACCAGCACGCCTCGAACGCCTCCGACGAGACCAGCGCTGCCGCGGCCGCTAGGCCCGCGATGCCGCAAAGCGCGGCGGCACGTTCGCCGTTCACGCCGATCGCCAACTACGGCTTCCTATCTAACTGCCACACGGGTGCGCTTGTGGCCCCGGACGGCACGGTTGACTGGTTGTGCGTCCCGCGTTTTGACTCGTCCAGCGTGTTCGGTGCGTTGCTCGACCGCGGCGCAGGCAGTTTCCGCTTCGGTCCATTCGGGATCACAGTCCCCAGTGACAGGATCTACGAACCTGGGACGAACTCGCTCGTCACGTCGTGGAAGACCCCGACGGGTTGGATCGTCGTTCGTGACGCGCTGACGATGGGCCCGCGCCGCGGGAAGGACGTGGTCACACCCCACACCCGCCCGCCGGCCGACGAGGATGCCGACCACGCGCTGGTGCGGACCGCCATGTGCACCGGCGGGACGGTCGAGATCGATCTGGTGTGCGAGCCCGCGTTTGATTATGGACGCGTGCCCGGAGAATGGACGCTGGGCGCAGATGAGCACCGAGCAGAAGCGAGAGCGGGCGATCAGACAATTCAGCTCCAGACCGGCATGCTCCTTGGGATCGAGGGGGGGCGGGCTCGAGCGCGCCACGTCCTGCGTGCCGGCGAGACCGTCTTCTGCGCGCTGGCCTGGAGCGAGCACGCGCGTATCCCCAGCAACGCCGAGGAGGCCGTCGAGCAACTGGACGCCACGACGACGTTCTGGCGGGACTGGCTGGCGCGGGCGATGATCCCCGACCACGAACTCGGCCCCCTCATCCAGCGCTCGGCCCTGGCCATCAAGGGCCTCACGTACATGCCGACCGGGGCGGCCGTGGCAGCGCTCACCACCTCGCTGCCGGAGACGCCTGGTGGAGAGCGGAATTGGGACTACCGCTACACGTGGATTCGGGACTCGACCTTCCTGCTGCGCGCGCTGCACTATTTGCTTCTCGACTGGGAGGCCGACGAGTTCATGCAGTTCATGGCCGATCTGGACCGCAACGAGGACGGCGGACTGCAGATCATGTACGGGATCGATGGTCGCCGGGATCTGTCCGAATCCGTGCGCGAGGACCTGTCGGGCTACAACGGGGCGCGTCCGGTCCGGGTCGGCAACGCGGCTTTCGACCAGCGGCAGAACGACGTCTTCGGCGCCGCGCTCGACACGGTCCTACTGCACACTAGCCACAGCCAGCGTCTCCCGCGGCGGCTGTGGCCCCTCGTCCAGGCCCAGGCCGAGTGCGCCAGCGCGGTGTGGCGGCAACCTGATCAGGGCATCTGGGAGGCCCGGGGCGAGCCGCGGCACTACGTCTCGTCAAAGCTGATGTGCTGGGTCGCACTCGACCGCGCGGCGCAGCTCGCGAGCATACGCGGAGACACCGAGCTCGCCGCCAGCTGGGCGGAGACGGCCTCGGAGATCAAATCCGACATCCTCGAGCACGGGCTCGACAAGCGCGGGGTGCTGCGCCAGCACTACGAGACTGACGCGCTCGACGCTTCGACGCTCCTCGCGGCGATCTTTGGGTTTCTGCCAGGCAGCGACCCGCGACTGCGTGCAACCGTGCTAGCGATCGCAGACGAGCTGAGCGAAAACGGATTCGTGCTTCGCTACCGCACAGAGCAGACCGACGACGGGCTGCCCGGCAAGGAGGGGACTTTCGTCATCTGCTCCTTCTGGCTCGTCTCGGCGCTAGCCATCGTGGGTGAGACGCTGCGGGCACGAGCCCTGATGGAGCGGCTCACCAAGGTGGCATCCCCGCTTGGACTCTACGCTGAGGAGTACGACGTCGAAACCGGCCGCCACCTCGGCAACTTCCCGCAGGCCTTCTCCCACCTCGCACTCGTCGAGGCTGCCGCGCGCATCATCGTTGCCGAGGGCCTGGCCGAAGTCGCGGGCTGAGCTCGGACCGGCGTGGCGACGCGCGAATATGAAACGAGCCACCTCGGCCTTGGCCGTCGATGACGCGTTCAGGCCCTGTGGGAGGCGGAGGGGGCGCCGGCGGATCGTACGGTTGGTCCGCCGGTCGCGCCCCCAGGCCGACTACTGGCGCTTTTGAGACACGTGCTCGCGCGCCTGACGTGATCCGGTTGCGGACCTCGGCGTCTTTGTCCGCAGCCTGCGTTTCGAGTTTGTGGGCGGCCGCTTCCATATGGTCTTCCGCCTTCTCGAGATGCGCCTCGGGCACCGCGGTGTGCTCGTTGAAGGAGGACTGTGCTTTCCGAGCGGCCGCCTCGCGGTGGTCCTCGGCCTTCGTGAGATGCGCGTCGTACTCGGACGTGGCTTTCTCGGCCTGGTGCTTCATCTTGTCTGAGGGAGCATGCCTCTCCTCTGGTGGTTGGGTGCGATGGCTGTACTTCACACGTGGCCCGCGAGTCCACGGCAGCTCATCGTCGGCTGTCATTGGCCGGCCGCGCATTCTCGAGACGCCCCCCAGCAGCCACAGGTCGATCTCCTCCACCTCGACGCCGCGTCGCCGCGCGACCAGCGCGTGACCGAACTCGTGGGCGAGGATGCTCGCGAACAGCAGCAAGAGACTGGCAAGCCCCAGACCGTAGGAGGCCAGCGAAGAGATCCCCTTGACCTCCGCCGGGAAGTAACCGCTCCCGAGAGACCAGGTGCACAGGGCGACGATCACCAACCACCATGGGCTGATCCCTACCGGAATGCCGGCGATACGCCCCACCTTGAAGGTACGGCCTGGCATGGATCGAGGATGTCGAGCGGCGCCACGTTTGCCATCAGTGATTCGCGGTCGCGCGAGCGCGGGTTCACGCAGATCACTCGAAGTGCGTGACGACGTTCACCCCGCGGGGACCCACGATGCGGGGCGTGAGCTCTCTCCCTCCTCCGCCAGCCCGGGCCCACCCGGACAAGAATTCGCCGGTCCCGCCCCGCGGCGCCGGCGAGCACCTGGTCGGCCTCAGCGCCAGTAGGGGTGGGGGTCGGGGTGTGCTGCTCGTCGCCAACCACACCATCTACGGGCCTTTGACGTCTCGAGGGCGCTGCTCTTGGGACGTCACACGAAGCGAATCACGCGAAATGCGTGATGACGGCTCACCCGGCCGACGAGAACCCTGTCCCGTACATGCCCCCAGTTCCACAACCCAAGGAGGTTGACATGGCTCTATCTGACCAAAACACGGCTCTTTCGGACAAGGTGGCCGAGCTTTCCGCTCGGGCCAAGAAGGCGGAGGGGCGCGCGGCAGCGGCGCGCGCCAAGTCCAAGGCCGACCTTCAAGCGGACGCCGAGACCGCGCGATCGGATGCTCAGGCCCGAGCTAAGAAGCTGCGCGAATCCGCTGAGGCGAACAAGAACAAGCTCTCGGTCTGGTGGTATGACTTGCAGCGCACGTGGAACGAGCACGTCGCGAAGGTTCGCGACGACATCGACACCAAGCGGGCTGAGCACGACGCGGATCGCGCCGAGCGGCGCGCCGAGCACAGAGCGGACGACGCGGTGTTCGCGGTCGAGTTCGCGTACTCGGCGATCGAGGAGGCGGAGTACGCCGTGCTCGACGCCGAACTGGCGAGGAAGGAGGCGGACGAGCTGTCCACGGCCTGATCGTTGACTTGTAGTGGCGCGTGGGCCGCTGGGATCCCGGGCGTCATTCAGGTCACCCACGCGAGGCGATCGCGGCGATCGGGATACCGGTGCGGACCGCCGGCACCACCGTCTCCTCTGAGACCGGACGCCGTAATCACCCCGACCGTAGACTCAAATCCGTAGTCTCCCTAGACGCTATGGAGGTCGGTCGGGTCCGGCGTAGCCGGTAGACGGTCGGCACCCCACGCAGAGATGTGCGGGGACTAGGCGGCGGAGCCTGTACGTCATCCGGGTGATCCGTCGTCACGCATTTCGCGTGATCGCTCCAAATCACGCAAAAGACGTGATGACTCCTCACCCCGGCCGTGTTCATCCTCAGGCGGCAATTCGATCCCCACCACGAGGAGCGACACATGTCAAATGACAACGTCATCGTCGATGAGATCCGGGTCGCGCTCGAACACGACTCCCGGCTGCCCCACCCCGCCGAGGTTGCGATATCAGAGCAAGCGGGCACGGTCACCCTGCGAGGCACCGTTGCCAGCCCGGGGCAGCGTCGAGCGGCGGTTCAGATCGCCAAGACGGTCGCCGGGGTGCGTGACGTCGAGGATGAACTCAGGGTCGATCCACGGGACCGATTCGACGACGATCAGATCCGCGGTGTCGCGATTCAGGCCCTGATGTCTGACCGCGAGGTGCCCGATGGTCGTATCAAGGTCACCGTCGTTGACTCATGGCTGACGCTGAAGGGGGAGGTCAAGCACCAGTACGAGAGCAATGCGGCATTCGAGGCGGTATGTGGAATCCCCGGCGTGGGCGGTATCACAAACGAGATCCGCGTCGTCACCGCCGGCGTGGACGGCTAACCAGTCTGATCGCGCCTCACGGCACCGGACGCAGGCTGGCTTTGGTCAGGTAGTCGCCACTGACCAGCAGGAGCCCGAGCGTGCGGCAGTCCTCGACCGTCGCAAACTGCGGGTTCCCGGTGGGCGTGAGCCACTAGACGAACCGGCAAAGGTTGCTGCCGTCGGTGAAGCAGCGCGCCCTCGACTGCGTGTCACTCTCGGGCACTCGTTCTCGCGCGGCGTTGTTCCTGAGTCTCCGCACGGCCTCTCCTCTTTCGTCGGTCGGACCGTCCGCAGTAGCTCAGTCATCGGTCGGGTGAACGGTCATCACGCGTTCTGCGTGATTTGGTCCCACGATCATCCGAAACCGTGACGACGGCTCACCGCGGCTGGGGGCGAGAGTGTCACGCATGACCAATCGACATTCAAATCACAACGAAGTGGTGGCCGAGGACGGGCTGCGCGATCGCCGTCTCATCGAAGATGACCGCAACGCCTACAACGCCCTGACGGCGCTTAAGAAGCTTGATTCACAGCGGCGAGTCGGCGTTAAAGACGCCGTCGTCGCCGTGGGCAGCGAGGACGGGCTCTCAGCCGCGGCCAGAAGACCCCCGCGTAAGGGTTCGGCACGCGGCGGGACCATCGGGTTCGGGCCCCGTCGCGTTCCCCGACTGTATCGGTGGGTCGCTCCGCAACACCTCCACCCCCGGGAGCTCGCGCCCCTCGAGAAACTCGAGCATGGCCTGGCCGCCAGCCGAGAGGTGGTTCATGCTCTCTTCGAGCCCGAATTGGCGGACCGCGTCCACGGTCTGGCCACCTCCGACGACGGTTGTCGCGGAGGTCGAAGCGACGGCCTCGGCGACCACGTGGGTTCCGCCGGCGAATTGTGGCAGCTCAAATCGACCCATCGGGCCGTTCCAAAACACTGTGGCCGCCGTCAACACCGCCTCGGCATAGCGAGCCGCCGTCCGTTCCCCGATGTCCAGCCCTAGGCGGCCGTCGGGGACGTCGACCCCGTCGAGCGATTCGCTCACCGCTGAGGCGTCGCTCCCCCAGCTGGCTAGCTGCAGGTCCTCAGGAACCACGAGCCGATCCCTCGCCCCAGCTACCTCCCGGAGTGCGGCCCCGGCCCGGCCGACGTCCTCCCGCGGACATAGCGATTGGCCGACTGGGTGGCCACCCGCGGCGAGAAATGGAAAGCACATTCCGCCGCCGATGCAGACGACGTCGGCTAGCTCGAGAAAGCGCCGCACGACTCCGATCTTGTCGGCGAGCCTGGCTCCTCCGAGCAACCCGACCAAAGGTCGTGCCGGCTCATCGACGATCGCGCTGAGGGCGTTCACCTCACGCTCCATCAGGCGCCCGGCCGCGCTTGGGAGCAGGCGAGCTACGCCTGACGTGCTGGCGTGGACCATGTTGGTGCTGGCGAAGGCATCGTTGACATAGAGGTCGCCGAGTTCGGCCAGCGCCGAGGCCAGCCTCGGGTCATTGCGCGTCTCACCCGCCTCGAAACGGACGTTCTCCAGCATCAGTACCTGGCCGGGTCCCAGCAGCTCGGTCAGATCGACTACGTCTGCTCCGATCACCGTCGGCGCGAGGCGCATCGGGGTGCCCATTAGTCTCCCCAGGCGCTTGGCCACCGGCCGCATCGAGTAGGCCGGATCGGGGGCCTGCGGCCCGTCCAGATGCGAGACCAGGACCAGCCGAGCGCCGCGCCGGCGGAGCTCCTCGATCGTGGGCAGCGCGGCACGGATGCGGGTGTCATCGGCCACGCCGCCCGGCAGCCCCGCGGACGCCGGCGTCAGCGGCCCGTCGAAATCTGCGCGCAGTAAGACGCGCCGCTCTTCGACATCCATGTCATCGATTGTTCGGAGCGCTCTGGTCATCCGCGTCCGCCGCAGGCTGGCGCACGGCTGGGTGAGCCGTCGTCACAAGCTTTGGATGATTAGACGCGTACGCGCTCGCTCAGCGCGAGCGACTTGATGGCGCGAGTAGCCCGAGCTCGCGCGCGCGGGCGACCGCCTCGGCGCGTCCGTGTGCGCCGAGCTTGGCGTAGATGTGGCGTTGATGCGTCCTGACCGTGTTCGTCGAGACGAACAGCTCGGCGGCGATCTCGGGCGCCCGCAGGTTGGTCGGCAGGTATCGGACGACTCGTAGCTCGGCCTCGCTCAGCTCATCGAGCAATGGCGCCCGCTTGCCTCGGACCGCTGCCACGGAACCGCAGAGAACGTCGAGGATGGTCTGGCGCAGCGTGGCGTGGGCGGTGCGATGGCGCGGTAAGCGCTCCAGGATCCCCTGCGTGGGCGCGAGGATGAACGGCAGGACCATCCCCTGCGGCTCGGCCAGGTCGAGGGCCCTCTCCAGCGATGCCTCCGCTGCGTGTGTGTCGCCGAGCTGGTCGTGGGCGACCGCTTCGAGCACCTGCGCCTCCGTGGTCGCGGTCAAAGGGTGCATCCTTGAAGTAGAGCCTTCGATCACGGGAGCCAGGATGTCGAGCGCCTGCTCGGGGTCCGAGCCGGCGAGGTAGATGTCCGCCGCGGCGACGCGGACCTCGGAGGTGCCTCGCTCGGCCTCGCTGATGTCGGCGATTGCGGCCTGCGCCGCGTCCAGCTGGCCCATCCGTACCTGGGTCTCCAGCAGGCGCGCCTGTGTGCGCAGCGCGAATGGGTGTCTGTCGGCTAGCAGCGCTTGCATCCGCTCGGCGGCGCGGAACGCCTCCAGCGCCTCGTCGAATCGGCCCCGCGCGAGGCGCAGGAGACCACGTGCATGGTGCACGATCAGCTCGGTGCCCGGCTCGCCCTCCGGACGTAATGTCAGCTCCGCCCGCTCGAGCCACCGTTCGACCTCATCGAATCGCCCCAGCCACAACAGCGCGATCGCCCCCGTGGCCAAGCCGGTAACGATCACCGGGTCCTTGCCCCAGCCGTGCGCGTCTGCGATCCTCACCGCCTCCTCGCTGAGCCGGAGCCCCTCGGCGAGCGTTGCGCCGGTCCACGGACCGGCTATTCCGAGGTGACCCAGACAAGGGATCTCGAGCCAGGGGCGCTCGGCACGACGGGCCAGCGCCAGCGCCTGCTCGAGGTCCCGCCGGGCGTCATCCAGTCGCCAGGACCACAGCTCCGCGACGCCGAGATTCTGCAGCGCGGCAGATCTGAGGGCGTCACTGAGCGCGCGCTCGCCGGCCGGCAGCGCGGCCAGCGCCGCCTCCATGCCCTGGATCGCCTCCAGCACCGTCTCGAGGTGACCGCGCCAGCGCGCGATCAGCAGTCTCAGCACGCCGAGTACCACGTCAAAGCGGCGCCTGCGCTCCTCCGGAACCGACTCGGCTAGCCGTTGCGCGAGATCTACATAGCTGGCCCCGTGTTCCCGCTCCTGCTCCAAGAGCCTGGCGGTACCGAAGACGAGCGCGAGCTCCGCATCAGCCGTGGCGACATCGGTCGGAAACATGCTGAGCAGCTGGCAAACGGTGTCCGTGCGGCCGTCGAGGGTCAGGTCGAGGTGGTGGTCGGCCAGCAGGCGTGAGGCCACGGGCCAGTCGTGCGCCGCCTGCGCATGCTGGATCGCCTCGACGGTATTTCCCTCGCGCTCGTGCCACTGGGCAGCCGCACGGTGCAACGGGCCGATGACCGTTGGGTCGGATCGCCGCAGCTCGAGCTGGAGGAGGTCGGCGAACAGATGGTGGTAGCGAAACCAGCACCGTCGGGCGTCGAGCGACGTTACGAATGCATTGGCATCCTCTAGTTCCTGCAGGATTCGCTCTGAGCGCGAACTGCCGGTGAGGTAGTCGGCCAGTGGGCCGCTGACTCGTTCGAGGATCGACGTGCGCAGCAGAAGCTCGCGCACCTCGGCGGGCTGGCGCTCCAATACCTCCGCCAGCAGATATCCCGCCACGGTCCGCTCGCTGCCCGAGAATTCCGTCACGAACCGCTCCGGATCGGGATGCTGGCCGAGCGAGATCACCGCCAGGCGGAGGCCGGCCGCCCACCCCTCGGTCCGCTCATACAGCATTGCCATGCCGCCATCGGAGAGCGTAATCCCCGCGGTCCGAAGCAGGTCCTTAGTCTCGTCCATGGAGAAGCGCAGATTGGGCGCCCTGAGCTCGGTCAGGTCACCGGTCAAGCGCAGACGATGTAGCCCGAGCCGCGGGTCCTCACGTGTCGCCAGGACCACCCGTAGGTTGGCGGGCAACCGAGCGAGAAACAGCTCGAGCCAGGTCATCGCATCTGCCGAATGGAGCTCGTGCAGATCGTCAATCACAAGCACAGCCGGCTCCTCCAGGGACCGAAGGTCCCCAAGCAACCGCTCGACCGCCGCTTCACCTTGGAAGCTCGGCGCCGGATCGACCCGCTGCACGACCCCGACCCCATCTGCCAGCGCGCCGATGACCGACAGCCAGAAGCCCTGCGCGTCCCGCTCATCCCGCCGGACCGACACCCATGCCACCCGGTCCTGCACTCCTGCCGCGTCGACCCATGAGCGCAGCAGCACCGTCTTGCCGCTCCCCGCCGGAGCGCAAATTAAGACGACCGCGCTCGCGGCCGACAAACGCTCAAAAAGCGCATCACGCTGGACTACGCCGTGGGCGGGCCTGTCGCGCCCGTCTGAATAGGCGCGGTGCTCTAGCAGACGCCCGTCCGCGGTGCTCTGCATATCCCGATCTCCCACGTTGGCAACCAACGGTGGAATAACCCTCGCACCTCGGGACCTTAGCTCCGTCCGGGGAAACCCGCAAGGCGCCGAGGTTAGGCGGGTACTCGCGCGCCAAGATCCGCGCGGAATCCGGCCGCGACGGTGGAATCACGCGGACTGCGTGATGACCGGTCACCAACCCGAGCCTCAGCGTACGCGGTGTGGGTGAGGTCAGTCAGATCGTTTACTGGGCGGTCGCGAGCAGCGCGCGGCGTACCGCAACGACAGCCGGTACGAGCGGTTTGAGCAGGCTCTCGAGCGGGACTGCGCCGTCGGCTTGCGAGGCGACAAACGCGCCATCGATGACGGCCAGTGCAAGGCGAGCGAGTTGGATGGTCACGGGACTGTCGGGGTCGTCGCCGAATGCGATCGCGATCTGCTCGCGCAGGCGGTCCAGTCCGAGGCGGCGGACCCGCTCGACGACGACCTCGATCTCGTCGCCGCCACCGGCAGGCGGCTGCACGGAAAAGACGATCAGCATGCGAAGGAAGTTGGGATGGCGCTCGAGCGTCTGGGCGGCCGTCGAGAGCACGGTGGCCAGGTGCTCGGCTGGACGTCCGATCCTGCGGTTCCAGTCCGGCAGGTCGGCAAAGAAGCGCTCCGCGCCGCGCTCCATGACGGCGAGCAGGATCCCTTCCTTGGAGCCGTAGTAGTGGTAGACCGAGCTCATCGGGATGCCGCCCTCCTCGACCACGCGGGCGAGCGTGGCCGCTTCGAAGCCGTGCTCTGCCATCACGCGCTCGGCCGCATCCAGGACGAGCTCGCGGGATCTCTTCCCCCGGCGGTTCGGCGTCACATCCGCATGGGTCGCCATCGAACGCAAGATAGCGCACAAATTGTAGTTGACATTCTAAAAGAAGTTTTGTAGTCTACGCTCCAATTCAGTGAATGCGATGAGAGGACACGATGGAATTCACAGCAGCTGCTGACGAGGCCGTACCCGTCTTGATCGTGGGTGGTGGTGGCGCGGGCCTGACCGCTTCGATGCTCCTGGCCCGCCAGGGAGTCGATCATCTGCTGGTCAGCGCGCGCCCTGGGACGTCCGATCTGCCCAACGCCCATGTCCTCAACTTGCGGACGATGGAAGTGCTCGAGGACGTGGGCGCCGCTGCGGCGATCGCGGAGCGCGGCACGCCCGCCGAGCAGATGGCGGCGACCGCCTACTACGCAGGCTTCGCAGGGCCCGATCCGGACTACGGCCGTCGTCTGGCGCGGCTTGAATGCTGGGGGGCCGGCGGGAAGGATGAGCTCTGGCGCGTGGCGAGCCCGTGCCGGCAGATGAACCTGCCGCAGATCCGGCTCAAGCCGCTGCTCAAGGCGCGCGCGGAAGAGCTCTCGCCGGGGCGGATCCGGTTCGGCCACGAGCTGATCGACCTCGAGCAGGACGAGGACGGCGTGCGAGCGCTGATCCGGGAGAACGCCTCCGGGCGCGAGTACGTGGTGAAGAGCGACTACCTGCTCGGGGCGGACGGCGGACGACGAGTCGCCAGGTTGAGCGGGGTGGAGTACGAGGGGCTTGGCGTGGTGACGCAGACGGCGACACTGCACGTGTCGGCCGACTTCTCGCGCTGGGCAAAGGATCCAGATGTTCTGATTCGCTGGATCTACCCGCCGCAGGCGGGCGTGCTGGTGGTGATGGTTCCGATGGGCCCCGAGCGGTGGGGTCCGGAGTCGGAGGAGTGGGTGATTCACCTCAACTACCCGGTCGATTGCGAGGAGTCAGACGCGCAGGTCGAAGCCGACGCTCGCCGGGCACTCGGGATCGCCGATCTGCCGATGAAGATCCACAAGATCACGCGCTGGTCGGTCGACACCGTGATCGCCTCAGCTTTCGGGGACGGGCGGGTGCTGCTGCTCGGAGATGCCGGGCACCGCCATCCGCCGACGGGCGGCCTCGGATTGACGAGCGCCATTCACGACGCCCAGAACCTGTGCTGGAAGGTGGCGGCGGTCCTGGCGGGCCTGGCCGACGAAGCGCTGCTGGATACTTATGAAGACGAGCGCCGCCCGGTCGATGCGCGCAAGTGTCGGCGCTCGCTGAAGAACGCGGTCAACCACTTCGCCACCGGGGCCGCGATCGGCATCTCTCCGGAGTACTCGCCGGAGGAAAACATGGAGCGGCTGAGCCGGATTTGGAGCGGTCGTCCTGAGGACGCCGAGCCACGCACGAGTGTGCTGCGCGGGATGCGGGCGCAGTCGATGGAGTTCTCGGAGCTGAACGTCGAGTACGGCTATAGCTACGAGTCGGCCGCCGTCGTGCCGAACGGCACCGAGCCTGGCACCACGGTCGACGACGTCCGCGTGGACGCACCGTCCACCCGGCCGGGCGCTCCGTTGCCGCACGCCTGGATCGAGGACGAAGCGGGCGAGCGCCGCCCGATCAAGGACCTCGTCGTTCCCGGTCGCTGCCTGCTCATCGCGGGCGAGGAGGGTGGTGCGTGGTGCGAGGCGGCCAACGAGCTGTCCTCCGAGGCGGGGATTCCGCTCGATGCGGTTCGGATCGGCCACATCGATGGCGATCTCTACGATCCCCGCAGCGCCTGGGTGCGCCACCGCGAGATCCAGAGCGACGACGCGATCCTCGTGCGGCCGGACCGCTTCGTCGGACGGCGAGCGTCGAGTGCGGCCGACGATCCGGTCGGTGAGCTCGCCGGCGCGCTCGGCCAGATCCTCGCTCGTCCCGTCGCCACCCGGCCCGTGTCGGCCGGGTCCGGAGTCACGTCATGACTGCTCAGGGTCTCGATGCCGACATCGCGATCGTCGGCTATGGGCCGGTGGGGCAGGCGCTGGCGGCGCTGCTGGGCCGCGCCGGGCATCGGGTTGTGGTATTCGAGCGGTTTCAGGACATCTACCGCATGCCGCGGGCGGTGCATCTCGATCACGAGATCATGCGCCTGCTCCAATCGCTCGGACTGGCCGACGTGCTGGCCGAGGAGATGGTTCCGGTCCGCGACTACCAGTGGTTCGGCGCCGACGGTGAGCTACTGCTCCGGTTCGACGTGGAAGGCCTGGCGCGATCGGGGTGGGTGGCGGACTACATGTTCTTTCAGCCCGAGCTCGAGGCCGCGATTCATCGCCACGCGTGCCTCCCGGCGGGCGTGACCGTCGAGCGAGGCTGGGTCGCAGACGGTCTGGAGGAGTCAAGCGACCAGGTCGAGCTGACGCTTCACCGGGTGAGCGAGCAGGAGGCGGGGCAGCTCGCGAGCACGGGTGAGCACCGCACGGTGCGCGCCAGGTGGCTGGTCGGGGCGGACGGCGCGAACTCGTTCGTGCGCGAGGCGAGCGGGATCAGCCGACGTGACCTCGGCTTTCAGGAGCGGTGGCTGGTGGTGGACGCCGAGCCACATAACATGGGCGCGCTTGCGCACCTCCCGATCGCCAGCCAGAGGTGTGATCCGGCGCGCCCGACGACGATCGTGCAGAGCGGCCCCCGTCACCGGCGCTGGGAGTTCATGCTGCTCCCCCACGAGCAGCCGTCCGATTTCGAGGACCCCGAGCGGGTGTGGGCGCTGCTCGAGCCGTGGTACCGGGCACAGGACGGCCCGCTCACGCGCAGCACCGTTTACGAGTTCCGCTCGATGGTGGCCGACCACATGCGCAAGGGCCGCGTGCTGATCGTCGGCGACGCCGCGCACCTGACGCCGCCGTTCCTCGGGCAGGGCCTCTGCTCCGGCCTCCGCGACGCCGCGAATCTGGCCTGGAAGCTCGACCTCGTGCTGCGAGGAGTCGCACACGAGCGGCTGCTGGGCACGATCGAGGCCGAGCGGCAGCCCCAGAACGACGCGGTGATCCGGCTCGCGATTGAGCTGGGCAAGGTTCTCTGCCAGCTTGACCCGGAGGCGGCGGCCGAGCGCGACGCGACGCTGCGCGCCGCCGGTCCACCGCCGCCGCTCGAGCTCGCGCCGTTGACCGCGGGGCTGCTCCACCAGCCGATCGGTGCTCCCGATCCACTCGCCGGGACGCTGAGCGTGCAGGGAGTCGTTGAGCGCGCGGGGCGGGAAGGACGCTTCGACGACGTCGTGGGCGGAGGCTTTCAGCTGATCGTTGCCGACGGCGACCCGCTGGAGGCGCTCTCCCGTCGGGAGCGCAAGCTGCTCGACACCCTCGGGGCGACGGTCGCGTCGCTGGATCCGGCTGGGCCCCACGGCGTGCGCGACCGCGACGGACGCCTCACCGCGTGGCTCGCCGAGCACAACGCCCACGCCGTGCTCGTCCGCCCCGACTTCTACGTGTTCGGCGGTGCCGCCTCGCCGCACGCAGTGCCGGAGCTCCTGGAGGACCTTCGCACCCAGCTTCACATCATCTCGACCCCCGCGACCTCAGGAGTGCTCGCATGACGGACGTCGTTATCCAC
The DNA here is from genome assembly GCA_019244745.1 of Solirubrobacterales bacterium. GTDB lineage: Bacteria > Actinomycetota > Thermoleophilia > Solirubrobacterales > Solirubrobacteraceae > Palsa-465. The sequence goes on along the minus strand of JAFASF010000194.1, from coordinate 11,485 downwards.
CCCAAGTTCCATCACGTCAATCTCAAGACCACGCGGCTTCAGGAGATGATCGACTTCTACCGCGAGCTGGTTGGAGCCGAGGTGATCTTCCAGGACCAGGTCGGCGCCTGGCTGTCGAATGACGGTGCCAACCACCGGATCGCGCTGCTGGCGTTCCCGAACTTCGTCGATGACCCCGACAAGGACAACCGCACCGGGATGCACCATTCGGCGTTCGAGTACTCCAGCTTCGAGGAGCTGAACTCGAGCTACCTGCGCCTCAAGGAAGCCGGCATCACGCCCGCGCTGTGCCTCGATCACGGGATGACCCTCTCCTACTACTACGCCGACCCCGACGGCAACAATGTCGAGCTGCAGGTCGACAACCTCGGCTCCTGGGAGAAGTCCAAGGAATGGATGAAGACATCCGATGAGTTCAAAGCCAACCCCATCGGTGTATTCGTCGACCCGGACCGGGTTGCGGCCGATTACGCCGACGGCCTCAGCTTCCAGGAGATCCACGCCCAGGCGATGGCCGGAGGCTACGCCCCCGAGCAGGCGCCGGTCGAGATCCCGGAGGCGTCGTGATGCGGCTATGCCGGTTTGATGCGGGCGCCGGCCCGCGCCAGGGGATCGTCGAGGACGGATACGTCGTCGACCGAGACGACCCGGCCGAGCGGCACCCACTGGAAGAGGTGCGCTTGCTGGCGCCCGTCCAGCCGCGCAAGTTCCTGGCCATCGGGCTCAACTACGCCGATCACATCGCCGAATCGGGGATGGAGGCGCCGCAGTTCCCGGTGTTCTTCAACAAGCAGGTCACCTGCGTGGTCGGCCCGGACGACGGCGTCCACATGCCGCGCGTCTCGAGCCTGCTCGACTACGAGGGCGAGCTGGCGGTGGTGATCGGCACGCGCTGCCGCCACGTGCCCGCGGACCGCGCGCACGAGGTGATCCTGGGCTACACGATCGCCGACGACGTGTCGGTGCGCGACTGGCAGATGCGGACGCCGACGATGACGATGGGCAAATCGTTCGACACGCACGGGCCGCTCGGGCCGTGGATCGTCACCCAGGACGAGCTCGGCGACCCGCGCGAGCTCTCGATCCGGACGTGGGTCGGCGACGAGCTGCGCCAGGACGGCAACACGCGCGAGATGATTTACGACTGCTATGAGCAGGTGGCCCACCTGTCTCAGGCGTTCACGCTCGAGCCCGGCGACGTGATCGCCACCGGCACGCCTGCGGGCATCGGCGCCGTGCGCCAGCCGTTCCCCGAGGGCTTGCTCAAGATCGGCGACGCTGTCCGCGTCGAGATCGAAGGGATCGGCGAGCTACGCAACACCGTGGTCGAGGAGCCCGAGGGTTACCTCGCCCCCGAGGCATACGTGGAGGAAGCATGGGTGCGCTGAGAACCGAGCTGCCGCTGTGGCCGGCGTTCAGCGGTCCAGCCGGCCTGGCCGAAGTCGAGCGTGTCCCGCTCGGCGAGCGGGGCCTTCCGGCGAGCACCTACGAGCTCGTGACGAGGGCGGCCGAGTTGTGGCCTGACCGCCCGGCCGTCTCCGTGCTGCCGGACGCCGCGCGCTTCCACACGCCCCTCGTCCGGAGCTTCGCAGAGCTCGCGCAGGACGTGCATCGGGCGGCGGCCGTGCTGGCCGGGCTGGGCGTGAGGCGCGGTGAGCCGGTCGCGGTCATCTCGGTCAACTGCGCCGAGATGCTCCCGCTGCTGCTGGCTGCCGAGGCGGTTGGGATCTACGCCCCGATCAATCCCGGCTTGGCGCCTGAGCACGCGATCGCGCTCCTGCGCCTGTCGGGCGCGAAGGTGATCGTCGCCTCCGGGCCCGAGCTCGACGAGGGCGTGTGGGCGCAGGCGCGAACCATCGCCGAGACGACGGGCGCGCGGGCCCTGCTCGCGCTACGCCCGACCGCCGCGCCCGACCGAGCGCCGGCGCTGGAGCCGCTCGAGGGGGTGGAGGTCGCACACCTGCAGGAGCTGATGGCCGGCGCTGACCCAGCCGACTCGCCCGGAAGCCCCCCGGCGACGAACGAGATCGCCAGTTATCTGCACACCGGCGGGACTACCGGCACGCCCAAGCTTGCCGCCCGGACGCACGCAAACGAGGTCGCAAACGCCTGGATGATGCGCGCCAGCAACGTCCTCGACGAGAGCAGCGTCATCTTCGCTGCGCTGCCGCTGTTTCACACCAACGCGCTCCTGGTGACGGTGCTGGCACCGCTGCTGAGGGGACAGCACGTGGTCTGGGGCGGCCCGCTGGGCTACCGCGACGTTCCGCTGTTCCATAACTTCTGGCAGATCGTCGAGCATTACCGGATCGCCGCGATGTCCGCGGTGCCGACGGTCTACTCGGTGCTCGCCCAAATCCCGGTCGCCGCGGATATCTCCAGTCTGAAGCTGCCGATCGTGGGCGCCGCGCCGCTGCCGCCCGCCGTGCGCGACGCTTTCGAAGCACGCACCGGGGTGACGCTGTGCGAGGGCTATGGCCTGACCGAGGGCACTTGCGCCAGCGCGCTCAGCTGGCCGCAGGAGCCCCGGCCGAGCGCCGTCGGGCAGCGTCTCCCCTACCAGGAGGCGCGCACGGTCGCGATCGAGGAGCCGAGCGGCAGCTGGACGTTCCTGTCCGAAAATGAGGTCGGAACGCTCGTCCTGCGCGGCCCGAACATCTTCGCGGGTTATCTCGTCGACACCGGCTCAGGACGTGAGGTGCGCGCCGAGGGGAAGATCAGGGACGGGTGGCTTGACACCGGCGACCTGGCCTCCGTCGACGGCGACGGATTCATTTGTCTCGCCGGGCGGGCGAAGGACCTGATCATCCGGGGCGGCCACAACATCGATCCCGCGACGGTCGAGGACGGGCTGCTCGATCACCCCGAGGTCACCGCCGCAGCCGCCGTGGCCCGACCCGATCTCCACTCCGGCGAAGTGCCCGTGGCGTTTGTCACCATCGCCGCCGGCAGCGAGCTCACCTCCGGCGAGCTTGAAGCCTGGGCGGCCGACCACGTGCCCGAGCGCGCGGCCGCGCCCAAGCACGTCGAGATCGTCGCCGAGATCCCTCTGACGTTGGTCGGCAAGCCCTACAAGCCCGAGCTGCGCCGCCGGGCCGCCGAGCGGGCCGCTCGCGACGCGCTCGCCGAAACCAGGGTGGGCGACCAGGTGCGCGCGGTCCTGGTCGACGGCGCTGTCGAGATTCACGTCCCGCACTCGACCGAAGACGACGCGGTCGAGGAGGTCCTCTCCCAATATGCCTGGACATGGCAATTCATCAACAAAGGAAATCCCGATGAGCACTGACACCATCACCAAGCCCTCCACCATCGCAAAGCCCTCCGGCGCGCGGAGCACCGCCCGCGGGCGGTGGCGGATCGATCCGGCGCGCTCGCGCGTCGAATTCCGCACCCCGACCCTCTGGGGGCTCGCGACCGTCAAAGGTCACTTCGAACGCCACGAAGCGAGTCTTGACCTGGAGCGGAGCCCGGCGATCGAGCTGGTGATCGACGCCGCCAGCCTCAACACGAACCTCGCTTTCCGTGACGCACACCTGCGCTCGCCCGACTTCTTCGACGTGGAGAACCACCCACAGGTCCGCTTCGTGTCCGATACCGCCACGCTGGACGGCGAGCGGCTGAAGGTCAGCGGCCGGCTGTACGCAGCCGGAAAGAGCTTGCCGCTCAAGCTGGCCGCCAGCCTGCGGCGGGTCGGCGACGAGTTTGAGATCGACGCGCGAACGTACGCCGATCACCGGAAGCTCGGCATGAGCCACGGCCTGCTGGGCATGATCCCTACGCCCAGCGAGCTGATCGTCCACGGCCGCCTGGTCCAATGAGCGTCACGGCAAATTCGACGCCGAAGGAGCCTGTCTCGCCTCCGGAGCCGGGTCTGCGGCGCGCGGCGCAGTCGGGCCTCGACGTGATGCTCAGCGACGCGGCGCTCGAAAGCGGCGGCGTGGGCAGGTTCCTCAGGCCGAAGGCGGCTGGTCGCACGATCGCGGGACTCGCCCGCCATCCCCGACGCTCCGGGCGCGACGCGGGTCGCTTCGGCGTCGAGCTGGCCCGAGTGGCCGCCGGGAGCTCCGAGACTCGGCCGAGCAAGGGCGATCGTCGCTTCGCCGAGCGAGCGTGGCAGGACAACTGGCTGCTGCGCCGCGTGATGCAGAGCTACCTCGCCACGTGCGACACCGTCGATCGCCTGATCTCGGACGCGGGGCTCGACTGGCGGACCGAACGCCAGGCCCGGTTTGCGGCGAGCAACGTGCTCGACGCCCTGGCGCCGACGAACTTCCCCTGGTCGAACCCCGCGGTGCTGAAGGAGAGCATCGATGCCGGCGGAGTCAACCTCGTGAGAGGGGCCAGGCGTTTCCTGCGCGATGTCACCCGTCCACCGCATCTCCCCGCCAGCGTCGATGTGACGAAGTTCGAGGTGGGCGGAAACCTCGCCGTCACGCCCGGCACGGTCGTGCTGCGGACGGACGTCTTCGAGCTGATCCAGTACCGCCCGGCGACCGAGCAGGTGCACGAGGTGCCGCTGCTGTTCGTCCCGCCGACGATCAACAAGTACTACATCCTCGACATCTCGCCGGGCCGGAGCCTCGTGGAGTGGCTGCTCGGCCAACAGCAGCAGGTGTTCACGATCTCGTGGCGCAACCCCGACGCCGCTCAGGGTCATTTCGACCTCGACACCTACGCACAGGCGGTACTCGAGGCGCGCGACGCGGTCGCCGAGATCACCCGGCAGCAGGCGGTGAACGTGAACGCGGCCTGCTCGGGCGGGATCATCACGGCTTGCGCGGCGGGCCACCTCGCCGCGATCGGCGAGCAGGACAAGTTCGGTTCCCTCACAACGATGGTGTGCGCGCTCGATCAGGCACGAATGGGAACGGCGGGGGCGTTCGCCAGCCGCGAGCTCGCCGCAGCGGCGGTGGCCGAGTCGGCCCGCAAGGGCTACATCGACGGCCGCGCGCTCGCGGGCGTGTTCGCGTGGCTGCGTCCCAACGACCTGGTCTGGAACTACTTCGTCAACAACTACCTGCTGGGCAAGGACCCGCCCGCGTTCGACATCCTGTACTGGAACCAGGACTCCGTGCGACTGGCGGCCGGCCTGCACCGTGATTTCATCCGCACCGCGCTCGATAACGCGCTCACCCATCCCGGGGAGGTGGAGGTGCTCGGCACGCCCATCGATCTCGGAGTGATCACGCTGGACAGCTACGCGATCGCGGGCCTGCGCGACCACATCGTGCCGTGGGAGAACGCGTACCGCAGCGCCCAGCTAGTCGGCGGGAGCAAGCGGTTCGTCCTTTCGACCAGCGGCCACATCCAGGCGCTGGTCAACCCGCCGAGCCCCGATAGCCGAGCCAGCTACCGCGTCGCCGACGATCCCGCTGATGAGCCCGAGGCGTGGGCAGCGCAGGCCGACGTCAAGCAGGGCAGCTGGTGGCCTGACTACAGCGAGTGGCTCTCGGATCGTGCGGGCGAGCTGAAGCCGGCTCCAACCACGCTGGGAAGCCGCAAGCACAAGGCGACGGCGAAGGCTCCAGGCAGCTACGTGCATGCCGGGTGAGGGCTCGCCGGAGCCGACGACGGGGGACGGCGCCAGCTTCGAGGACGCCGATCGCTTCGTCTTTGGCGCCGACCCGGTGCGCGAGCGCTGGATGGGCCGGCCGCTGGCCGAAACGCGATGGTGGCTGGAACTCGCGCGCCTGCTGGCCGACCCCGTCCTGTACGGCGGGGGCGTGCCGCGCGGCGACGGCCGTCCGGTCGTCGTGATGCCCGGGTTCCTCGCCGGCGATCAGACGCTCTCGGTGATGGCCGCATGGCTGCGACGAATCGGCTACCGGCCGCAGTTGTGCGGGTTCGTCGCCAATGCCGGTTGCTCTGACCGCACGCTCGACCGGCTGGAGCGGCGAGTGGAGGGGCTGTGGCGCGACCATGGTCGACGCATAGCGCTGATCGGGCACAGCCGGGGCGGCCACTACGCGCGGGCGCTCGCCGCCCGTCGCCCCGACCGCGTCTCGCACGCGATCTCGATGGGTGCGGACCTCCAGGGCCTGCTCGGAGCCAGCGCGCCCACCGTGTTCGCGGTCGGCGTCGCGCGGCGCATCGTCTACGCCACTGGACGAGCGCGCAGAGAAACCTGCCTCACCGGCCATTGCGGATGTCCGTTCAGCCGCGACTACGCTCGGCCGTTCCCGTTCGAGCAGGTCCGCCTTACGAGCATCTACTCCAAGGCGGATGGCGTCGTCCACTGGCAAAGCCAGGTGATCCCGCATGCCGACTGCGTCGAGGTGACGGGCAGCCACGTGGGCCTGATCTTCAACCGCAAGGTCTACCGAGTGGTGGCGGGGGCATTGGCGCTTCCCGAGTTGCCGCCAGACCGGCCGCCGGCTGCTATTCGATGCGGTGGAGCAGCCGAGACGTGAGGCCGCGGTTCGGGTCCTGGTCGCGTTCGTCCCGCAGGAACTGGATCCCGCTCAGGACGGCCTGCCTGACCTCGTCGCGGAGCGCTCGCGCGGCGGCCGTATCGTCAAACCGCCTACCGAAGCGGGCGCTGTCGATCGGCTCTCCGAGCCAGAAGTACAGGCGATCGAGTCGGGGGATCGGTGTCAGTCCAACCCCGCGCACGACCGGCGGCGTCGGAAACCCCATGAGCTTTCATAGGCGCGGGCCAGCTGCCCGTATATCGGCGTGTTTTGGTCGACGATCGCATCGAGCATGTCATCGACGCCCACCGCTGCGAACGGGACGACCGGGTAGCGGTGCTCGATCGCGAGCCGGGCGAATCCGATGCGGTCGCGCCACAGCAGCTGGTACTGCTGACCGCGTCGCTTGTTGAGCTCGCGCGAGCGCCGGGGAAGACCAGGATCGTCTGTCGGGCGGGCATCAGGGCCCGTACGTTGTCACGGGTGCCACGCACCATCCCGCCAATCGCCAGGAGATCCCGCCAGAGGGGAACCGCATAGCGCGCGTGCTCCCCCAGACCCCGGATGGCAAGCCGGCGGCGCTTCCAGATCTCGGCCATCATGAACGGCAGATCCAGGAAGCCGTAGATGGTGTGATTGCCGACGAGCAGCGACCCATCAGCGGGCAAGTTGCTCAGCCCATGAAGCTTCGGCTGGCAGATCCTGAGGAAAGGCGCGAGCAGCGACACGAGCCGGTCGATAGACCCCTCAGACGGCAGGTCCGGAATCTCCACCGGGTCTTCTTCGTCATCGTCTCTGAGCTTGACTCCCGCGGGGGTGAGTGGTCGTCACGCAGTCTGGGTGATTCATCGGGACGCTGGGCGAAGAACGCGACCATGCCCGCGAATACTTCACTTTGCGTGATGCAGGGTCGCCCCGCCGAACGTGAGACTTGCAGCGTGAGGCACGACGGCAAATCGAATCCGGATCTCACGACAGGCGACGACGCCGCACAGCGGCGGCATCGCGTGGCGATCGTGGGCGCGGGGTCCGGGGGCCCGTTCGCGGCGAACGCGCTGCGCCGTGCTGAGGTCGACGTGACGGTCGGCGACCGAACCAACCATCATCTGTTTCAGCCGCTGCTGTACCAGATGGCGACCAGGATCCTCGCCGAGGGCGACATCGCGCCGCCGATCCGCGACATCCCGCGGCGCGAGGGCAACATACTCGAGACCTGCCTTTACTCGGCCACGAGCACTTGCTGCAGACCACAAGCGTCCCGCAACGCGCGGAATCCAAGCATGCATCCGACCGCGTAGTAGGAGCGCAGGTCAAGGGCTTCGCGCTCGCCGCCGGCAAGACCGTGCCCGACGGCGGCGTCGGGAAGATGCTCGAGATGGCCCGCGCGAACGTGCGCAACATCCCCCGGCCGACGATCGCGAGGTAAAGAAATGAGGGTTGCCCCGGTCTTCTAAACGAACCGCTGACCATGCCGCGGCGCGACCCGGACGCGGAGGCGAGCCGGGCGGATCGTGAACGCCAGGGGCGGTGCGAGTACGACCGCCTCTCCGTCGACTCCGGCGTGGACGTCCTCACCGGCCTCGACGCAGAGCGACCGGGTTGACCATGCGCGTGCGACGTTCGCGGGACCAGCCGCGGGCTCGATGGTCATGACCCCCAGCTGCCCGCTGTCGAGCGCGGGACGCGCTCCCCTGACAGGCGGACGCTCGAAGGCGTAGGGGTTGTTCGAGACCAGGACGACGGCAGGCTGCGTGTGCTTGCGTCCGCGGTCGTCGGCTAGCTCCATCCCGGAGACCGCAGCGCCCGGCCCGAGCACCTCCTCGGCGGCCTCGAGCAGCGTGCGCACCTTCGCGTCGCGGTACGTCGCTCGCCGGACGGCGTCGCCGTAGATCCCGAGCGACACGTTGTTCAGAAACGGCCGCCCGTTTACGTCGCCGAGGTCGATCGTCCGCTCGAGCGCCGTGCCAAAGGCGTCAAGCGCCCCGACCGGATCATTCGGCGGGATGCCCACGTCGCGGGCGAAATGGTTGCGCGTGCCTGCCGGGACAACCACGAACGGGATCCCGCGGGCGGACGCAGCCGCCGCGACGCGCGCCAGTGACCCGTCGCCCCCCGCGACCCCGATGGCGTCGGCACCACCGGACAGCGCTCTCCCGACGAGGCCCTCTAGATCGCTCCCGCGCGTCAGCGTCACTGGCTCGATGCCTCGTTCCCGGGCGAGGTCCGCGAGTCGGGCGCGTGCGGCCTTGCCGCCTCCGGAGGTCGGGTTCACGAACAGCACCGGGCGGCGCGACGCGTCGACCGGTAGCCACCCGCTGTGCGAGGAGCGGTGCAGCCACAGACTCATCACGTGCTCCCGACGCGGTCTACGGCCGCGACCGCGAGCGGCGACATCGCGACGCCCGTGACGGCGCCAGCGATCACGTCGACGGGATAGTGGACGCCGGTGTGTACGCGGGAGTACGCGACCAGCGCGGCGAGCCCCGTGAGCGGGAGAGCCGCTCCCGGCGCCGCGGCACCGACTCCGGTGGCGAACGCGAACGCGGACGCTGCATGACCCGAGGGCCAAGACGTCGACCGAGGCATCGCCACCTGGCGGGCGACCGGCACGTCGTAGGTATCGCGGTTGGGCCGGCGGCGATCGCCGAGCGGCTTGAGCAGCAGGTTGACCGTGGCGGAGGTGAGTGCGATCGACGCAAGCCCATCCTTGGCGGCGCGGCGCCCGCGGTTGCCGCCGACTGCGGCCAGGAGCGTGGCCACGGCGAGCCAAAGCTTCGACCGATCAGCAGCGCGGGACAGCCGCCGGAACGCCACGTCCAACGTCGGCGTCGCGGTTGCCGCGACCGCCGCATACGTGGCTACGTCGAGCCTGCGGAGCTCTCGGAGCGAGCGCCCAACACCGTCGGCCCGGCGGTCGTGTCGGGCGGCGGGATCGTCGCGTGGCGATCCTACCGCGCGGAGCCGCGGACGAGTAAGCGTCACCGGCCAGCAACGGAGGCCTTGCCGTCGTGGCGGACCTTGGCCTTCAGCTCTTCCACCATCGAGCGCACGGGTTCTCTGTAAGCGTTTTCGTCGGAGCCGAGGGTCATCGCGATCACGTTGTCGCCCGGTTGTTCCGCCGGCGACTCTGTTTTGCTCCAAGAGGTTGTGAGCCATGGCGCGAAGCATCGGCCACGGATGGGTGAGCGGTCGTCACATGTTCTTGATGATCTGACGCCCTCGCCGGCCGAACCACGCAATACGCGTGATGACCGCTGACCCGGCCCTTGCTCACGCCTGCGCCTCATGGGCACAGTCACGGCGATCTCGAACATCCGGTTCGGCGGCGGTCGCGATCCACTGCCCACTGGCGAGCTGTACGCGCCGGACCCGGGATCACCGACGAGATCGTCCCGAGCCTCCTCGCGACTTCCGATGTGCTGGGCACTGGCTGGTTCGGCGCGGTCGCGGCCGGAGGCGAAGAACGAGCCGATCTCGAATTGCCCGGGCTTCACGTTGAACCGACGGACGCGATCATCCGCATCTCAAGCGCGTGTGTGTGCGGCTCGGACCTGTGGCCCTACCGCGGCTTCGATACATGGGACTGGCTGGTTGCGATCGAGCCCCGCCCACCGACGCGGCCGACGAGCCGGCCGAGCTGTTGGATCGCGTCAACGCGGTCAATCTCCGGGGCGTTTGGACCTGCATGAAGCATGGACTCAGGCAGATGCGCACGCAGGACAGCGGCGCGATCGTCAACAACTCCTCGCTCGGCGGACTCGTCGGCCTCCCGGGCTCTGGCTCGTTAGCCCCGGCGCAAGCTTCGTGACGGCGTAGCCCTCCCGGTCGACGGCGGCTACACCGCATGTTGAACCCCGTCATCGCGTCCAAGAGACCCGCTATCAGGCTGCGGCGCAACCTCGCGCCACGCAAGAACGGCCCTCCGCGTCGCGCGGAACTCGGGCACGTCGCATCGCGCGGCGGCTGCCACATCGCGCTCGGATCCGCTGGCTCCGACCGGGTGGACTGTTAGCTGGGAGTCACAGACCCTGCTAGCACCAGAGCTGTCGGCCTGTCGGGTGAATCCCACGACGGCATTCTCGCTCTGGACCGAAACAGCCACGAGATCGAGCGCAGACTGCACAAGCGAGCTGCCGGAATCGGACACAAGCAGTCCCGAAGCCGTATCGGCCACTCATGCCCGCGGGAGCACGAAATGCGGGCCTCGACCACGCGCGTCGGCGACGTCCCCGGTCCCTGCCAAAATCGGGCATGGTCGGTCGCAGTGAGGGCGCAAGCGATGAGCAATCGCATGAGCACGGTGATCGCGGCACTCCGGACCGGGGCGGACCCGGCCCAGCAGTATCGGCGCACCAAAGATAGGGACGATATGTCTCCTCGGTACGTCCGTCCGTGCCCATTCCGCCGGCCGTCCATGGCCGGCGGGCGACCCCCTCACGCACGCACCCCACTCCGCCATAAGCACAGGGAACGACCAGGCAGTCACTGTTGCTCGCGGTTCGAGTAACTCAACTTTGGTCCAGTGGTGGAGATTGTCCAAGTTGGCCAATAGCAGCTGAGTCTCGGGCGGACGTTTATGGACGTTTTCGACCCCCTAATCGTTGACTGGGGTGTTTAGACGGGTGTCGAGAGGGTCGGGCAGAAATTCCTGCTCGTGTCCACGTGTGCCGCTGACCCCGCCCGCCCAACGTCACGCTACATGGAAGGGTGCGGTTTTCGGCCGGGGTCAGCGGCATCCGTGGACAAGCTTTGTCCAGACCGTCCAACACCGGATTCGGATGCGTTCGTGCGGTTATTCGGGGGTTCCGATCAGGCGTACCGGTAGGCCCGACTCAGCGCTTGACCTCAACCGGTCAGTGCACCACCCCTGACGTTCCGCACATCGTCTCATCCCCGAGCGCTGTCGAGCGAAGGCCGTAGGCCGAAGCGAGGTGTGCCGGGCACGGACGTTGAGATCGGAGGTGTGAGTCCTGTACTGGAGCCCGATAGGGGGAATCCAACATCGAAGGCAAGGGCGCGGCCCGGAATTGACCGGGTGGCTTGATGGCGGCTGGTCGCGACCGGCTTGCCGACCG
>JAFASF010000105.1 GCA_019244745.1 Solirubrobacterales bacterium | reverse complement strand
GCGACGTCGCACCGCGCGCAGCATGCCGGAGTTAGGGCGTGAGTCCGCGAGCTCGAGATCGGCGGCGCGTCCTCATCGCTGGCGGTGGCGTGGCGGCGCTTGAGGCGTTGCTTGCTCTCAGGGAGCTGGCCGGCCATCGCCTTGAGCTCACGCTCCTTTCGCCCGAGCGCGAGTTCCAATACCGGCCGGTCACGGTGGCCGAGGCCTTCGACCGCGGCGAGGCGCGTTCCTACGACCTGGCTGGAATCGTCGTAAATCACGTCGGCGGCCGGATCGTGTGGGGCTCACTGATCGAGGTCGATCCAAACAACCACGTTGCCATCACGGACGCCGGAGATCAGATTCCCTTCGACTCGCTGGTGATCGCAACGGGAGCGATCATGCGCGAAGCGCTCCCGGGCGCTCTCACCTTCCGGGGGCGCGCCGACGTGAGCGCGCTCCGCGGCATGCTCGGCGAATTGGAGGCCGGAACAGCGAGGTCGATCGTGCTGGCGCTGCCCGCTCAACGGATGTGGACGCTCCCGATATACGAGCTCGCGCTGATGACCGCGGCCTATCTGCGCGAGCGGGGCGCGGACGCCGTCAAGGTCTCCGTGGTGACTCCCGAAGAGGAGCCACTCGAGCTATTTGGGCCGGTGGCCACGAAGGCGATCTCGCCGCTCCTACACGCGCGCGGGATCGTGGTGCGGACCTCCTCACTCCCGGCGCTGCTACGGGGACGCGCGCTGTTGCTCGCAGGAAGCGGTGAGGTGTACGCCGACAAGGTGATCGCGCTACCGCAGCTCGAGGGCCCGAGGCTGCCAGGCCTGCCCCACGACCACCACGGATTCATCCCGGTCGATGTCCACGGACGCGTCAGCGACGTCGATGACGTGTATGCAGCCGGCGATGTCACCACGTTCCCGCTCAAACAGGGTGGACTCGCCGCCCAGCAGGCCGACGCGGTCGCCGAGATGGTCGCCGCCGAGCTCGGTGTTCCGATCGCGCCGGCGCCATTCAGGCCGGTGTTGCGGGGCCTTCTGATGACCGGCGGCGCTCCGCTCTATCTTCGCGCCGATCCACAGCTGCTCGCACGCGCCTCTACGGTCGCGGTCGACGCGAGGCGGCTGCACCTCACTCGTGGGGAGACGTCGTCGGCTGCCGGCCAGCCACTGTGGTGGCCGCCCGCGAAGATCGCAGCGCGCTATCTGGCGCCGTACCTCGCCACCGCTCGCCCCCGGCCGCTGAGCTCGCGCTTGCTCGCCGACCGAGCGGCGGCTGGGGGTCAGCCTGTCTCCGACCTCGAGCATGCAGACGCGCTCGAGCTCGCTCTGTTGCTGGCCGAGTGCGACGCGCGCTGGGGCGACTACCGCTCGGCGCTGCAAGCGCTCGATGCTGCCGAGGCGCTTCAGGGGGCACTGCCCCCCGAGTACGAGGCCAAACGCCGCGAGTGGCGCGCGGCGGAACGGGGCGCGTAGAAACGTTGCGGCACGCAACCGTTACGTTCCTACCAACCCCCGGTCGAGCGCGTAGCGCACGAGCTCAGACCTCGAGCCGAGCCGCAGCTTCTGCTGGATGTGAGCCCGATGCGTCTCCACTGTGCGTATCGAGAGGAACAACTCCTGGGCGATCTCGGCGTTGGTATGTCCGAGCGCGATCATGCGAAGGACCTCCACTTCCCGCTCCGAGAGATCATCGGGCGGGCCCGGCGGCGGCTCAGCTGCCACGCGAGCGCCGAGCCGTGGATTCAAGTAGGTGTCGCCGTCCGCCGCACGGCGAACCGCCTCAACCAGCTCGGACTCGGCCGCCTCTTTGAGCACGTACCCAAGCGCACCGGCGCCGAGCGCCTCGCGCGCGTAGGCCGGCTCGTTCTGCATCGTCAACACGACGATCTGTGTCTCTGGCCACTCGGTGCGGATCTCCGGGATCGCCCCGAGGCTTAGCCCCTCGGGCAGGTTCAGGTCGAGTACAAGCACATCCGGATGGTGACCTCGGACGTAGCGGCGAGCGCTGTCTAGATCGGACGCCTCGGCTACCACCTCAAGACCCTCCTCGGTGTCGAGAACCTGCCGCAGCCCGCGGCGCACGACCGCGTGATCGTCGGCGATCACCACTCGAATCGTCCGGGTCGAGGCGACGTTGTCTGGCTGTGCGGCCGGGCGCGAGGCGTCGCGTTCAGGCAAGAGTGTCACCGCAGCGCGCCGCGATCGCGCGCCTCGAGGTATGGAGCGAGGTACTTGGCAGCGATCTTCGTGGGCGGCGACCAGGTGGGCGTGTCACTGATCTGTGAGCTCGATCCGTGTCCGCCGGTGAGGTGCGCGCTCAGGTACAGCGGTTGATCGCCGCCGAGCAGGATTGCGCGGATCACCGGGTGAAACTCGCTGGGCTCGACCGGCGCTCCGGCGAGCGCCGCGATGGCCTCCGCCGCCGCATCGGCCTGTTGTGCGGCGATCCCGCCGTGCTTGACGGCGAAGTCAGTGGCGTCACCGGCGGCGTACACCCGCTCGAGTCCGGATACCTGACAGTGGACGTCGACCGGAATGAACCCTTGCTCGGTGCGCGAGGGAACTCCCCGTGTGGAGTGGCCCAGCAGCTGCGGCATCGCAACGATTCGATCGACCTGCAAGCGCCGCCCGCCCGGATGGATCGATACCAGCCCGGGCTCTGGGATCTCTGCGTGAGCCGAGGTGAGCGTGAGAATCCCGTGCTCCTCGAGCAATCGCTCGACCGCCTCGCTGACCGCCGAGCCGAAGATCGCCAGCGGACCGTCCTCCGGAGTGACCAGCGTAATTGACATGTCGATGTTCATCTCGTACGCGCGCCGGGCGGTCATCAGCGCCAGCTCGTACATCGGTATCGGCCACGGCATCGGACTACCGGCGACGAACGCAAGCCTGTGGACGTAGCCGCCCTCGACGTCCTGAACGAGCCCGTGAAGCTGCTCGTCCAGGCATTGGTCATCCACGGTCACCGCATATTTGAAGCGCGGACGCAACGTCGCTCCGAGGGCGAGCAACAGGGCGTCGTACGACAGCTGGTCGCCACGTTCGGTCCGCACCGCTCGGCGCTCAGGATCAAGCCGCTTGAACGCGTCCTGTTTGAGCTCGACCCCAATGTCGCGCGCGATCTCAGCCAGCGAATAGTGCCGTGCTGCCGTGTACGCGAACGGCTCTCGCACGGTCATAGGGCGATACACGAACTCGCTCGACGGTGACAGCATCGTCGTGCTGACTCGCTCACCCGCCAGCTCACCCAACGCCAGCGCGGCCTCGAGCGCGGCGACCCCGCCGCCGGCAATCAACACTCTAAACCGCTCTGGATCGCTCGACGTCATGGTTCGCAGACTAGACCGCGACCCACCACGGCGCCACCCGCGTTACACCGAATGGAGATTGCGGAAAACTACTGACTTCTAAGCCGGCTCACCCTAGGTGCCGCGACGTCTACTCGGCTGCCCCGAGCACAATCCGTCGCCCGGACACCGTCCATGCCCGGATCCGCACCCAGTGCGGCTTTTCACCGGGTGCCCACGGATCGAGCTCCAAGCTCTCGAGGCGGCGAACGTCGATCGGGTTCGTCACCTCCTCGGTGACGCCGACGATGATCACGCTCCAGCCCATACGTGAGCCGGCGTCGATGTCATCTATCTCGAAGGCCGCCCGGGCGGCGCGCAGGAGAGCGTGGAACTTCGAGCCGCGCGCCGTCCGGAACACCACCGACTGCGACGGCTCGTCAAAGACGTAGTTCACCGGGCGAATCACAGGTGCACCCTCCCCTGTGTTCACCGTCAGCCGGCCGAACCTGCTCGAGGCGAGCAACCGCAGGCATTCCGCCCGCGGCAGGTCGCGCATTTGGCTCGCCGGATGGCTCTGGCCGCCCGAGTCGCCCGCCAGACGCCCTTCGGGCTGCTGGGGAACATCAGGACTCATTTCCCCACCGTATACCGTTCTTAGACCGGGCCGGGAAGAAAAAGACCCGAGCAGGCAGTCCCCGCCATGAAGACTGTGAGCACTGAAGAGCTGATGACCTCGCCGGTCGAGTGGTCAACGCAGAGTCGCCCCCGGCCGAGGCGGCAGTCATCGATCCGAGTGCTGCCCCCTACTGATCACATAGTGGACGTGGAATGGACGTCGATACCGATAACGCTGATCCCGTAACAGCCTGCAAAACCTTCCCGCTCTGCAGGTATTGTCTTGCGAAAGCCGACGCGGGGACTCGAACCCCGGACCCCTTCATTACGAGTGAAGTGCTCTACCAGCTGAGCTACGTCGGCGGAGCTCCCGGCTCAGTCTATCGGCGCCCTGGGAACCGCTCGGAGGCCGCGCGGTAGGCGCTTCGGAGCCGGCGCGGCGCCTCCGGGCGGCCCGTCAACTCATCGCCGCGGCCGCTCGAGTTCTCGGCCCGCGCGCGCCACTCCTCGGCCAGGATCGCCCACCGTTCGTGGTCGCGCCAGCGGCCCCCGATTTTCAGGTATCGAGGCGAGAAGCCTTCGTGCTTGAACCCGGCGCCGCGGGCAAGAGCAATCGAGGCGTGGTTGCCGGGCTGGATGTTCGCCTCGATGCGGTGGAGCCTCAGCGTTTGGAACGCGTACCGGAGCACCGCCTCGAGCCCCTCCCGCATGTACCCACGCCCCGCGAACGGCTTGCCCACCGCATAGCCTAGGTAGGCGCTCTGCATCGCACCGCGCTCGATCTGCGACAGGTTGAAGAACCCGACGATCACGAGGTCTTCGCGCCGGCAGACCAACATCGCCTCGAAGTCCGGGCGTCGAGCATCCGCCAGGTAGGCGTCGAAGCGTCCGTTGTCGGTCGGAGCGGTCGCCCAGGGGCGGTGGAAGGAGCGGCTCGCGCGCATCAACGAGACGAACTCGTCCCGGTCCGAGCGCGCCGGCGCCCGTAGGAACACACGGCTCCCGCCCCGCGGGCCCACCCCGTCGTCGCCGGGACTCATGGGGCGAGCAGACCCTCCAGCCGATACGCGAGCGCCTCGCAGGCAAGCTCTTCGGAGACGTTGAGCTGGAAGCGCACTCTGGTGTCCTCCACGAGCTCGATGGCAGCGCGTAATCGCGCCGGCTCGACCGCGCGATCGGATTTCAATTCGTCGATACGGTCGCTGTGGCGCACGAGCTCGTTGGCGCCCCAGGCGAGGCAGGCGAGATCCGTGTACCACAGCGAGACCAGCTGAAGCGCGAGGTCGAGCGCCGCGGTTTCGACGCGACGTCGCACCCGCCTGATCCGCTCCGACCACTCGGTCTCGATCCGCTTTCGCTCCTTGCGGGGATGGAGCTCGAGCTCATCCGTGGCGCGGGCCTCGAGCTCGCCGCGGACCGCCTCGCCCTCGGCCTGCACCGCGCTGAGCAGCTCCAACCACGGCCTGGTTCGGGATGCCTCGCCCGCGAGGGCCGCCCGCGCGAACCGCTCAGCACCCATCCTGAGCGCCTGCCCCTGGGGCGTGGCCAGCGCCAGGGCCCGCTGCGCATCTCCTAGTGATAGGCGGGCGCACGCGAGCGCCGCGTCCCGCTCGATGCCCATCTCCCCCACCCGCGCGGCCACGGTCTCGACCGGAGGAGCATCGAAGCGGATGAGCTGACAGCGCGACCGGATCGTCGGCAGAACCTCGACGAGCCGATCGGTGAGAAGGATCAGGTGGACGAACGGAGCCGGCTCTTCGAGCGTCTTCAGCATCCGGTTCGCCGCCTCGTCCCCGAGCTCATCGACCCGCTCGACCACGAACACCCGACGTCCCGCCTCAAACGGCGTCTTGCTCGCCGCCGAGACGACCGGCTCGTCGATGTCGCTCACCAGGATCTCGTGCGCGCCGCTGGGCGCCACCCAGGTGAGGTCGGGGTGGGCGCCCGACATCGCTCGCTGGCGCGCGCCGGCGGGATCGGGCGAACCCGCCGAGAGCAGCTCCGCCGCCACCGCGCGCGCAACCGAGCGCTTGCCCGATCCCCCCGGACCGTGGAACAGGTAGGCGTGCGAGGCGCGGCCATCGGGCGCCAGGACCGGTGCGAGCACCGCGCGTGCGTGGGGATGGCGTTCCAGTTCCGAGAGCACGCTTCGATGCTAGCCCCAGTAGGGTCGAAGCCGAGAGGTCATGAGCTCCGGACGGCTGATCACGATCGAGGGCATCGACGGTGCCGGCAAGAGCACCTTGGCGGTCGCGCTCGAGGCAGAGCTCCGCACCCGTGGAGTTCCGGTGGAGCTTCTGCGCGAGCCCGGCGGCGTGCGAGCTGCGGAGCGCATCCGGGAGCTCGTAAAGGATCCAGACCTCCACATCGACCCTCGAGCGGAGGCGCTGCTGTTCGCCGCCGCGCGCGCGCAGCTGGTGGAGGACGCGGTCAAGCCCCTGCTACGCGACGGGACGTGGGTCCTGCTCGATCGCTTCGTCGATTCATCGCTCGCCTATCAGGGCGGTGGAAGGCGGCTGGGGATCGAGACGATCCGCGAGATCAACGAGTTCGCGATCCGAGGGCTCCGACCCGATCGCACCCTCCTGCTGGTGGTGGACACGGCGCTCGGACGAGGCCGGCTAGGCGCTCGGGCCCGCCCGCTCGAGCGGCTGGAGCGCGAGCAGGAGGACTTCTTCAGGCGGACCGCGGGTGCCTACCTAGAGCTCCTCGCCGAGGATCCGACGCGGATCAAGCGCATCGACGGCTCAGCGCCCCCGGACCGGGTACTGGCCGCCGCGCTGGAGGCGATTTCGGACCTACTCTGAGTACCCGTGCGGGCGCGCCCGGGCGAACGCCCACGCGTCGGCGACGATCTCCTCCAGCCCAGGCTTGTGCGGCTCCCAGCCGAGCTCGGAGCGGATCCGATCGCTGGCGGCGATGAGAACCGGAGGGTCCCCAGGCCGCCGCGCCGCCTCGCGCGTGGGCACCCCGGAACCCGTGACCTTTTGCACGGCGGCGATCACCTCGCGGACCGAGAAGCCACTCCCGTTGCCCAGGTTGAACACCCGGTGCTCGCCGGGGCGGGCGGCCTCCAGCGCCAGCAGATGCGCGGAAGCGAGATCCTCGATGTGGATGTAATCGCGGATCGCGGTCCCGTCCGGAGTCGGGTAGTCGGTTCCATAGATCTCCACGAACCGGGTCCTCCCCATGACCGCGCGCAGGACGTTGGGGATCAGATGCGTCTCCGGATCGTGGTCCTCCCCAAGGCCCTCGCTGGCCCCGGCCACGTTGAAATAACGCAGGCTGACTCCGCCCAGCCCGTGCGCGGCGCAGAAGTCGCCGATCATCCGGTCGACTGCGAGCTTGGAGCCCCCGTACGGGTTGGTCGGCGATGTGGGCGCGGCTTCGGTGATCGGCAGCTCGTCGGGTTGGCCGTAGACGGCCGCCGTCGAGGAGAACACCAGGCGATGCACGCCGCGTGCGTGCATCGCCTCGAGCAGGCTCAGCGTCCCGCCAACGTTCGTCCGCCAGTATCGTTCGGGATGGCTGACCGACTCGCCCACCAATGCCAGCGCGGCGAAGTGCAGGGCGCCGTCGAAGCCCTCGGCTAGCACCCCGGCCACCGTGTCGCGGTCCAGCAAGTTCCCCACGACCAGCCGGGCTCCCGACGGCACCGCGGAGCGATGCCCCCGCTCCAGGCTGTCCATGACCACGACCTCGTTGCCCGCCGCCAGCAGTTGCTTCGCGACGATCGAGCCGATGTAGCCCGCACCGCCCGTGACCAGGAGCTTCATTGGCGCTGGAATATCACAGGTGGGCGCGCGGGCACGGCCTGAAACGACGCCGCGCCAGCCGTGCGCGGCGCCGCTAGAGGCGCGGGAATCGCCGTTCGCCGCAGTAAAATGTGAGTCTGAACCGCCCTCCGAGATCCGGGTGTTGAGAGCTCCCAGGGCCGCTTTTCCGTCCGGGTCATCCGCGAGGATTTGCTGTTACCCCCTCGGCCGATTCAGAGCCGAGCAGAAGCAGCGGAACAAGCGGAAAACGAGAGGAGCAAG
>JAFASF010000317.1 GCA_019244745.1 Solirubrobacterales bacterium | reverse complement strand
CCACCCCACGCCTTGAAGAGCCACTCCTCGGGAGGGTTCTCAGTCCGCATGCCTGCATCAGCCAGAGCTTGCAGCGCGGCCTGGGCGTGGTCCGGCTTGACCATCAGATCGAGGTCGTTCTGGGGTTCGGGTCCGCCTCTTGCCCAGGCGGCGAGGCTCCCGCCGAGCATGAACGGGATCTGCGCGTCGCGCAGGGTCGCAACCGCCAGTTTGAGGGTGTCGGTCAGCGCCTGAAACGATTTGGTGTGCGGCAAGGTCCTATGGAACTACCCGCTTGCGGGTAGCTGACGCGCAGATGCACGAGGTGCCCCACAGCTTTGCCCCGCGCTGCCTGCGGATCGCCGCCGCCGGCGATCTGCACTGCTGCGAGCCGCGCGCCGAGGAGGTCCGCCGGTCGGTGCACGCTCTGGACGGCGCCGCCGACCTGGTGCTGCTCGCCGGTGATCTGACCACGCATGGAGAGCCGGAGCAGGGTGCGGTGCTGGCGCGCGCGTGCGAGTCGCTGGACGTTCCGGTGTTCGCGGTGCTCGGCAATCACGATTGGCATGCCAATCGGGCCCGGGAGCTGGTCGCCGTGCTCGAGTCCGGCGGCATCCGCGTTCTGGACCGTGAGTGGGTGGCATGCGAGGCGGGCGGACTGGAGGTCGGGATCGTCGGCGTCAAGGGGTTCGTGGGCGGCTTCCCGGGCTCGCACCTTCCCGACTTCGGGGAGCCGCTGTTGCGCTCGGTCTACGGGGAGACCACGCTGGAGGTCGATGCCCTCGATCGCGGCCTGCGCGAGATCGCGCTGTGCCCGACTCGGATCGTGCTCCTGCACTACGCCCCGACGGAGGCGACGATCGCCGGCGAGCCGCCCGGCATCGCCGCTTTCCTCGGCACCGATCGCCTGGCCGGGCCGATCGCCGAGCACGAACCGGACCTTGTGGTCCACGGCCACGCTCACGGCGGCGCGTTCGAGGGCGCGATCGGGCAGGTTCCGGTCTACAACGTGTCGGTGCCGGTGATCGGGCGCGACTTCTGGCTTTTCGAGCTCGACGTGGCGACGCCCGCCCGCACCCCGATCCATTGACCGACTTGAGACCGCATCCAGCTTGGGGCCTCGCTCGCTCCGCTCCAGGAGTGCGGTAACCGCTCCGCTCGCTCGGCTGTCACCACCGGCCAGCATCCAGCTGGCCGTCAGTACAACGAGTCGAACAGATCCGCGTAGCGCTCGTAGATCACGTTGCGCTTGACCTTCAGGCTGGGCGTCAGCTCGCCGGTCTCCACCGACAGGTCGTGGTCCAGGATGGCGAACTTCTTGATCTGCTCAACCTGGGCGTAATTGGAGTTGGCGCGGTCGAGCTCGGCCTGGATCATGTCGCGGACGACCTGATTGTCCGCCAGCATGGCCACGTCCTCGGGTAGCCCTTTCTCCTTGGCCCAGGGACCGATCTCCTCGGGGTCGAGCGTGATCAACACGACGGGGTAGGGGCGCCGGTCGCCGTACATGACCGCCTGCGAGATGAAGCGCGATTGCTTGAGGTCGTTCTCGAGGTTCGCCGGGGTGAGGTTCTTGCCGCCGGCGGTGATGATGATGTCCTTCTTGCGGCCAGTGATCCTCAGGTAGCCCTCTTCGTCGAGCTCGCCGAGGTCTCCGGTGTGGAGCCACCCGTCCACGAGCGTCTCCGCGGTCGCCTCCGGGTTGCGCCAGTACTCGCGGAAGATGTGCGGCCCGCGCATCAGTATCTCTCCGTCGGATGCGATCTGGACCTCGACTCCGGGCACTGCGCGCCCCACGGTTCCGAACTTGAAGTGCTCGAGCGTCCCGACGGTGCCGATTCCCATCGACTCGGTCATCCCCCAGCCCTCCAGCACGGGCACGCCGGAGGCATAGAAGAACCGCAGAATCTCGGGGGCAATCGGCGCGGCGCCGCTGATGGCGAAGCGCAGCTGTCCTCCGAACAGCTGGCGCACGCGCTGGAAGATCTCCCCGTCGGCCCGCTCGAACGCCTGCTCGAGCTCTGGCGGCACCGGTTTGCCCTCTCGGCGCAGCATGCGCACCTGCATCCCGACTTCAATGGCCTGGCGGAAGCGCTTGCGATCCTCCTCGCCGGCGCGTTCGACCATCCCCGTCGCGACCGCGTACAGCTTCTCGAAGATCCGGGGCACGGAGGGAACGTACGTCGGGTGGGTCTCGGCGATCTCGGGCAGGATCTGTTTGGTGTTGCGGCCGAAGTAGACGATGGTCGCGCCCTGGTCGGTGATCGCGAGCTGGGTGATCAACGCGAAGACGTGGGCCAGGGGCAGGTACAGGTAGGTCACTTCGCCCGGTTCGACGATCTGAAGCTTCTCCACGATCTCGCCGACCGACATGGCGTTCGCGTGGGTGAGGACGACGCCCTTGGGCGGACCGGTGGTCCCTGAGGTGTAGATGATCGTGTATGCCTCGCCGGGATCGACGCGGTCCTGGCGCGCGCTCAGCTCGGCTCGGTCGCCTTCCCGGCCGCGAGAGCGCAGCTCCTCGAGCGTCGTCTCGCCGCCGCCGGGTTCGATCCCGATCACGTGCGCGAGCTCCGGGAGCTCGTCGCGAACCTGCTCGATCTTGGCGCGCTGAAGCCCGTTCTCGCACACGATCGCCCGTGCGCCCGAGTCGCCGGCCACCCACCGGCACTCGAGCGGCGAGTTCGTGGGGTACACGGGCACGACCACGGCGCCGGCGGCCGAGATCGCGTAGCTCGCCAGCATCCATTCGAGCCTGGTGTCGGCCAGGAGGCAGATGCGATCGCCGGGTTCGATGCCGAGCTCGATCAGGCCGAGGGCAATCTCGTCGATCTGGCGGCCCACCTCGCCATAGCTCAGCTCCCGCCACTCGTCGCCGACCTTGTAGCGGGCGGCGACCCGGGCCTCGAATCGCTCGGCGGCCGAGCCCGGCAGAGCGGCGACGGTCGATGCGATCAGCTTCGGGCTCGATGTCGTATCCGTCATGCGCTCTCCTCCTGGTTCGTGACCTTGCTCACACCTTGCATTTTCCCGGCATCTTCCGCCGAGGGTCACAAAGCGGGACAAGGTCGACGAGTAGCGACCACCCGGATCAGATTCCCGCGCGCTCGAAGCGCCCGACACGGTCGAGCCCCGGGTCGGGCTGGCCGCGGTAGCGGGCCCTGAGCGCGGGGAGGTCGAGATCGTCGAGGTCGTATCCGAGCTCGCCGGCGACCTCGACCGTGCCCGGATGCCGATGAACGTCGAGCGGGTCCACCGGTTCGTCGCTGTGGTGGTGCCACCGGTCCACCACCCGGCCCGCGTGCGCCCGCCACCGCTCGTCCCACGGGAGCTGCATGAACTCGAGCAGAGGACCCATGGCCTCTCGTTTGCCCGACAGGATCTCCTCGGATTTGATTCGCAGGACCGGGACGGGGGCAATCTTCGCCGGCAGCTCCAGGCCGAACCGGTGAACCTCGGTCCACCAGAACAGACATTTCTCATAGGGCGAGAACCGGTCCCACACGTCGGCGTAGTGGCTCTGGAACACGCGTGGGTCGCTGGGGCCCAGCGTCGCCAGGCGGGTGTAGGGGTCATCGCGCGGGCTGTCCGCATACGACTTGTGGGCAAGGTGCGAGAGCGCGCTCGGCACGGGATGCCGGGTGAGGTGCACGATCCGAAGCCGGTCGGGCAGCCGGGCCGCCAGCAGTGGCAGCGCCGCGAACAGCGGCCACCCGGTCTCGATGTAGGGCCTGCGAGCGCGCTCGATGCGCCGAAGGTGCGCGGCGAGCTCGGGAACCTCGAGCATCGCATCCGGATCGTCATATCGGCGAAAGTAGCGCCGCGGCCGGTACAGAGGACCGATCGGCTCATGCTCGACGCCGATCGCCGGATACAGGGCGTCGAGGCCAGCGGCGAGCCACTGGGTCCCGCACCTCCCGGTGCTCAGGAACGCGATCACGGCGGGGCCTGCCATGGACACCGGTATACCCGCGGGCGGCCGTGGGCTCGCGGCATGTTCGGCGCCCGCCGCCGGCCGACGTTGGATTTAAACGTCCCGGGGGCTCAAATTCCAGCCGTCCAGATTTACATGCTGACGGGCCGGGGTAGGACCGGTTCAGATGGTGCTGTTGATGGCGTAGGTCGGTCTAGGCCGAGCTACCCCGTCCGACATACGCCCACCGAGCACGGGGCCGTGAGCAGTTGCCTGAACGAAGCCGACATATCGGAGGGATCTCTGCGCCCGCGATCCGCAAGACGTCCAGCGGCGATCGCCCGCGGGTCCTCTACCTGTCCTGTCACCTCCCTTGGCCCGCGATCAGCGGGGGGCGACGGCGCGAGCTCGAGTTGATAAACCGTCTGGCGGCGCGGTTTGACGTGCACCTCCTGGTCGTCTCCAAGACCGCTGCGCAAGACTTCTCCAACGCGCGGGTGCTGCGTCGCTGTTGCTCACAGGTCGAGGTCTTCGCCGCGTCGTCGCTTTCGCCGGACGCGCCTGGGTTCGAGCGCCCGCCACAGGTCCGCCGGCATCGTTGCCCCGTGGCCACCGCGCGCGCGAACGAGATCCTCGCCGGTGAGCGGGTCGATCTCATCCACGTCGAGGGCTTCTACCTCATGCAGCACGTCCCCGCAGGGGCGCCGGCACCGGTGCTGCTCGTCGAGCAGAACATCGAATACGAGCTCGAGCGCCAGCGAGCCGAGCGCACTTCCGACCCTGACGCCCGGGCCCAGTTCAGCTCCACCAGGGCGGAGGAACGGCGGTGCTGGAGCCGGGCGGCCAGATTGGCCGCCGTCACGCCCGAGGACCGCGCGACGATGCAGGCGACCGTCGCGCACACCCGGGTTCGGGTCGTGCCCGATGGCGCGGACCACATACCGAACCTGCACGTGATCGGCTTCGAGCGCGATGTGGAGCATCCCGGTGCGCCGTTGCTGGTGCTGCTGGCCAACTACGCCTACCCGCCGAACGTCGACGCCGCCCGGCACCTCTGCCTGGACATCCTGCCGGTGGTGCGCCAGCGCGTGCCCGATGCTCGCGTGTGGCTGGTGGGCAACGCGCCCGGACCCGAGGTGCTCGACCTCCGCTCCGAGGCGGTCACGGTCACCGGGCGGGTCGCGGATGTGGTGCCGTATCTCGACGTCGCCGACGCGATCGTGTGTCCGCTGCGGATCGGGGTCGGCGTGAAAGTCAAGGCGATCGAGGCGCTGCGGCGCGGCAAGGCGGTCGTCTCCAGCACGATCGGCGCCCAGGGGCTGCCGGAGTCCGCCCGCAGGGCGCTGGTGATCGCCGATGATCCCACGACCTTCGCCGAGGCAGCCGCGGCGCTGTTGCTCGATCCCGCTCTGCGGTCCGAGCACGAGCGGCGCGCGGCGCACGCGGCCAGCCAACTGCCGACGTGGGAGGACGCCGCGCAGGCGCTGGGCGAGATCTACGACGAACTCCTGCATCGCGTTCCCGCGTGGGTACCGGAGTTCGTTCCGCGGGCGCTCGCGGGAGGATCGCGATGAGCGGGGGTCGTCTGCTGATCACCGGCGGAGCAGGATTCATCGGCTCTCACGTCGCGCACGCGCTGCTCGAGCGCGGGTACCGGGTGCGCGCGCTCGACACGCTGACGCCGCAGGTGCACCCGAACGGCGCCCGGCCCGACTACCTCGAGTCCGATGTAGAGCTGATGGTTGGCGACGTCCGCGACGCCCACGCGGTCAGGCGCGCGCTGATCGATGTCGACGGTGTGATTCACCTCGCGGCTCGGGTCGGCGTGGGCCAGAGCATGTACGAGATCAGCGATTACGTCGCGGTCAACTCGCTCGGCACCGCCGTGCTCCTCGATGCGCTGCTCCAGCACCCGGTGAGGCGGATCGTCGTGGCCTCGAGCATGAGCATCTACGGCGAGGGGCTGTATCGGCGCGACAACGGCGCTCCGGCCGTCGTGTCGGAGCGGACGCGCGAGCAGCTAGCGGCCCGGGACTGGGAGCCGCACAGCGAGACCGGAGAGCCGCTGACGCCGGTCCCGACGCCGGAGGCCAAGCCGCCCTCGCTCTCGTCGATCTACGCGCTGAACAAGTTCGAACAGGAACGCAGCGCGCAGCTTTTCGGTCGCGCCTACGACACGCCGGCGATCGCTCTGCGGTTCTTCAACGTCTACGGCCGAAACCAGGCCCTGTCCAATCCGTACACCGGCGTCCTGGCGATCTTCGCCTCGCG
>JAFASF010000002.1 GCA_019244745.1 Solirubrobacterales bacterium | reverse complement strand
GCTGGTTGTCGCCTCCACCTTATCTCCTGCGTCCGGAGCGCTTCTTCTTCTTGCGCGGCGGGGGTGGCGGGGCGGAAGTTCGCGCCGGGCGCGAGCGTGCGCCAGCGACCACGGGTTCCTTTTCCTTGTCCTCCGTGGACTTCGCGGTGCCGGTCGACTTCGCCGCGCCGGTGGATTTCGCGGTGCCGGTGGACGTGGCTGCGCCGGTGGACTTCGCCGCGCCGGACGACTTCTCCGTCCCCGTGGACTTTGTCACGCCGCGGAGCAGCCCGACGAGGCCGCCCTGGCCATCCGGCGCCGGTTTTCGCCCGTCCGATCCCGAGCCCCCGCGCCCCTCGGGTCCGCCTCCATCCGAGGCCCCCACGGGGACGGGCGACCCCAGAGGACCGATGCGTTTCTTGATCACGTACTGCTGCCCCATCGTCCACGCGTTCGTTGTAATCCAGTAGACGATCACGCCGGCCGGGAAGTTGATGATGATGAAGACGAAGACCAGCGGCAGGAACAGCATGATCTGCCGCTGCGTCTTGTCCATCGTGGGGCTCGACATCATCAAGCTCGATGCGAGCTGCGTGCCCACGTAGAGGATCAGCAGCACCACCAGCACCGCGCCCGTTGCCTTGTTCGTCAAGTCCGGGATGAAGAGGAACTGGGCGCCGTTGTGGGGTCCGCACGGAACCGTGTGGGCCTTGCTGATCCCTACCCAGTGGCCATTGACCAGGTGGGCCCCCGGCTGGCTCTGCGGGCAGATGTCGGCCCGCAGGCTCGAACGAAGCATGTAGAAGAGTCCGACGAAGACCGGCAACTGGGCGACGAGGGGAAGACAGGAACCGAACGGGTTGACCTGGTTCTCCTTGTAGAACTTCATCATCTCCTGCTGCTGGCGCTGCTTGTCGTCCTTGTACTTGTTCTGGATCTCCTTCATCTGGGGCTGCAGGCGCTGCAGCTTCTGCATCGAGTGAAACTGCTTGAGCGTCAGCGGGATGAGCACCGCGCGTACCAAGACCGTGAGGATCACGATCGACCAACCCCATGAGCCTCCGACGACGCTGTGGATTGCCTTCAGCAGCGCCTCGAACACGTCGATCAGCGGCTGGAAGATGTTGGCGGTGAGAAGCATGGCTACGCGCTCGGGGCTGGGATCCGCGGCTTGAAGAGCCGCTGGTCGTCCACGGGATCAAACCCTCCGTGGCTCCATGGGTTGCAGCGAAGCAACCGCCAGCCGGCCAGAACGAGCCCGCGGAGTATGCCGTATGTCATCACCGCCTGCGCGGCGTATTCAGAGCAGGACGGGTAGTACTTGCACCTCGGGCCAAAGGCTGGGCCGATCAGGCGCTGGTAGAGCCTGATCGGAAGGATTGCAAGCGTGCGTACGAAACTCACGCGCCCCCCGCCTCCGAGGGTGCGGCACCTCCCGCACGTCGAACAGCCTCGGCGATCAGTTCATTCAGTGCCCGCCGCATGCCAGCCAAGCCCTCACGCTCCGCCAGAGCCTTCGACCCCCCGCGCGCAACGACCACAGCGTCGGTTCCCGCCGGCAGGCCGTGGCTCTCGGCGGCAAATGCCTCGCGCAGGAGTCGCTTGACCAGGTTGCGGTCGACCGCTCCACCGATCTTTCGCGATACGGAGAGTCCGAGGCGGCGAGCACCCTGGTCGCCGCGCGGAAACACATAGAGCACGAGCTCCCGGCCGGCAACGGAGCGACCGTGGCGAAACACCCGGTCAAAGTCGCCGCTGCGCGACAACCGCGCTCGCCCCGGCCGCGGCGGGCCGCCATGCGCCTCAAGCATCACACCGTCAGTCGCTTGCGGCCCTTCGCCCGGCGGCGCTTGAGCGTGACGCGACCAGCCCGGGTACGCATCCGAGCGCGAAAACCGTGAGTGCGCGCGCGCTTGCGCTTTTTCGGCTGGTAGGTGCGTTTCATTGCTCACGAGCCCAGGGCGGGACCTGTCCCAGTATACGCAGCGGGTCCTCGGCCACCGTTTTTTCCGCGCTTTGCGCCAACGCCCCGTTTACGCGGTATTTGGCGCCTAAGGCCGTTGGTATATTCGCCTCCGCGAGTGGCCACCGCTCGCGGCCCTCCGGATCAAACGTGAACGCTCCCACCAAGGAGTCGCTTGCAGCTGCCTGCGCATCTCGAGCCGACGCTTGCTTGGCGCGAGGTCTGCGCTGAGCTTCGACGTGTGGTCGGAGAGTCGACCTATGACATTTGGCTCGCCCCGCTCGAACTCGAGTCATTCGACCACGACGACGTCGTTCTCTCCGCACCGCCAGCAACCCAAAGCTGGGTCGTCAAACGCTTCGGAAGGATCGTCGAGTCCTGCGCCAAGGCTGTCCTTGGCGCCGACACGCGCGTGTCGTTCGCCGGCGCCCATCGGCGAACCGGCCACTCGGCCGATTCGCTCGTCGCTATCCATCACCACCACCCGACAGAGATCCCGACCGACGAGCTCAACCCGCGCTACAGCTTCGACCAGTTCATCATCGGCGACGGCAATCGTCTCGCGCATGCGGCATCCCTGGCCGTCGCAGAGCTCCCCGGACAGGCATACAACCCGCTCTTCCTCCACGGCCCGCCCGGGCTCGGCAAGACCCATCTCCTCCAAGCCATCGGAAACTACGTCCACGCCTTCAGTGGTGGCGCCACGGTGCGCTATGCCACCGTCGAAGCCTTCACGAATCACTTCATCGCGGCGCTCACCTCCCGGTCGCTAGAGAACTTCAAGCACGCGTATCGCGACGTCGATGTCCTCTTGATCGACGACGTTCAATTCCTCGCCAGCAAAGCCAAGACAGAAGAGGAGTTCTTCCACACCTTTAACGCCCTCTATGAGACCGGAAAGCAGCTGGTACTCACGTGCGACCGCCTCCCAGGCCAGCTCCTCACGGTCCAGGAGCGCCTGCGCGAGCGCTTCGAGTCGGGGCTCGTCGTCGACATCGGAGCACCCGACTTCGCCACCAGAGTTGCCATTCTCCGCAAGCGAGCCGCCTTGGATCGCATCCAGCTCGCCGACGAGACGGTGCCTGAACTTGTCGCCGAGCGCGTCACCGACAATGTCCGCGCGCTTGAAGGAGCTCTGATCCGGATCGTTGCCTACCACTCCCTCACGCGGAGCCCCATCGACGTCTCGCTCGCCACGGCGGTGCTCGACGGCATGTACCCGACCCAGGCCAGGGCCGTTCCGTCGATCGGCGACATCCAGCTCGCGGTCGCAACCTACTACGAGCTCTCCGTTTCCGAGCTCGTCTCTCCGGGTCGGGCTGCGCGAATCGCCTGGCCGCGGCAGGTAGCCATTGCGTTGTCGCGGGAGCTGACCGGAGCATCCCTGCCCCTGCTCGGCCAAGCGTTTGGCGGCCGCAACCATGCGACTGTGCTTCATGCCTGCAAGCGGGTATCCAACCGGGTTCTCACCGACCGGCAGGCCGAGACCGACGTCGACGAGCTACGGTCAATCATCCGGAGCGGTCATCGCGACCGCACCCCTTGACACACTTGCCTGTCCTTCCGAGCGACAACTTCCCCGCTCGCTGCGGCTAATCGTGCGGTTTCCCACAGCTTCTGTTCGCCTATGACTACTACCTTCCTTCTGAGGTAACCACCGTGAAGATCTCTGTCGACCGAGACGCGCTGCTGGTTCAGCTTCAAACCGTCGGCCGGGTTGCGTCAACGCGTAGCGCCATCCAGGCCTTATCGGGCGTCCAGATCGCAACGTCATCCGAGGGGTGTGAGCTGCGCGCAACGGATATGGATGTAGGGCTCCGAGTCCCCCTCGAGGCGCGGATAGTCCGCGAAGGGGTCGTCGTTCTTCCCGCGCGATTGCTCCTCGATGTCGTCCGCTCGCTGCCGGCGCCCGATGTCTCGCTTGAGCTCCGAGCGGCCGAGCAGGATGTAGAGCTCGTTTCGGGCAACGCGACCTTCCACATCCGTACCTTGCGCACCGAGGACTTCCCGCCCTTCCCCGAGCCAGAGACGGACTCGTCCGTTTCGCTGCCTGCCGAGACGTTCGTCGCCACCGCTCTGAAGGTCGCGGGGTCCGCTTCGCGGGACGAGACGAGACCTGTGCTCACGGGAATCCTCGTCTCGGCGTCCGATCGGCAGCTTCGGATGGTCGCCACCGACTCGTACAGGCTGAGCGTCAAGGAGACGCCACTCGAGACCGCCCTGCCGTCCTCTTTTGAGGTGAATGTGCCAGCGCGCGCTCTCCAGGAGCTCGCTCGCGTGGTGACGCATGCGGAGGGTGAGCAGATCAACGTGAGCGTCAGACAGAGCCAGGTGCTGTTCGTTCTCGGCGGCGTGGTTCTGTCCTCGAGGCTGATTGCAGGTCAGTTTCCTAACTACCGCCAGCTCCTCCCGGAGGCCTTCGAGCACGAGCTGCGGATAGCAGCCGATGAGTTCACCGAGGTCGTGCGGCGGATCAGCCTGCTCGCTCAGAAGAATGCCCCCCTTCGGCTCGGGTTCAGTCCCGGTGAGCTTGTGATCTCGGCTCAAACCCCTGATGTGGGGGAAGCGCGCGAGTCGCTTCCGGTCTCGTTCGAAGGCGAGCCACTCGAGATCGGCTTCAACCCAGAGTTTCTGCGCGCCGGCCTCGAGGCCATCGACGAGGGCGACGTGCTGCTGAAGTTGATAAGTCCGTTGCGCCCGGGGCTGATCGAGGCAGCCGACGAGAGTGGCTTCCTCTATCTGATCATGCCCATTCGTTTGAACGTGTAGCCGCTAATGAGGGTCGTCGCTCTCAGCCTGCGCGACTTTCGCTGTTATCGAGACGCGCAGGTGGGCCTTGGGGAGCGCCTCACGCTGGTCACCGGCCCGAACGGCGCCGGCAAGACGAACCTGCTGGAGGGCCTCTACTTTGGTTGCACGGGCCGCTCCTGCCGGACCGCGAATGAGCGCGAGGTGGTGCGCTTTGGCGCCGAGGCGACCCGCGTGGTGGTGACCGCGGTCGGGGTGGACGGTCCCCATGAGCTCTCAGTCGGCTTCTCGCCGGGCCAGCCAAAGCGCATGCGCGTCGACGGTGCGCCCGTCGAGCGGCTGCTGGACGTCTCCCAGCGTCCTCTGGTGAGCGTTTTCCTTCCCGACAGGCTCGAGCTGATCAAGGGTCCCCCGGCGCTCCGGCGCTCCCATCTCGACCAGCTGGTGGCCGCGCTGTGGCCGGCGCGCGCCTCGA
This sequence comes from Solirubrobacterales bacterium, assembly GCA_019244745.1. GTDB lineage: Bacteria > Actinomycetota > Thermoleophilia > Solirubrobacterales > Solirubrobacteraceae > Palsa-465. The sequence goes on along the minus strand of JAFASF010000002.1, from coordinate 4,167 downwards.
CCCGCCGAGGATACGTCCGCGCGCTAGCCCAGCGAAACGCGTTGATTGGCCGGATCCGGTCCGGTCACGCCTCGCGAGAGTCACTGGCGAGCTGGGATTCCCAGCTCGCCGCCCAAGGCGTTGCGTTGATGCGCGACCGCGAGCTCGCGGTCGACGCGATTGCCGAACCCTTCCGCCACCTGGCGGGCGAGCTCGGCCTCGCCGGCGATGCGTCGGTGTCTTACCGGCCGCGGTCGCGAGCAACGACGCCCGAGGAGCTCGCGAACGAGTTAGCGGAGCGGACCGCCTCTGATCTGGAGCGCGGGTTCACCGGGCACGGCCCCCACCGCGACGAGCTGCTGGCCACCTGCCAGGGGCATGAACTGCGTACCTACGGATCACAGGGACAGCAGCGGCTGGCGCTGCTGGCGCTGCTCCTAGCCGAGCGGGAGGCGATCGCAGAGCGCCGCGACGCGCCCCCGGTGATGCTTCTCGATGACGTCATGAGCGAACTCGATCGTGACCGGCGCGAGTGCCTCGTGGAGCTGCTGCGTGCCGGCGGCCAGGCAGTGATCAGCGCCACCGACCTCGAGCACGTTCCCGGAGGCGTGGACGACGGCGTCACGCTCGTGGCGGTGTCGGCGGGGCGGGTGCGGGACGGGGCGATGGTGTGAGCCGCTACCGATCAGCCCCGCGAGCGCTGTCACTCGCGCTCGGCCGGATGCAGGACGAGCTCTCGCCTCAGACGCTGCTGGCCGAGGCCCAGCGAGCGTGGCCGGACGTAGTCGGCCCGAGCATCGCCGCCGAAGCGACTCCCGTCTCCGAGCGGGGGGGCGTTTTGACGATTTCCTGTACGGCGTCGGTCTGGGCACAGGAACTCGATCTGATGTCGCAACCCATTGTCGAGCGGCTGAATATGGTGCTTCGAGGGGCTCCGATAGAGCGCCTGCGATGCGTCGCCCTGCCGGTGCGAGAAGCACCCGGATAACGGTGTCTCCGCGGCCGGCGAATTGCGTCTTGTTTCCCGCGTTTTGCAGGCAAAAGCAACTGTCCGAGGGGGCGGATTCCGGGGCTCCCTGTGCTATTATTTTGTGCACGAGATCTCGACGCCCCGGGCGCGCTCTGTTTGCGCGGAACCGGGGCGTCGCAACGTCATCGGAGGATCGTGGCGAATGACAGCAGCGCCAGGAGGCGCAAGACCAAGCAGGGCACCTACGACGCGCAGGACATACAGGTTCTGGAGGGACTCGAGGCCGTGCGCCGGCGGCCCGGGATGTATATCGGCTCCACTGGACCGCGCGGCCTGCATCATCTCGTCTACGAGGTTGTGGACAACTCTGTGGATGAGGCGCTCGCCGGCTTCTGCAGCGACGTAACGGTCACGATCCATCCCGACAACTCGGTCACGGTCAAGGACGACGGACGCGGTATTCCGGTGGCAACCATGCAGAAGGAGGGCCGCCCGGCAGTCGAGGTCGTGCTCACGGTCCTGCACGCCGGCGGCAAGTTCGGCCAGGGCGGCGGCTACAAGGTCTCGGGTGGCCTGCACGGCGTGGGCGTGTCGGTCGTCAACGCACTCTCGGAGCGCCTCGACGTGGACGTGCAGCGCGACGGGTTCTCGTGGACTCAGTCATATGAGCGCGGCAAGCCTCTGGGAGAGCTCAAGATGGGCTCTCCAGCCGACGACACCGGCACGACGATCACCTTTCTCCCCGACGCGGACGTCTTCGAGACGCTCGACCTCGACTTCACCACGCTCGAGGAGAGAATGCGCGACACCGCGTTCCTGACCCGCGGTCTGCGCATCATGCTGATCGACGAGCGCGGCGCCGGCCACCGCGCCGAGTTCAAGTACGACGGCGGCATCGTCGACTTCGTCGCTTACCTCAACCGGAACAAGGAGCCGATCCACAAGAAGATCGTCTCCTTCTCGGGCGAAAGCGAGGAGGGGGCGATCGAGGTCGCGATGCAGTGGAACTCCTCCTACCAGGAGTCCGTGTTCTCGTTCGCCAACAACATCAACACGATCGAGGGCGGCACCCACCTGAGCGGCTTCCGCTCGGCGCTGACCAGCGCGCTGAACAAGTACGCCCGCGACAAGGGCGAGCTGAGGGAGAAGGACGAGAACCTCACCGGCGAGGACGTCCGCGAGGGGCTGACCGCGGTCCTGTCAGCCAAGCTGACCGATCCCCAGTTCGAGGGGCAGACGAAGTCGAAGCTCGGAAACCCCGGGATGCAAGGTTTCGTCCACTCGATCGTGAACGCGCGTTTGGCCGAGTTTCTCGAGGAGAACCCATCCGACGCGCGAGCGGTGATTCGCAAAGCGGTCCAGGCCGCTCAAGCGCGCGCCGCAGCACGGAAGGCCCGCGATCTCACAAGGCGCAAGTCGGCGCTCGAGAACTCCACGCTACCCGGCAAGCTCGCCGACTGCTCGGTCAAGGACCCAGCACTCGCAGAGCTGTTCGTGGTGGAGGGCGACTCGGCCGGTGGCTCGGCCGTGAGCGCCCGCGACCGCAACACGCAGGCGATCCTGCCGCTGCGGGGAAAGATCCTGAACGTCGAGAAGAGCCGCATCGACAAGGTGCTCGCGAACACCGAGGTCCAGGCGCTGATCACCGCGATCGGCACCGGGGTGAGGGACGAGTTCGACCTCGACAGGGCGCGCTACCACAAGGTCGTCCTGTTGACCGATGCCGATGTGGACGGCGCACACATCCGCACGCTTGCGCTCACGCTCCTGTTCCGCGAGATGCAGCCCCTGATCGAGGCTGGCTACGTCTACATCGCGAAGCCCCCTCTGTATCGCCTCACCCGCGGGCAGAAGCACCGCTACCTCGAACGCGAGACCGAGCTCGAGGACATCCTGCTGGGCGACAAGTTCGAGAAGATCGAGGTCTACGACCGGTACAACAAGCCCTTCAAGCTCACCGAGTCGCGGTGGAAGCGCTTCAGCAGGCTGCTCAAGCAGTACGAGGGCTGGGCCTCGGCGCTGCGCGCCGCGCACGGCCACGGCGTGGTCGCGTTCCTCGAGCAGGCCAGGCTGCTCGAGGAGCAGGTGACCGATGTCGATGGCTTGTTGCGGCTGGTCGGCAAGGATGGCCAGAACGGCGAGGCGTACACGACGCAGCTGCTGGCCGAGAACCCGGAGGAGGTTGTGGTCCGGACGATCGAGGCGAAGAGCGGGCTTGCCACCACGCACCACGTCCGCCGCGCTGCGCTCGATGCCAACGAATACCACCGCCTGGCTGACGTCCATGCGGAGCTGGCCGCGCTGGTTGGAGAGCCTCCGTTCCGGATCCGGCTCGGCGAGACCACGAAGGACGCCTCTACGTTCGAGGAGCTTCGCTCCGGGATCCTCGCTGTCGCCCAGAAGGGAATCGACTACTACCGGTTCAAGGGACTGGGCGAGATGGATGCCGAGGAGCTACGGGAGACGACGATGGATCCGGCCACTCGCACGCTGGTTCAGGTCACGATGGAGGACGCCGCGTCAGCTGATCTCGTGTTCTCGATGCTGATGGGCGACCAGGTCGAGCCGCGCAGGGCGTTCATCGAGGAGAACGCAAGCCTCGTGACCAACCTCGACGTTTGAGTGGCTGACTAAGCGATGGCCACGATCGACACCATCGGCGGCGGCAACATCGAGCCTCGCGGGCTCGAAGAGGAGATGCGCTCTGCGTATCTCGATTACGCCATGTCGGTCATCGTGGGGCGCGCGCTGCCCGACGTCCGCGACGGCCTCAAGCCGGTGCACCGGCGCGTCCTCCACGTGATGAACGAGCTCGGCCTGCAGCCGAACCGTAAGCACGTCAAGTGCGCACAGATCGTCGGCGAGGTGATGGGCAAGTACCACCCGCACGGCGACGCGGCGATCTACGACGCGCTCGTGCGGCTGGCGCAGGACTTCTCGATGCGCTATCCGCTGGTCGACGGGCACGGCAACTTCGGGAACATCGACGGCTACTCGGCAGCCGCCATGAGATACACCGAGGCGCGCCTCGATCGGCTGGCGACGGAGATGCTGCGCGACATCGACGCCGAGACCGTCGACTTCGTCCCCACCTATGACGGCACCCGGCAGGAGCCGGTCGTGCTGCCGGCGCGCTTTCCCAACCTGCTGGTCAACGGCGGCTCGGGGATCGCGGTGGGGATGGCGACGAACATTCCGCCGCACAACCTCAGAGAGGT
>JAFASF010000303.1 GCA_019244745.1 Solirubrobacterales bacterium | reverse complement strand
TTTGCTCCCTCTTCCGCCAGCGCCAGCGCGCGCTGCACCGTAGTCTCGCGGTGCACGCATTCTAGGCCGATCCCGATGCGGCTGAGAGGACTCGAACCTCCACGCCCGTAAGGGCACGGGTTCCTGGGACCCGCGCGTCTACCTGATTCCGCCACAGCCGCGGGATCGGTGACCTTAGCAGTGATCCGGCCGATTCGCCGCCCAGATGTATCGAACACACGTTCGGAAGGCTACCTCGACTACCGGACGGAAAGTCCTGCAAATCACGCCCTCTCGTCGGTTCGGCACCCCGGCCCCGACAGGAAGTCAACCCAGGTCCGCTACCCTCCGTCGCGTCCGCGCCCGCATCCGGCTCTACGCTCCCGCCGCTATCGTCTAGGGGACTAGGACGCCGCCCTCTCACGGCGGAAACCCGGGTTCGAATCCCGGTAGCGGTACTTCAGATCGCCCGCGATGCGGGCGATTTGGCGCTTGCGCCTCGTTGCGCCCCAGTCTGCGCCACACGCGAGGGGTTCGGTAGGCGCTGAGGCACGTCGCCGCTACCCGTTCACGTGCCCGGACGTTCGTGATTACTCACTCGAAGCTCAAGGGTGTCGGCTACTACACGCTCGTCGCCGCCGAAGTGGGGCACGCCGCTGCTCCACCGGTTGTTCGCGCCGGCTACCTCGGGACTCTTTCCGATCCCGGTCCGCTTGATAGCGCGACTAGCCGTCGCAGGAGCAGGCACGGCCGCGGGCCCGGCCGTGATCTCCCGAGGAACGCGATGCAACGTGCTGGGTAGGAGCAGATCGGAATCCGTGCGGTGCTGGCCGATGCGATGGACGAGGAGGCCGCGTGCTTCTACGTCCGTCACGGCTTCGAGCCGTCAACGGAGGGCCGACTCACCCTCATCGTTCCGGTTGCCGCTGTCCTGTCGCAGATCGCTGAGTGACGCATTGAAGGCGGCACCGCGACGAACCCGTTGGCTGTCCTGCTGAACGTATACGAGGAACCGTCACTCGGCGGCACTCTGACCAATGTCACGCGTGCGACCCTTCGCGGTGCTAGCGGTCATGCGGCGTCGGCCAGACCCAGTCTCTCAACGGCGAGTCGTCGGCTTGCCGCGCGTTGCAGGGACGGCTGGTGTAGTAGCGAGCTGCTCATGCCGGAATCTGAGCAGGGGGCTCGCGACAGTCACGATCTGCCGGCGCGACCGATGGGACCCTGCTGGATCACGGCTCAAGGAGTCGTGCCGGGGCGCTGCCCGGCCCGTCACAGCGTTGGCGGCCGCAGGGCTAATGCCCAGGGTAATCGGTCGCGAGCTCGCGCGACCTCGAAGGTACGCGGTTAGAGGAAGACGCCGTTGCGCTCGTGTCCAATCTCGGCGAACGTGCGCGCCGTGCTGACGCCAGGATCGGAGCGGAAGCTGAAGCCGAACTCGGCGACGCGGAATGCTGCGCGCGACTCGGCGGCCGCGAACCGTCCCAGGAACGCGCCGGGATCGGTGGGCGCCACCGCCCTGCCTTGCCCGCGCTTTACCGGCGGCCCGGTCGCGCGCCACTCGGCATGCAGGCTGATCGACGCCGGCGTCCCGATCCCGCTTAGGAGCTGGAACGTGTCGGTGACCTGGAGGTTTTCGAGCTCCAGGACCGCCTCGCGGCCGTCGTCGCTGATGTGTAGAGCGTCATCATCGACAGGCAGCGTCCAGAACAGCCCCGACTGGAGGATCCCGCCGTTGAGATCGTGAACGTGCGAGCCCGAACTGGGCTCGTAGAGGTCCACTCATATGAGGGCCACTTGCCGAATCGCTGGATGCCGTCTGAGGCGATGTTCGTGCCCTGGTAGGCGCGGATGTCGGTCTCGAGGTTGTAGGTGGCGCCGTCGCTGCCGGTAGCGCTGCCGGCGTGGTAGGCCACGGCCGAGAACCCGCGGCGGTCGGTGATCGTGCTGGGATCCACATCGAAGCCGATCAGCGTGTTGCCCGAGAAGGGAAGCGTCACGGCGGGATCACCGGGCAGCCACACGTGGATCTGCCGTGTTGGAGTCTGGATGCCGCCCGGGATCGGGGTCGGCGGCACCACCGTCTGGAAGCGCTCGCCGTCGCTCCTCGCGCCCGCGCCAGCCGGCCACGCCAGCGACCCGCTGGCACCAGCCACCGCCACCGCGGCTCCCTTGACGAACGTCCGCCGGCTGAGCGCCGAGACGTGCCCAGATTGAAGCTCCATCTCTCACACCTCCCTGCGAGAACAGCGAGCATCGATCGTCTCGCGCCCCCGCACACGAATCAAGACCTGGCGCTCTCAGTTAAGAATCCGTTCAGATCGTCGACCGGTTTCGATGTCAGCGTCGATCGGCAGCCGCTACCGGTCGACCCTGAAGGTGTCACGACGCCGTCGCGGCTCCTTCTCGATCAAAGCGTCAGCGACTCGGGCCAGGGTCAGCGGGGTATTGATGAGCTATGGAAGCGATGACTGCGATTGAGTCTGTGCGAACGATCGAGACGCGAGGCGGCAACGTGCGCTATGTGGTCCGCGACACAGACGGCAACCAGTACACGACGTTTCGTGAGGCGATTGGCGACAGGGCGGCTGAACTCGAGGGTCGCCGCGTCCGGATCGAGTACCACGAGGAGCAGCGCGGCCAATACAAGAATGTGTACCTCGACAAGGTCGAATCGCTTCCAGCCGAGACGGCCGCCGCCAGCGAGGGCTTCGATACCGACCCCGAAGAAGCCGCGTGGCGGACGGCGGTAGACGCGGCGCCCTGGTTGCTCGGCGAGTCCGATCCACACGCCAAAACCTCGCCCGAGGAGCTCTACGAGACTCTTAAGCCATTCAAAGACAAGGTTGCCGAGGACATCAAAGAGAGTGATGACGACTGCCGGTAGCGACGCGACCCACGCTACTTCTGGGCCTCGGTCAAAGGAGCAGCCGCGCCGAGTTGCTGGAGGCGGGTATTGACTCAATTCGCCAAGGGCATTCTGATAAATGGCTAGGGTGCGTTCTCGCAGAAGATCATCGGACCTGAATCCGTTATCTGTTCCGTGCCGATTCAGCCCAAAGGAGAGTTAATGCGGAAGTTCTTGGTCGCCGCCGGGGCAACGGCGCTAGCGCTGGCCGGCGCCAGCTGTGGCTCGCAGTCGTCTCCGCCCGCGGGCTCGCAGTCGTCTACGACCACGAGGACAACGGTGATCGCTGCGCCCGCCGCCGCAGTCTCCTGGGCGGGCTCGGTCAATGCGCCGTCCGCCAGGTCGATCGTCGGCACCTGGCGCGGCCATATCACACCATTCCCGGGAAAAGGCGCGTCGCGCCAGCGGTTCACGATTGTGGTCGCCCGCGGCGAGCGGGCGGGCACGTGGCGGATCGGTTTGCGCTGCGCTGGGACGCTGCGCCTGAAGAACATCTCCTACGGCTATCACCACTATTACCGGGTGGCGGGCGCGAATGCCGGATGCGCCGCGCTTGGCGTCGACTGCCTCAAGCGTGTTGGCGCGCGGATCGTCGACGTGTTCGTCCCTGACTCGGGGCCGGACGACAGCGTCACCTTGCGTCGCGCCCACTGAGGGCGACCGGGGACCGGCTCCGCGCGGTTCGGGAGTGCTCAACTACACAGTCCCTGCTGGTTTGGCCTAACAGCAGTAGGGAGCCCGCGGGCACGAATCCTGTCCGAGACTGCTTGCCCAGGGGTGCACCCGGTCATCTCAGACCCGCCCGCGACGACGTCGACCATCGATCGACCGGCGCGCCGTGCGAGCGCTACTCCTCGCGCCAGAAGAGGTCGCGGGGCCCCGTGGCTCTCCTAGGGGGCGCCCTCACGGACGCCGGGTTCGTCGAAAGTCGCGCCTCGCAGTGAGCGCGTTATCGACGGCGTGCTTGCTAAGCGCGACGGCAGGGCGAGGTCGGATCGTCCTAGCAGCGCGGACTGCGCGGTCGCGGGAGCGGTATGCCTGGGTGGCGCGCATCCTCTTCTGATTTCGCACGATGCGGCCTGAGAGCGCTGTGCGGTTGAACCGGACGTAGAGCCCACCGAGAGGCCAGCGCACGCTGCGGTTGGAGGACAGCGGCAGGCGAACCGCTCGCGAGCCCCACCTGCACGCGGGCCCGCTCAGGACTGGCGAACTCCGTCTACTTGAACGGCAGCTGGGAGATGTCGATCGCATTCGGCGGCGCGTTCACCGATACCGACTCGTTGAAGCGATCGAACACGATGCGACCCCCTTGTGGACCGCTCTTCACGACCTCGACCGGATACGGCGTGCCCATGGTTGCGACGTACAGGGTGCCACCCTTCGTCGTGTCGTTGACAGCCACCACGGTTTGTCCGTTGACCACAGTCTTTGCCCCCTTGGCGAGAGTTCCGTGATTTGCCAGCAAGGTGCTGAAGAGCTTGCGCGGGTCGCTCACCACGCCTAGCGGTGCGAACCGGCCGCTCGCGGGCGCCTTTAACCAATTGCCATGTAACAACAACGCGGCGAGGACGCCTCCGTAGTGGCGCCAGAACGCCTCGCTTCCGTTGATGTACACAACCCGACCGAGGACCACGACCTGAAAGCTCAGCCCATTCTGCGACATTGCGCCGCGACCGCCCTTGCCCGAGACCAGATCGAGGTCCAGCGTGATCGGCGCACCTCCACTGACGATCGAGCCAGCGACGTGAACAGACGTCGCGCGGTCTATCGCGCCCATCGCCGCGGTGACGATCGCCTCCGGCGACTTGGAGACGATGCCGTTGTCCGACGACGAGGCGACGCGGTGATTCGAGGAGCCGCCGCACGCCGAAGTCGCGCTCGCGACAACCAATACCAAAACCGCCCACGTGGAGACCCGGCACCGCATAGCGTCCCTCAGCCTAGCCGGGGGCCGATCCGGGCGCTGGCGGCGCCAAGCGCTACTGGCCGATGCTCGTGCCTGCACCGGCTCAACCGGCATTGGGCAGACCGCAGCTCCGGGGTCCGTTGCGCGGAGATCTGCCGGCCAGGTCCCACAGCCGGCGGGAAGCCGAGAGCACGCTTGCCGCACTCCCGCCGATCAATCATGGCTGCTCTTCGGCTGCGGACTGTTTGGTTGGGATTCGAAGACTGAAGAGCACGGCGATCAACGCGATGACGGCTAGCACCGATAACGAGGAGCGCAGGGCAGCGATCCGCGCCGTTGCGTTTTCGTTGACGATCGCGTTGGTCGCCTCGGCGGATACCCCGGCCTTGACGAGCGCGGTCTTAAGGTCGGCGTCGGAGACGAAGGGGACGCCACCGGCGAGTTCGACTTTGGCCTTGGACTTGACCTCGGCGGGGACGGCGGGGTTGTTCTGGATACCGGTCATGAACGACGCGGTGAGCGTGGCGATGAGCACCGCGCCGGCGAGCGCGGTGCCGATCGACGCGCCGAGGTTGGTGACGGTGTTCTGAAGACCGCCGACCTCGCCGCTCTGCCGATCGGGGACCGATGAGACGGTGACCGCTCCGAGTTGTGATGCCAACGCGCCGACACCGAGACCCGCGAGCAGCATCGGCCAGGTCACGATCTCGGGGCCCGCGCCGGCGTCGAGCGCGGCCACCATCACCACGATCCCCGCGAGCAGCGCCAGGAACCCAATCTGGACTACGCGGCGTGGAGACGCCGTCGGAAAGACCTTCGGCACGCCCGCGGCGGCCAATAGGAGCGTGATCGACAGCGGCAGTAGCCGGACCCCGGTCGCGATCGCGGACAGTCCCAGAGCGACGGAGAGAAACAGCGGCACCGCGAAGAACAGCCCGGCTTGCAGCAGGTACTGAAAGAAGAACGACGTCAGTCCGCCCCGCAGCGTTGAGTTGCGCAGGATCGCGGGGTTCACGAGCGGTTCTTCGCCGCCGCTGAGCCGGTGGTTCTCCCAGGCGATGAACAGGTAGAGCACGATCCCGCCGCCGAGGATCAGCCAGATCGTCGGTGATAGGCCAAGCCACTCAGGCGCGCCCGGCTTGGGCTGAACGAACCCCCAGGCTCCTGATCGGAGGATGCCGAACACGACCAGGCCGAGGCCGAGCGCCGACAGCACGGTCCCAATCAGGTCAAGTGGCACACGCGTCTCGGGCGCCACGTCGTCCATCCGGCGAGCAAGAGCAAGAATGGTCAATACGATCAGGACCTCGCCGACGAACACCCACCGCCAGGAGAGATAAGTCGTGAACAGCCCGCCGATCAGCGGCCCCGCGGCGACCGCGATCGCGCCCGCCGAGGCAACCAGCCCGTACGCGCGCGGACGCCCCTCCGGGGAGAAGTTCGAAGCGATCAACGCGACTATCGCCGGCAGAATCAGCGCCGCGCCCACGCCCTCCAAGCACGACCATCCCAAGATCAACACCGGAAGGCTCGGCGAGATCGCGGTGATCGCCGACCCGCAGCCGTAGATCACACAGCCAAGCGCGAACGCGCGCTTGCGCCCCACTATCTGGCCGATCTTCCCCCCGGTGATCATCAACGCGGCCATCACCAGCGTGTAGAGCGTGATCGCCGCCTGGATCCCGGTCACCGTCGTGCCTACATCCTTGGCGACCGTCGCGATCGACACGTTCATCACCGAACTGTCGAGCGTCATCAAAAATTGGCCCGCAGCCAGCGTGACCAGAACCGTCCCAGCCGCACTCGCCTGACGCCCCGACGTCTCCGTCACGCCGCCACGCTACCAGCAAAACGATCGGGCCCCGTGGGGCGCGGTGCGCCTCATCTCGCGTTCGCCCACCGACGAGACACTCGTCCGGGGATGCGTCGCTGCTGCTCTTGCCTCGAGGCGGCAGCGAGCTTGAAACACTCGCGGGCGCATCGACATCCCGCGTGAGATGAGGGGAGTGCGTTCTGAGAGTCGCCAACCTGAACGATGCGACTGCTCCGGGGGGAACACGCCGGTACAGCTGCGGCGAGCTTCAGGCGGACGTTCACCGTTTCGATCGCCAGCGTCGGATCGGTGAGTTCAACGGCGTTGTTGGACCTGTCGCGAGCGACCGTCTGAAACCTTTGGCTTGCGAGCTGTGGCGGGCGGCGTCGTTGGCCAGGCCTCAGCGGTTGTGGTTGACGACCTCGACGTTGTGCCCGTCGGGGTCCAGGACGAATGCGCCGTAGTAGCCGGGGTGGTAGACGGCGCGCTCGCCGGGACCGCCGTGGTCCTCGTAGCCGGCGGCAAGCGCGGCGGCGTGGAACGCCCGCACAATCGCGTCGTCCTGCGCCGGAAACGCGAGGTGGACGTGCTCCGTGAGCGGCCGCTCGTCGTCGATCAGCGAGAAGCTGAAGTTCTCGCTGACCATCTGGACGTGGTCCGGCTCGTCCACGCCGATCCGCAGCCGGGCGTGCGGGGCGATCGTCATGTAGAAGCGCTTGGACGCGGCGGGGTCGCGGACGCGGATCCAGAGGTGGTCGACGCGGCCGTCGGGCACGGGCTCCGCGCGATTCGTGTGCACCGCCTCCGCGCTGTTGCCGTCCGGGTCGAGCAGGAAGCCGCCGTAGTAATCCGGGCCGTAGATCGTGCGCGGGCCCGGCGCGCCGTCGTCGCGATACCCCGCGTCGATCCCCGCCTGCCAGAAGGTGTCCACGGCCTCTCGGGACGGCGCTCGGAAGCCGACGTGCAGGCCGCGGGTCACCGGGTGCTCGCGGTCCGTCGGCCCGATTGCCCAGTCCTCCCACTCGACGAGCTCGGCGCCCGCGTGACTCGGCTCGACGCCCAGCGCGGAGAGGACGGTGCGGTAGAAGCGCACGGACGCGGCGAGGTCTGCGACGTGGATTCCGACATGATCGAACATTCCGCCGAGGCTATCGTTGCGGGCATGCTCGATCGAGCAGCCGAAGGTCCGCGTCCGGCGCCAGTTCGAACCGCAGGGCGGCCGCGTCAGGCACACCCGGATCTCGCGGCTGCCGAGGCCCAGGCTATGTTCGAGTTCCCATGCGTCGTCTTCGTCGACGCATGACTGCTGTCATTCGCCTCACAGCAAAAGTGCGCGTACGGCCTGGTCGTGCTTCTTTGACCGTACGAGGGAGCCACGGTCTAGGAACGGAGCCTACGCTGTGCGCAGCCGCTTCCGGACACGGCCAGTCACGTAAGACCCGGCGGCGACGACGTCGACCGTCAACTCGACCGGACCGCCCGGGAGCGCTACTCCGCGAAGTCCGAAGCGATCACGCTGGCGCAGCTGCTGCTTTGATGGACGGGCAGATGCTCGGCCGGTCCGTGTCCGGGCATGCGTGTGGACGGGACGCGGGTCGCGATGGTTCGGCAGGATCGCGTGGCGAGGTTAGGTTCGTCGCCTCATAGGCTTGTCGTATGAGTCGCTACGGAAAGCGGGGGGATGTGGTGGTGCACGAGGAGGAGCCGTTCAACGCGGAGACTGGACCCGCCGCGCTGGCGGAGGGTCCGGTGACCGCCACGGATGCGTTCTATGTGCGCTCGCATGCCCCGGTGCCGGAGATCGACCCAGAGGCGTGGCGCTTGCATGTGGACGGGCTCGTCGAGCGGGAGCTGGATCTTTCTCTTGTCACCTTGCGCGAGGTGTTCCCGGAGCGCGCCGTGACCGCGACGCTGCAGTGTGCCGGCAACCGGCGGGCGGGTCTGATCGCGATCCGCGACATTCCGGGCGAGGAGCCGTGGGGTGGGGGCGCTACTGGTACTGCGACGTGGACCGGCGTCGGGCTCGCAGACGTGCTCGCGCTCGCTGGTCCGTTACCCGGGGCCACCGACGTTGGCTTCGTCGGCGGCGATCTTTGCCTCGGAGCGAAGCCCGCCGAGCGCTTCGGCGGATCGATCCCGTTCGAGAAGGCCTGTCGTCCCGAGGTCCTGCTCGCATGGGGGATGAATGGGGAGCCGCTCCCGGTCGTCCACGGCGCGCCGATGCGCGTGGTGGTGCCCGGCTACATCGGCGCCCGGTGCGTCAAGTGGCTCGAGCGGATCGAGATCCGCTCGAGGCCCTGGGAGGGGTACTTCCAGCAGGTCGCCTATCGGCTGTTGCCGCCGGACGGGAGGCCGGGTCCGGGGGCGGGGATGCCGCTCGGTCTGGTCGCGCTCAACTCCGACGTATTGTCTCCGGTCGACGGGGAGACGGTCGCGGCCGGTCCGGTCGAGGTGCGCGGCTACGCGTTCGCCGGTGGGGAGCGGCATGTTGCGCGGGTCGACGTCTCGATCGACGGCGGAGCGAGTTGGTCGCAGGCGGAGCTGCTCGAGGACCTCGGCCGGTGGGCCTGGCGACAGTGGAGGATTACCTTCGATCTCGCGCCCGGGGAGCACGAGATCCTCGTCCGCGCCTGGGATTCCTCGGCGGCCACGCAGCCGGAGGACGACGCGACGCTGTGGAACCCCAAGGGTTACGTGAACAACGCGCGCCCGCGGGTCCGAGTACGGGCCGCGTAGCCTGACTCGACGGGCGAGCGCAGCTACTCACCCCGCCTGCTCCTTTTCGCGCGTTGCGGGCCTTCGCGGCCGGACTCGAGATGGTCGCGCTGGAATGAATGGAGGATGCGCGGTGTGGGACGGCGGTGACCGCTTCGATCTCGAGCTCGCCGTCGACCTCGCGGACCAGCGCGTTCACTTCGAGCGGGATCGCCTGGTCGCGGGCGAAAAGACGACCCCGCGCCGTGAGCGTGTGGCCGAGCAGATCGACCGAGTCGGAGACGAACCGCACCCGCG
>JAFASF010000251.1 GCA_019244745.1 Solirubrobacterales bacterium | reverse complement strand
AACCGGCGACCTGCTCGACCTCGACGAGGCCGCGCGCGACCTGGTTGCCGCCGGCTACGAGCACGTCGACCAGGTGGAGGATCGTGGCCAATTCGCGATCCGGGGCGGGCTCCTCGATGTGTTCCCGGCCACCGAGGACCGCGCGGTCCGCGTCGATCTGTTCGGCGACGAGATCGAGTCACTCAGATGGTTCTCGACGTTCACGCAGCGATCGCTTGGCGATGCGGAGCGGGTCGAGGTGGCGCCCGCCGCTGAGCTCGCCGAGGAGCACCGCGAGCTCGCCGAAATCGCCGCACTCGAGGAGGAATCCGAGCGCCCGGACATCGCGGAGCTGCTCCCTGTCGAGGACTTCCATCCGTTCTTGGAGCTCGCCTCGCCGAACGCCTCAATCCTCGTTTCCGGCGAGGAGGACGTCACCCCCGCGCTGGCCGATCACTGGCAGGACGTATGCGCCGCCTTCCACGACGAGGACGCGCACCACCTGTACGTCGATCCCCAACAGATCGGCGAGGCCCTCCAGGATCGCGCCCGAATCTGGCTGTCGAGCATCGACCAGGACCAGCGGCTGCAGTTCCATGCCCAGGCCGCCGAGGTCGCAGCGCGCGGCGTCAGGGAGGCCGAGCCCGAGCTTGAGAAGCTGGCTCGCTCGGGCTACACGACGGTCGTGGCGTTCGCCCGCCGCGGCGAGGGCGAGCGCACGGCGTACAACCTGGGGCGGCTGAAGGTCCGCTGGCTGGAGTCGGGTGAGCCCCCGCTCGACGGAGGGGGAGTGATCACCTTCGCGCACGCCCGCTTGCACCTCGGGTTCATCGCGCCGCAGTTCCAGCTCGCGGTGATTCCCGAGCACCGGCTGTTCCGCCGGCGCCGCGCCACCCCGCAGCGGGCCGAGCCCAGGCGACGCGGCGTCCTTCGCAGCTTTGCCGACCTGCGCACCGGCGACATCGTCGTGCACGAGGCCCACGGAATCGCCCGGTTCGCCGGGTTCGACACCAAGACCGTCGCCGGAGTAACGCGCGACTACCTGTACCTCGAGTACGCGGGTTCGGATCGGGTGTTCGTGCCGGTCGACCAGCTCGCCAAGATCAGCCGCTACGTCGGCGCGGGCGGCGCCCACCCGCCGCTCTCCAAGCTGGGCGGCACCCGCTGGGACACGATCAAGGCGCGGGCGCGGCGCGCAGCCCAAGAGCTCGCGGGCGAGCTGCTCAACCTGTACGCGGAACGCAAGCGCCGCGAGGGCCACGCCTTCCCGCCCGACACCGACTGGCAGAGAGAGTTCGAAGACGCGTTTCCCTACAGCGAGACGCCCGACCAGCGCGACGCGATCGAGTTCGTCAAGGGCGACATGGAGGCCCCGAGGCCGATGGACCGCCTGATCTGTGGCGATGTCGGCTACGGCAAGACCGAGGTTGCGCTCCGCGCCGCGTTCAAGGCGGTGCAGGACGGCAAGCAGGTGATGCTGCTGGTGCCGACGACAATCCTCGCCCAGCAGCACTACGGCACTTTCACCGAGCGGCTGAAGGACTACCCGGTCACGATCGGGCACGTCTCGCGCTTCCGCCCGGCCCCGGAGCAGCGGGCGGCGGTCGAGCGCTTCACTCGCGGCGAGGTCGACATCCTCATCGGCACCCACCGCCTCCTGTCGCGCGACGTGCGCGCAAAGGATCTGGGGCTGCTGATCGTCGACGAGGAACAGCGGTTCGGTGTCAAGCAAAAGGAGCTGCTGCGTCAGCTGAAGCTGAAGGTCGACGTGATCTCCCTGAGCGCCACCCCGATCCCGCGGACCTTGCAGATGTCGCTGGCCGGCGTGCGCGACATCAGCGTGATCGAGACGCCCCCCGAGGGGCGCCGGCCGATCAAGACATACGTCGGGGAGTACGACGAAGAGGTCGTACGGGGCGCCCTCGAGCGTGAGCGAGCGCGTGGCGGCCAGGCGTTCTTCCTGCACAACCGCGTCGAGACGATCGACGAGACGGCCGAGCGCCTGCGGGGCCTGTGCCCGTCGATGCGCTTCGAGGTCGCCCACGGACAGATGGACGAGAAGACGCTCGAGCGGCGGATGCTCGCGTTCCTGCGGGGCGACGTCGACGTGCTGGTGTGCACGAGCATCATCGAGTCCGGGATCGACATCCCCCAGGCAAACACGCTGATCGTGGAGCGCGCCGACGCGTTCGGTCTCGCGCAGCTCTACCAGATCCGGGGCCGGGTCGGGCGCAGCCGCGAGCGGGCCTACGCGTACCTGCTGTACCCGAGCGCCGCGGCGCTGACCTCGGAGGCGGCCGCTCGCCTGTCGGCGCTGTCCGACTACACCGAGCTCGGGGCCGGATTCAAGATCGCGATGCGAGACCTGGAGATCCGGGGAGCCGGCAACCTCCTCGGAGACGAGCAATCCGGACACGTGGCCGCCCTGGGGTTCGAGCTCTACATGCAGATGCTCGACGAGGCCGTGGCGGCGACGACCGACGGTGCGGGGCCTGACGAGGATTGGGAGCCGGTGCGCCTGGACGTGAACGTGGACGCTTACGTCCCCTCCGACTACGTTCCCTACGAGCAGGCGAAGGTCGACATCCACCGGCGGATCGCGGCCGCGCGCGAGGTCGCCGACCTCGCGATCCTGCGCGACGAGCTCGAGGATCGCTTCGGGCCCATCCCCGATCCGCTCCGGAACCTGATACTGCTCCAGCAGGCTCGGATCAAGCTGGGCCAGGCGGGGGCCACGGCGGTGACGTTCCGGGGTGGGCGCCTCGCGGTCACCCCCGTGGAGCTCGATTCGGTGCGCGCCAAGCGGGTCCGCAAAGAGATTCCCGAGGCGCTATACGAATCCGGCAGGTCTCAGTTCTCGATGCGCGTGCCAGAAGACCCGGTACAGCGGTTCCCGGCGGTCGTGCGGGCGGCCGACGTGCTGCTAGCCGTCACGCGCGAGGCAGCCTGAGCCGGCGACCTTAAGAGTCCAGTAAGGGTCGCGGCGATCCGCGCCGCGGACCGAGCGGGCTCGCTACCATCAGCCCTCGCAGCAATGAAGGCAACGCGATCAGTCCTGGCGCTCGGCGCCTTTTTTGTGCTCGCTCTCCTCGCCGCCGGTTGTGGCAGCGCGGTGCCCGGGAACTCCGTGGCGGTTATGGCGGGCAATCCGGTCACGCTCCAGGCGTTCAACCACTGGATGTACGTGGCCGCCAAGTCACAGGCGTCGCAGAGCCCCGGGCAGCCCGTCATCGTGCCGACCGATCCGCCCAATTTCGACAAGTGCGTGGCGGACGTCAAACAGGCGATCCCGTCCCTGGCCAAACAGCCCGATGCGACTCTGCGCAGCGACTGCAGCCAGCTGTTCACCTCGCTGTCCAATCAGGTCATGGACTTCCTGATCAAGTCTTACTGGTACCAGGCGGACGCCGCGCGCCAGCATGTGACCGTGACCGACGCTCAGGTGCAGCAGGCGTTCACGTCCGCCAAGGACGCTCAGTTCCCGACCAACTCCGCGTTCCAGACGTTCCTATCGCAGACCGGTCAGACCGAGCAGGACATCCTCTTCCGCTTCCGCGTCAGCCAGATCTTCCAGAAGCTCGTCGCCAAGTACCCAACCACCATCACGCCGGCTGCCATCCAGTCGTACTACAACGCCCACCTATCACAGTTCGGAAAGCCGGAAACGCGCGACATCAGGATCGTGCTCACCTCGACACAGGCGCAAGCCAACGCGGCAAAGGCTGCGCTCGATCACGGTCAGAGCTGGAACGCGGTCGCCAAGCAATACTCGAGCGATCCTACGACCAAGAACAACGGTGGGTTGCTGAAGGGCGTGGCCAAGGGTCAGGAGGACCACGCGCTCGACGCCGCCGCGTTCTCCGCCCCGGCCGGCAAGGTGCTCGGGCCTGTGAAGGGGCAGTTCGGCTACTACGTGTTCGAGGTCGACTCGATCTCGAAGGCCACCCAGCAGTCGCTCGCGCAAGCGACGCCGACGATTCGTGCGACGCTCTCCGGGCAGATGCAGACCAACGCCCAGACCGCGGTCGAGAATGCGGCCAAGAAGCAGTGGCTGAGTCAGACGAAGTGCCGCAGCCCCTACGCGATGAACGACTGCAGCGGCTACAAGGCGCCCACGACATCCACGGGCGCGACTGGGACGTCTTCAACCGGGTGAGCTCCGGGTCGCGCGGTCGCGACGGGGCTGGAGCCCCACGGGAGGACTTATCCGCCGCGCTGACCAGGCTCGACGAGATCACGCGCCGCCTGCGCGCGGAATGTCCCTGGGACCGAGAGCAGGACGAGCGGACGATCGTTCCCCACACGGTCGAGGAGGCCTATGAACTTGCCGACGCCGCAAATCGAGGCGACGACCGCAAGCTGATCGACGAGCTCGGCGACGTGCTGTTCCAAGTGCACTTCCTCTCGCTGTTGCTGGAGGAGCGCGGCGCCGGCGATCTCGCTCAGGTGGCGGATCACGTCAGGGAGAAGCTCATCCGCCGCCACCCGCACGTTTTCGGCGAGGTCCGAGCCGACACGGCCGACAAGGTGCGCGCCAACTGGGACGAGATCAAGCGGCGCGAAACCGGCCGCGAGCCCGGGGTCTTCGGCGACGTTCCCGAGAACCTGCCGGGACCGCTGTACGCCCGCAAGGTTCAGCGTCGCGCCGCATCGAGCGGATTCGATTTCCCCGACGTGGAGGGGCCGATCGAGTCGGTGCGCGAGGAGCTCGACGAGCTGGTCGCGGCAAGAACTCCCGAGGAGCGCTTCAGTGAGCTCGGCGATCTGTTGTTCGCGGTGGTGAACGTGGCGCGAAAGCTCCGCGTCGATCCAGAGCTTGCCCTGCGGGCCGCGTCCGATCGGTTTCGCGCCCGGGTCACGGCGGGAAGCGATCTAGCAGCATCCCAAGGCCGAAGCTGGAACGATCTCGGGCCTGACGAGCAGCTCGCGTACTACGCCCGAGCTCGCCTGACCGAAGGAGGCCTCCGAGAGCAATGAGCCAGATCGAGCACGTGCACGCCCGTCAGATCCTCGACAGCCGGGGCAATCCGACCGTCGAAGTGGAGCTCAGCCTGCGGTCGGGCGCATGGGGCCGCGCCGCCGTCCCCTCGGGCGCCTCCACCGGCGAATTCGAGGCTACCGAGCTCCGGGACGGGGGCTCCGACTGGCTCGGCAAGGGCGTGACACGGGCGGTCGAGAACGTCAACGGGGAGATCGCGACCGCGGTGCGAGGACAAGACGCCTCGGGCCAGGCGTCGCTCGACCGGATGCTGATCACGCTCGATGGGACCGCCAACAAGTCCAGGCTCGGCGCGAACGCAATCCTCGCGGTTTCGCTTGCCGCCGCGCACGCCGCCGCGGCCGAGGAGCGTATGCCGCTGTGGCGCTATCTGGGTGGCGAGGGCGCGCACGTTCTGCCGGTGCCGATGATGAACGTCGTCAACGGCGGCGTGCACGCTGACAACAGCGTGGACTTCCAGGAGTTCATGATCGTTCCCGTCGGGGCGCAGACGTTCAGCGAGGCGGTGCGGGTGGGCGACGAGGTGTTCCAGCACCTGAAGAAGACGCTTCACGACCGGGGAATGTCGACCTCAGTCGGGGACGAGGGCGGCTTCGCTCCCGATCTGGGGTCGAATGCTGAGGCGCTCGACGTGCTGATGGAGGCGATCGGCGCCGCCGGCTACGTCCCCGGCGAGCAGGTCGCGATAGCGCTCGACCCGGCGGTCTCGGAGCTGTGGCGCGACGGGGCCTATGTGCTGGAGCACGAGGGCCGGACGTTGAACGCGGATGAGCTCACGAGCTACTGGGAAGAGCTCGTGGGCCGCTACCCGATCGTGTCACTCGAGGACGGAATGGGCGAGGAGGACTGGCAGGGCTGGTCGGCGTTGACGGGACGCCTCGGCAACCGGTTGCAGCTCGTGGGGGACGATCTGTTCGTCACCAACACCGACCGACTAAAGCGCGGGATCGACAACGGGGTGGCCAACTCGATCCTGATCAAGGTCAATCAGATCGGAACGCTGACCGAGACGCTGGCGGCGATCTCGATGGCCCGGGAGAGCGGTTACTCCGCGGTCATGTCGCATCGCTCCGGCGAGACCGAGGACGTCACGATCGCTGACCTCGCGGTCGCCACCGGCTGCGGGCAGATCAAGACCGGCGCCCCCTCGCGAACCGATCGAGTGGCGAAGTACAACCAGCTGCTGCGGATCGAGGAGGCGCTGGGGGCGGACGCCCGGTATCCGGGGCGTGACGCGTTTCGGTCCCAGCACCGCTGATCGCGTGCCCCGTGCAGCAATCGGTGCAGCAGGAAGGAGCGGGCGCGCGTCGAACGAAGCGAGCACGGGATGCCGCCAGCTCGCTCCGCAACTCGTTCCGCTTTTCAGGCGCCGTCGCCGGGAAGACGAGCGCAGCCAACGCGGACGCCGCCTCGGCCTCGGATCGCTCGGCGCGGCCCGCGGACGCGGGTGCGCTGGGATCGTCTCGGGCGCGTCGGCCTGCTCGTCGTGCTGGCGGTCGTCGCCGGCCTGTACGTGCAGCAGGCGCTGGCGTACTTCTCGGTCCGTGCTCAGGCCGACCAGCAGCTGTCGGTCGTCAAGAGCTTGACGCGGCAGAACGCGGTGCTTGCCCAGGAGGAGAAGGCGCTGAACGATCCCGCGACGATCGTCCACGAGGCTCGAGTCCTGGGCATGGTGCGGCCCGGCGAGAGGCCGTACGTGGTTACCGGGCTGCCGAATCACTGACGCCGGCCGGTTGTGCCGGCGAAAGTAACCGCGTCCTGCTCCCGGCCGGCGCACGCTCCGCTCCAGGATTCCGGGAGACCGCTCCGCGTGCGCCGGCAGTGACCACCGCCCAGCATCCGGCTGGGCGTTTGTGATGGACGCCGATCACGCGATCGGGCTGTGGCGTGAGGGGGAGCGCCGACTCGCGGCCGCGGACCCCGCGGACCGGCCGGCGCTCGAGCGGGTGACGGACGCGCTCGTGCTCGAGCTGCGGCGCCGCCTGGGCGGAACATTCACGGCCCAAGAGCTGGCGACGATGTACAGCGTGCAGGGCACGGATTGGGCTTACGAACTGGCCACGCGGGTGGCGCCCGGAAATCCCGGCGCGTGGGACATGACGACGGTGGCGGGGGCGGCGTTCGCGCGCTACCTGCGCGAAGCGAGCGACTACGCGGGAGGGCGGCGGATCCGCCCCGAGTAGGGCCGTGTCGCCGCGGCGGCCTTTGCGGGGGCGCTCGCCTCGCAAGCGAGCGCCCCCGGGAACTACTCCCCGTCTTCCGACTCCTCGTCTCCGTCGTCGCCGCCGGCGCGGCGGATCACGATCTGATCCTCCTCGATCGCCACCTCCACCGGGCGGTGGCCGGCCCAGTATTCGGCGTAGATCGGGTCGTCCTGAACCGCCGGATCGAGCCACAGTCCGTACCCCTCCTCGCCGTGGTCGAACGTGGCCTCGAGAGGTGCGCTCTTGCGTCGGGTGCGTCGGCCGCCACGCCTGCCCCGCCGGCGCCGGCCGCGCCGCTCCTCCTCTTCGTCGGTCTCCGCGGCCTCCTCGGGCTCCTCGTCCTCGTCCTCCTCGTCTTCCTCGGGGCGCTCCGCCTGGGCGGCGTCGAGCTCGGCGGCGATAAGCGCATCGTCCTCGGCACGCAGGTCGATCTCGTCGTCGAAATCGACCTGGAGCCCCTCGGCCTCGTCGCCGGGCTCGAGTCCCTGCTCGCGTTTGAAGGCCTGGATCTGCTGAACGGTGACCTCGAGCTGGTGGGCGATCCAGGCATCGGTCCGGCCCTGGCGGACCCAGGCTCGAATCCGGTTCAGCTCGGGGCGGAGCGAACGACGCGGCATGACTGGGGCGGAGAGTACCGCCGGAGGGCGCCAGGCCGCTCCCCGAGCGTCCGCCGGCGCCGGGCGACGAAACATGACCTCCAAGCGTTCATCAAACCCCACAAGAGCTGCCTTGTGCATAGGCAAGGGCAACCGCTATGCTGGACGCGGGCGAGTCGGTCCACCACGGAGACTGTGGGGAGGGCCGGATTTGTCTCGATAGCGAACCCAGGCGAGCAGGGAGGCAACTTCCGATGTTGGTACTCACTCGCAAGTCCAACCAAAGCATCATGATCGGAGACGACATCGAGGTGTCGGTGTTGGCGATCATGGGCGAGAAGGTTCGGATCGGCATTCAGGCCCCGCGTGACATTCCGGTCTTTCGCAAAGAGGTCTACCTCGAGATCCAGCAGGAGCGAATGGGGGCCGGCAAGGGCGCGCGCGAGGAGGTCGACGCGGCCCTCCGTGGTTTGGGTGAGTCCGGCTAGGTCATCGCTCGCTCAGACGTCGGCGCCGCGCGGCGCCGGCGCCCGCTATCCCAGCAGGTAGTACAGCGTCTCGAACATCGCGATCGTGACGACAACCGCGGTGGCGACGAGCGAGAGCATCAGCACCCAGAAGCGGATCGAGCTGCGCACGCGCTCGCGCGCGATCTGACGCTTGCGTGAGCGCTGCAGGGCGCGCCGGCGCAGGTTCTCCCTGCGGCTCCGGTCCAGTTGCGCCTCGTGCCGGAACTCCTGCTCGAGCTGCGCGAGGCTCTGGCGCATCTTCATCGCCATCGGGCGCGAGCCTACCACGGCCCGAGGTCCGGTCCGGCGCCGGCCGGGGCCGGACCGGGAGCGATGAACGCCTACCCGCCGGCGCCGGCCCAGCGCCGGCCGTGACGACTAGTGAACCTGCTGGCCCTCGTAAACCCGGACGAACCGCAGGTAGTTGTCGGCGATTTGGGACGCCGCCGCCTCTCGAGGAATTTGGTCAGCGAGAAAGTCCTTCAAAGCGTCCCACCAGATCGAGCGGCCGATCGCGAACCCGATGAAACCCTCGACCGGAGCGGCCACCTCGAGCCACTGATTGACCTTTTCGGTCGAGGCGCCGCGGCCCAGGAGCACGCACACCACGCCCTCGCGGCCCTGGCCGGTGCGCGCCTGCTCGGCCAGCATCGACGCGTCGGAGCGCTCATCCACGCCCTCGATCTTCCAGATGTCGACCTCAACCCCGTAGTCCTGGATAGCCTCGATCGCGCGGCGCATCAACTCCGGCCGCAGCTCGGCGTCGTAGCGGTCAGAGTCGTTGTCGACCTGCGACAGCTGGGCATCGGTGGGGGGAACCAGCAGCTCGAACAGGAACTTTCGATCGTGCTCGTGCAGCCAGTCCGCGAGCCGCTTCAGGCGCTCCAGCTGGCGCTGGTTCATCCCCTCATCGCCGTCCGGGTTGAAGCGAACCAGGACCTTGGAGAAGTCGGGATCGTACTTCTCGATGTGGGCTCCGAAGTCCTCGCCGTACTGGAAGTCGAACTCGTCCTGGCCCGACTTCTCCACCGGCATCGCGAGCTTCTGTCCATGCTCTTTGGCGCGCGCGGGGATATCCGAGCCGAACTGCTCGTCGACCAGGACGCCCTCCGCGCTCGGCTCGGCACCGCGCTGCCCGGCCTCCACCATCCCTTCGTAGATCAGACGCTTGGCGTCGGAGATCGTCTCGGTCTCCTCGGGTGTGGGGTCCCCGGAGATTCCGAACATCTTCTTCTGGAACGACCCACGATGGTCGAACGCGAGGATGTACAGCTTGCCGTCGTATCCAAGAGCCATGGTGCCGTCCCTTCTCCCGAGTGGTCGTCGAGGCTTCAGTCTAGGCCCCTGACGCACCCGCCGCCGACGCCGTCCCCGTTACGCTGCCCCGCGTGGAGCACCGGTTCACAGATCCCCCGTACACGATTGGGATCGAGGAGGAGCTCATGATCGTCGACGCCGAGTCGCATGAGCTCGTCAACGCGATCGAGAGCCTGCTCGAGCCCGCGCCGGCGGGGGAGATCAAACCCGAGCTCATGGAGTCCGTGCTCGAGGTCTCGACCGATCCGTGCGCGAACACCGCCGAAGCCGGCCAGCAGTTGCGCGCGCTGCGCCGGCAGGTGCAGGAGACCGCCGCTTCCAAAGGTCTCGCGATCGGCTCGTCCGGAACCCATCCGTTCGCCATGTGGGAGGACCAGCGGATCGTCGCCCGCTCGCGCTATCGCGATCTGATCTCGGCGCTTCGCTTCGTGGCCCGCCAGGAGCTGATCTTCGGGATGCACGTCCACATCGGGATCGACGACCCCGACAAGGCGATCCACGTCGCGAACGGGATGCGCGTGCACCTTCCCGTGTTGCTAGGACTATCGGCCAATTCCCCCTTTTGGCGCGCGGACACGACCGGCCTGGCGTCCTCGCGAACCCCGATCTTCCGCGCGTTCCCTCGAGTGGGGATCCCGCCCACGTACAAGAACTGGGAGGACTACGAACGGCGAATCGATTTCATGATCAACGCCGGGGTGATCGCGGATCACACGTATCTGTGGCACGACGTGCGGCCGCACCCCGACTTCGGGACCGTGGAGATGAGGGTCATGGACTCACAGACTCGCGTGGAGCACACCCTTGGCCTGGCCGCGCTCGTCCAGGGGCTCGCCCGCGAGCTGGCCGAGCACTTCGAGGCCCGAAAGCGGCTGTCGAAGTACCCGTTCGAGATGCTCGACGAGAACAAGTGGCTGGCGGCGCGAAACGGGCTCGAGGGCGAGCTCGTCGATCTGCCCAGTTACGAGCGCGTCTCGACTCGCGCGCTGGCCAGACGGCTCATCGACCGGATCCGCGACCACTGCCGCGATCTGGGGTCTGTGGGCGAGCTCGAGGCGGTCGAAGACCTGCTCGAGAGCGGAAACGGCGCTGCCCGTCAGGTCGTCGTCTACGAGGCCAATCACGACCTCCGCGAGGTCATGGGGGAGATCGTGGCCGCGACCGCGTCATGAGGAGCGACTACCGCCGCCGGGCGGGTGTTTCGTTGCCAGTGCCGCTCTACAATCGACATTTGTGAGCACGGGCGGCCCCGACCTGTTCGTTATCTGCAAGAGCTGTGGGTCCGAGGTGAGCCCGTACATCACCGAGTGCCCTTACTGCGGGCACCGGGTTCGCAAGCGCGCCCCGAAGCTCGATCGCGAGGGACGCGTGGCCGAGAAGCGCCGGCGCCGCCCGCCGACGCCCTCGCTTCCGCGCCTGCGCCGGGGTGAGATCCCGGGAATCCGAGCCGAGGCGCGCCCGTACGCGACGATCGCCCTGGTGCTGGCGGGACTGGCGGGATGTCTGGTGTGGCGGGCCGCCGTTGTCGCTGGCGTCCACACGATCCAGCTGTGGATGCAGGCGGGGACGCACCTTTGGTGGCGGCTGCTCGTGGCGCCCTTCACCTACATCAACACCGGCTACGCGTTCGCGACGCTGCTGGCGATCGGGCTGTACGGATGGCTAATCGAGCGGCGCCACGGCCCGGTGGCGGCACTGCTGCTGTTCGGGCTCGGCGCGGTCGGCGGCGCAGCGGTTGTCGCCGCGACCCATTCGCATCACGTCGCGTTCGGCGGCAACGGCGGAGCGCTCGCGCTGCTCTGCGCCTGGGCCATTCCGGACCTCCTGGCGGTCCGTGGGCGCCAGGAGATCGACGGCGACCTGCTGGGGACCGCGGTGATCGGCGTCGTGGTGGCGCTGATGCCGCTGGTCGCGGCCGAGGGAAACTGGATCCCGGCCGGCGTGGGGGCTCTGGCCGGAATCGTTCTCGGGCTGCCGCTGGCGCGGATGCAGCTCCGCTGAGTGCCCTTCGCCGTCAGTTGACGGTGATCGTCCCGGCCGGGCCGCTGATCAAGCGTCCTATTTGTGCGACCTCGAGGTCTCCGATGCTCGCGGCGGGGACCGCCGCGAGGAGGCCGCCGGAGGTCATGGCGTCGCAGACCAACCACCTTTGGGCTTCCGTGACGGCCGGCGCGAAAGTGGCGAACCCGTCGGCGTAAGCACGGTTTCGCCGGGTCCCACCGGACACAGCGCTTTGCTCGAGATCGGAAAGCAGCTCGATCACGCCGGGGATCGCCGGGACGGCATCTGCCGACACCTCGGCGGACACGCCGCTCGCGAGCGCGAGCTCGTGCAGGTGGCCGAGCAGCCCGAATCCGGTGACATCGGTCATGCCATTGACGCCGGCGTCCCGTAGCGACCGGGCCGCGTCGCGGTTGAGCGTGGTCATCACATCTACGGCTTGTGCCAACGGGGCGTCCGCGATGCCGCGCTTCAGCGCGGTCGACACGGCGCCCGCGCCGAGCGCCTTGGTTAGCACGAGCACGTCGCCGGCCCGTCCGCCGGCATTAGCGATCACCTCGTCGGGATGGACGATCCCGGTGACCGCCATCCCGAACTTGGGCTCTGAGTCCTCGATCGAATGGCCTCCGAGGATCGCCACCCCCGCCTCCGCCGCGATCGACGACGCCCCGCGCAGGATCTCGGTCAACGGCTCGGTGCCGAGCTCCTCGAGCGAGAACGCGACCAGGTTCAGGGCGCTCACCGGCTCGGCTCCCATCGCGTAGATGTCCGACAGAGCATTGGTGGCGGCGATCCGCCCGAAGTCGAACGGGTCGTCGACGATCGGGGTGAAGAAGTCGACGGTGCTCACGATCGCGAGGTCGTCCCGCAGCTTGTAGACGCCCGCGTCGTCACCGGTGTCAAAGCCGACCAGCACGTTGCCGTCGGCGCTCCGCGGGATCCGCGCGAGCAGCGGACCGATCGAGGCCGCGGGCAGCTTGCACCCGCAGCCGGCGCCGTGTGAGAGCGAGGTCAGGGGGACGACCACGCACGTATGATCCCGAAACCGAGTGGTCGATCGCGCCTACACCGATGCCGAGCTCGACGCCGCGATTGCTGCGCTCACGGCTCCGCAGCGACTCGAGGAGGCGCAGTATCTGGTGACGCGCGCCGCGCCGTCGCTACAGCGCGTGCTCGCGACGGCGCTCCGCGAGGGCGGCTGGTTCGACCTCGGCCACGACCAGGCGCTCCGCGAAGCCACCAGCCGGGAGGACCCGGGCGAGCGCGTTCGCGATGTGCAGACGCTTCTCGCCGATGAGACCCGCCTCGGGATGCTCGTCGGGGTCGCGGTCGGATTCGAGTTGGCCCGGGAGCTCGCTCGGGTCCCCGGCGCCGACTCCCCCCCAACTACCAAGGAGGATGGATGACGATGGAACTGCGCTTTCTCGGCCACGCGTGCTTCACCCTGTCAGACGGCGACACGACGGTGCTGATCGATCCGTTTCTGACCGGCAACCCGAAGGCCGCGATCGCCGCCGACGACGTCCAGGCCACCACGATCCTCCTGACCCACGGCCACGCCGACCACATCGGTGACACGGTGGCGATCGCGCGGCGAACGGGCGCTCCAGTGGTCGCGATCGTCGAGCTCGCGCGCGAGGTCGGCGAGGAGGGGATCGAGGCCCACGATCCGAACCTGGGCGGGACCGTCAAGTTCGACTGGGGTTGGGTCAAGCTGGTGCCCGCTTGGCACACCTCGACGACGCCCAAGGGCACGGTCAATACCCCCGCCGGCCTGCTGATCGACTTCGACGGCACCGTCGTCTACCACCTCGGCGACACGTCGCTGTTCTCCGATCTGCAACTCGTCGGCAAGCGCACGCCGATCGACCTGGCGCTCATGTGCATCGGAGGCCACTACACGATGGACCAGACCGACGCCGTCGACGCCGCCGGCCTGATCGGCGCGAAGACCGTGATCCCGTGTCACTACAACACCTTCCCGCTGGTCGAGGCGGACGCCGACGCGTTCAAGTCGGACGTGGAGTCAGCGACGGGCTCGAACGTGGTCGTGCTCGACCCGGGGGAGACCTACTCCACGTGACCCACGCGATCGTGCTCATCCAATCAGAGCGTTCGGCGCTCGCGACCCTCGGAGGCGATCTGGCCGACATCCAAGGTGTCGCCGAGGCGTACTCGGTCACGGGAGAGTGGGACTTCGTGGCGATTCTCCGCCTGCGCGAGCACGATCAGCTCGCGCCGGTGGTCACCGGCCAGATCTCGCAGCTGCCGGGCGTCGTTCGGACCTCGACCATGGTCGCGTTCGAGGTCTATTCGCGCCACGACCTCGAGGCACTGTTCTCGGTCGGGCAGTGACGCTGATCCGCTGCCGTCAGCGGGCGGCGCGGGCGCTCCGGGCGCGATCGAGCGCCCGATCGATCGCTTCGACCATCGCCTCGTAGGTGTAGGCCGCGACCGCGCGGCGCCCGGCCTCGCCCAGACGGGAACGTAGATCGGGGGCGATCAGCAGCCGGTCGATCGCTTTCGCCAGTGCGGCCGGGTCGCCGGCGGGCACGACCAGCCCGGTGTCGCCGTCGCGGACGAGCCCTCCGGCGACCGCGCCGACCGACGTGGTCGCGACCACCGGGCGCCGCTGGTACATCGCCTCGTTGCAGACGAGCCCCCACGGCTCCCGGAAGCGGGGGGTGGCGATCGAGGGCAGCACGGTCAGCTCGCTGGCCGCGTATGCGACCGGGAGCTGGGCGCGCGCGAGCGGTCCGAGCAGCCGGGCGCGTGACGCCGCCGCGGCGCGGCCGGCAAGCGGGCCGTCTCCGATGAGCACGAGCGTCGCCTCCGGCGCGACTTGCGGCCAGGCGTCGAGCAGCACGCCGATGCCCTTCTCGGCGACGACCCGGCCGACGTAGAGGACGAGCGGGCCCTCGGGCAGGTCGTGCTCGGCGCGGAAGGCCAGAACCTCGTCTTCGCCGATCGCGCGTCCAAACAGCTCCGGCTCGACCGCTTGCGGGGCGACGAACACTTCCTCGTCCGTGCCGCGGATCCGGGCGACGAACCGGCGCACGTGCTCGCCGTACGCGATGACCGAATCGGACTTGCGGTAGATGTGGCGGATCAGCGGGAGCGTGGCGGCGTGGGCGAGCGAGCGCGGCTGGGCCCAGACCGACGCCCACAGGATGAACGGACGGCCGTAGCGGCGGGCGCCGGCGTACGCGGCGGGCAGGATTGCGCCGCCTGCGAACGGAGCGATCACGCACTCGTAGTCGCGGCCGAGCCGCAGGGCCTCGCGGGGTCCTCCGAGCCTCCGGGCGGGGAACGTCGCGGCCTCGAGCTGGGCGTCGAGGTCGCTGAACCAGCCCGGGACATACCGGGCGCCACCGCCGTAGCAGAGGACCTCTACGGCGTCGCGCTCGGCGAGCCGCTCGAACAGCGGAACGCGGTAGGGGGTGAGGAAGGTCGTCAGCAGGGCCGTGGGCACCGGGCACAGGCTAAGTGAACGCCGGTCGCGCCCTGGGACCTCGTCGCGCTGGGGGTGTCCGAGATAAGGCTCCATATACGGGCCTTATCTCGGACACCCCTTATGCTCGACGCATGAGGCGCTCGGTACGGCTGCTCGCAACGATGTGCGCGATGGCGCTCCTGGCCGGATGCGGCAGCTCCACGCACTCGTCGAGCAGCTCGACGATCACCAGCGCCGCAGCCGTCGCCACGACGGCCGCCCCAACCACCGCCACGGGCCCCACATCCGGCGGCACTACCGCGACGGTAACGGCGCCGGCGAGTACGACGACCACGGCGCCGCGGACGACGTCCTCCGGATCCGGTCCGGCGCCGCCCACGACCTCCTCAGCGCCGGCCGGCGGCGCAACCAACGCGCGCGTTCCGGCGACGTTCACGATCGGCTCGGAGGACTCGCTGAGTCCGCAGAGCGTGTCCGCGCCGGCGTTCGTGGCGGTGCAGGTCTCGGTGGCCTCCGGTGACGGTCGCGCGCACCGCGTGGTGATCACAACGCCGCTCAGGCACGCGCTGGCGGTACCCGCCCACGGCCGGGCATCGCTCCTACTGGCTGGTCAGAAAGCTGGGAACTACCCGCTCGAGGTCGACGGCGCCCGCCGCGGCATGCTGATCATCGGCGGCGAGCCGGGGCCGTAGCTCGGCTACGCGATTCGGGACCCGACCGCCGCATCCTTGTCCGGGCGCAGGAGCACCACCCCGAGGTCGTCATCGAGAGCGCCGAGCACGAGCACCTCGGAGAAGAACGGGCCGATCTGCCGCGGCGGGAAGTTGACCACGGCGACGACTCGCGTCCCTTCGAGCTCCTCGCGGGAGTAGTGCGTGATGCGAGCCGCAGAGCGCTTGACGCCGATCTCCTCGCCGAAGTCGATCGTGAGCTTCCAGGCCGGCGTGCGGGCTTCGGGAAAGTCATGCACCGCCAGGATTCTCCCGACGCGCATGTCGACCTCTTGAAAGTGGTCAACGTCGATCAACCGGGCGGTCGCGGCTAGGGGGCAGCGCCGCCGGAAGGCGGAGGGACGGTTGGCGCGGGATCCGGCGACGGCGCCGGCGCGGGCGGACAGGACGGGTTGGTGGCCGAGGTGTCGGCGCACGTGCCGGGCGTCCCGGTGTCAGGCGCGGGCTGGGTAGCTGGCGGCGGGGAGGTTGTGGTGGGGGTGGTAGCGGTGGGGGAGGTGGGCGTCGTGGTCGGATCGGCGCTCGAGGTTGTCGTGTCGGTCGCCGGCGGGGTGCCCGTCGTGACCGCGGTGGTCATGGTCGGGGTGGGGCCGGTGGTCGTCGTCATCGGCGTGGTCAGGACCGTCGGGTCGGTCTGCGTCTGCGTCCGGCCGGGCGGAGGCGCCGCGTGCGTCGTTTTGGTCTTGATCGCCAAGGACTTCGCGGACGTTTTGGCCTTGGGGTCGGGCTTGACCGCCGGCTTGGGCTTCGGAGCGGCTGGGACCACGGCCTTGTCCGCGACTGGCTTGTCGCTCGGCGCCATCTTCGCGACAGCCCTCTTGACGGCTGGCGGGGCGTGGTGGATGACCCTAAGCGGCGCCGCCTGCTGGACCGGTGGAGCGGGCGAATTTTCGACCGGCTGCTCCAGGGAAGCGAGGTGCTTTCGGGGCGCCGGCGCGATCTTTGTCACCTCTACCGCCCCGGCGGTGACCAGGGCGGCCGCCGCCAGGCCCGCAGCGGCTTTCGTGGCCACGGCGCCGATGCCGGCGGAGACGACCCCGCCGGCCGAGCTGACCGTCGCTCCGGCCGCCGCTGTCGAGCCGACTGCCGCCGCCTGTCCGGCGGCTCCAGCGCCGGTCGCGCCCGAGCCGGCGCCCGCGGAATGACCCAGGTGCGTGAGCGCGAGCTTCTTCAGCAGTACGAGCGGTCCGAGCGGCAGCACCGCCGCGAGGGCCTTGTTGGTCTCCTTCAGCTGGACCTTGAACGAGGAGCAGCGCTTGCACGAACGCAGATGCCGGCGCACGAGCGGGCCGGGCCGGCGGCGCAGGCCCTCGGCCACCTCGCCCAACTCGATTCGCACCTCCTCACAGGACAGCAGGCGCGCCTCGGCAGCCTCGGCGAGCGAGACGCGGGCGCGAACCAGCAGCGACTTGACGCCGGGGACGGTGGTTTCCATCGCCTCGGCGATCTGCTCGTAGGAGAGCGCGTCCATCTCGCGCAGGACCAGCGCGGTGCGCTGGGTCTCGGGAAGATCCTGGATATCGCCCACCAGCGAGCGGAAATCCTCGCGATCGTGAACCTTGTCTGCCGTGCTCGCTCCGTTGTCCGAGAGATGGACATCCATCGAGTCGACGCCCACCGCATGGATGCGGCGCATGTGGTTGAGGCTCCGGTTGCGCGCGATGCGGTAGAGCCACGGCCGGACGTTGATCGGCCGGTCATCGGCCAGGATCGCGTTGAACGCCGCCGCGAGCACCTCCTGGAGCACGTCCTCGGCGTCCTCCTTCGATCCGAGTAGGTGACGACAGAACGCCAGCAGTCGCGCCTGATAGCGCGAGACGAGGACCTCGAACGCCGCCGTGCTCCCCCGCCGGATGTACGTGATCAGCCGCTCGTCGGACTGCAGCCTGAGCAGGGGCGAGCGTCCGTGCAGGCCGATTCCTCCGGAATATCTGAGTGCCGAGACTTCCAACGCGGACTCCTACGTACGGACACCGCGGACGCCGGTTAGTTTCGCTTTAGGATCAACGTTCGCGGTGGTGCCGGATACCCGGGGAGGGACTCGAACCCTCATGCCGCTTGGGCAGTCGCTCTTAAGGCGACCGTGTCTGACCAGTTCCACCACCCGGGCGGGCAGGCACAAGCTAGCGATTCAGCCCGTCTGACGGGTCAGCGTCGCGCTCCTGAGCGGGCCGTGACGCTATACGACGGCGCGCGCCGAGCGCGTGCTGTGCTGCTGGCCGGCTTGCAGGCCGGCCAGCAGCGTCTCGGCGAGTTGCTCGTCCCCGCTGATCTCGAGCCCGCTGCGATCACGGTCGGGGGAGAAGGCCCTTATCCACGCGCTGCGATCGCCCGAGACGCGTGCGTCGGCCCGGTCCGTACCGTGCTCCGAGAGCGTGACCTCGGTGCCCGAGACGGTGAACGTGCACGAGGCGCCGGCATCGCCGTCGACCTTGAACTCGACGGTGCCGGTCTCGCCTTCGGGCTGCACGAGCCCGGGCGCCAGCCGGAAGATCGCGCCAAGGTCGACCGTCTCGGACTCGCGCGGAGGGCTCCACGCCCACTCGTAGCCCCAACGCGCCAGCTCCCCCAGGACCGGCATGAGGTCCCGGGCCCGGTCGGTGAGCTCGTAATCGACGCGAGGCGGCACTTCGCGGTAGCGCTTTCGGGTGAGCATTCCATCGGCCACCATCCGGTTCAGGCGGGAGCGCAACTGTTCGGTCGAGATGCCCGGCAGGACCCGCTGAAGCTCCACGAACCGCCGCGGCCCCGAGGCGAGATCGCGAACGATCAGGAGAGTCCACTTGTCTCCCACGATGTCCAGCGCTCGGGCATCCGGCGCCCACTGGTCGTACGGATGGCGCTTGGGCGGCGGTACGTGAGACATGCGAAGAAATCCCCCCCTTCTCGGACGATCGGACCTGCCTACCAACTTTGAGTCTAACGTTCGCTCCTTGCCGCGCAACCGGTCTGGTCCGAGGGGGTTGCGATCATGACATCGCCCCAATCCCCTCTGTTGGCAGCTGTCGGCGAGAGCGCCAAACTGTGCTTGATTTCTTGGAACGGCCGGAGGCGAGTTCGCGATTGACCCACCAGGCTTTCGGCGCGGTCCGTCGCTTCTGGCGGCTGGCGTGGGACGCCAACCTCACCGGCCAGGCGGCGATGGTGGCCTACAACATGCTGCTGGGAATAGTCCCGGTGGCGCTGCTCGGGCTGTTCGTCGCGGGCCAGGTCCTCAAGAGCCAGGCGATCGAGCACAGCGTGCTCAATGACCTGCGCGAGGTGTTCCCCGGGGCGGCCGAGCACACCCTGAACTCGCTGCTGTCGGAGATCAAGGACTCGACCGCCAGCACCGGCCTGCTCGCGCTGATCGCGAGCGTGTGGCTCGGTACGTCGTTCTGGGGCGCGCTCGACACCGCCTTCAGCCGGATCTACGGATGCGCCGCGCGCAGCTGGCTCGAGCAGAAGCGGTTCGCGCTGATGATGCTCCTCGTCGTGCTGTTGTTCATGATCGCGACCGTGGCCGTGCCGATCGGACAGAGCCTGCTCAACGCTGGCGAGGCCGACCTGCCCTTCGACCTGGCGCGGGTGACCGTCGTTGTCTACGCGTTCTCGCTCACGGTGAGCGTCGCGCTGCTGTTCGGGTGCCTGTCCGTGATCTACGCGCGCGTCCCGAACCGGCGGGTGCCGTGGCGCGCGGTCTGGCCCGGCGCGATCGGTGCCACGCTCGCGATCGCCATCGTCGACTACGCCTTTCCCGAGTACCTGTCGCACATCTCGACGATCGCCCGGTTCGGGACCACGATCGTGTTCATCCTGATCATGCTCGCTTGGTTCTATGCGCTGGCCCTGATCATCCTCGGAGGAGGGGTCGTGAACGCGCTGCGCCTTGCCGGCTCTCGGGAATGAACGCGATCCGCCTGGGGTAGCAGCCTGTTACGTTCTGCGCCGTGGCCACCGAGACGAAGGCGAGTACCCGGATCCACGGCGGGCGACTCATCGCCAGGCGGCTGCGCGCGCACGGGGTGACGAAGCTGTTCACGCTCTCCGGCGGGCACCTGTTCGCGATCTACGACGGCTGCCGGGCGGAAGGGATCCAGATCATCGATGTTCGTCACGAGCAGTCCGCGGCCTTCGCGGCTGAGGGCTGGGCGAAGGTGACCCGGACCGCCGGCGTATGCGCCCTCACCGCCGGCCCCGGCGTGACCAACGGCATGAGTGCCCTGGCGTCGGCGAGCCTGAACCACTCCCCGATCGTCGTGCTCGGGGGGCGGGCGCCCCAGTTCCGCTGGGGACAGGGATCGCTCCAGGAGATCGACCATGTGCCGTTCGTCCGCCCGCTCGTCAAGCTCGCCGCGACCGCGCTGCAGACGGCCGAGATCCCCGGGCTCGTGGATGAGGCTTTCCGCGCCGCCGTCACGCCCCGCACCGGACCAGCGTTCGTCGACTTCCCGCTCGAGGTGGTGTTCAGCGAGGCCGAGGAGCCGTCGGAGACGCTCCGTGAGTCCGCTGGCGCGCATGGTGCCGACTCTCGCGCGGTGGAGCGGGCGGCGGCGGTGCTGCGCGACGCCGAGCGGCCGGCGATCATGGCCGGGACCGGGCTCTACTGGGGCGGGGGGGAGGACGCGCTACGGGCGCTGGCCGAGGAGCTGCGAATCCCCGTGTTCCTCAACGGACTCGCCCGAGGGTGCCTCCCGGCCGACCACGAGCTGTTCTTCTCTCGCGCCCGCAGCACCGCGCTGGCCGCGGCCGACGTTGCGCTCGTCGTGGGGGTGCCGCTCGACTTCCGGCTCGGCTTCGGGTCGGCATTCGCCGCGGATGCCGGGATCGTCGTGATCGACGTCGCCGAGCCCGAGCGGGAGCACCCGCGTCCGGTGGCGGCAGAGCTCTACGGAGATCTCCCCACGACGCTCGAAGCGCTGCGCACCGCGGGTGCGACGGCGGGAGACATGGCGGCCGTGCGCGACCATTGGATCGCGTCATTGCGGGCGACCGAGGACGAGCGGCGCGCAGCCGAGGTCGCGGAGCTGACCGACCCGCGGGCGCCGCTCCATCCGATGCGCGTGTACGGAGAGCTGGCCAAGCTCCTCGACCGCGACGCGATCGTCGTCGGCGACGGCGGAGACTTCGTCTCCTACGCCGGACGCGTGGTCGACTCCTATCAGCCCGGGTGCTGGCTCGACCCGGGGCCGTTCGGCTGCCTCGGCTCCGGCCCCGGCTTCGCGCTCGCCGCCAAGCTCGCCCACCCGGGGCGCCAGGTCCTGCTGTTGCTGGGAGACGGCGCTTTCGGCTTCGCCGGCATGGAGCTCGACACGCTCGCGCGTCACGGAGTCGCGATCGTCGCGGTGATCGGCAACAACGGCATCTGGGCGCTGGAGAAGCATCCGATGGAGTCGCTCTATGGATACTCGGTGGCGGCCGACCTTCGCCCGGGCACTCGGTACGACGAGCTCGCTCGCGCACTCGGCTGCCACGGCGAGCTCGTCTCCACGCCCGCCGAGCTCCGTCCGGCACTCGAGCGCGCCTTCGAATGCGGACGACCGGCGGTCGTCAACGTGCTCACCGACCCGGCCGTGGCCTACCCCCGCCGATCGAGCCTGGCGTAGAGCGGCACAATGACGCCCACGAAAACCGCCCGCATTCTCAGCGGGCGGCTTCCGATCCAGGTTTGGCCCAATCGGGACGGGCAGGGGTACGTGCCAGAAAGGGCCGATTAGAGTGGCCCGGACGGCGGGAGGCGCCGATGTCTGCGGCTTCGCCCGAGCCTATGAGGGGGCTAGAAAGCCCAGCCCCGCGCGGACAATCATGGTGTCTGGGCTGTTGCGGGGCAATCGAACATTCGTCCAGGCAGACGTGTCCAGGCGCCTGGACACTTTCGGTCACAGCCGCTCCCCAGCACGAATAGAGACTAATCTCGACTGAATATAGTCAAATTGCGTGCGCAGAATCTTCTCGTTCCCCAATCCGGTCAATGAGAAGGCGGCTCGCGTCGTCGGCGGCGTAGTGCTCGCGACCGCATTCGCGATCCTCGCGACGGATGCGTACGGGCTGCTGATTCCGCTGGCCTACGGCTTCTTGGCGCGGGTGCTCACCGGACCCACCCTCAGCCCCCTCGGATGGATCGCCCAGAACGTGATTGCGCCCGCGCTGGGTGAAAAGAAGCCCGTGCCCGGTCCGCCCAAACGCTTCGCGCAGGGCATCGGGGCGCTGATATCGACGGCCGCGCTGGTGCTCGCGCTGGTCGTCGGGGACAACGCGTCGCCGACGGACTGCTCATCCTCCTCGCGCTTGCGGCGGGGCTCGAGTCGATCTTCGCCTTCTGCGTGGGCTGCAAGGTGTTCGGGATGCTGATGCGCGGGGGTCTGGTGCCCGCAACGGTATGCGCGGAATGCGCCGACATCGGCGCGCGGCTGTCGACCGCACGCTAGGGCTCGAAGCCGAACCAGCACGCTAGGTGGGTGGGCCGAAAGAGCGCGGGCCCACCCATCAGCGATTACCCGATTCCGTACTCGTATGGGATCGCGACTACCTCGCCACCGATCCCGAGGCGGAGGCTGAACACGTCTACGAACAGGGTTCCCCGCACGATCGTCCCGGGCCGCCCGGACGGCGTAATCGTGAGCGTCATCGTGCCGCGCTGCCGAGGCCCCAGCGTCAGCGGGCTGAAGCCGGGCGCGTTCGGGTCGACCGTCTGCTGCCAGACGTCGCCGGTCGACGAGGTGGTGTTCAGATCGAATCCGAGCGTGTGCGCGATCATGGCGGTGCTGACCGTCCCTTTGGGTGCGCCCGCATCGCCGAACGGTCCTCCGGCCGGAGTCGGCCCGATGAACCAGATCCCCGGGGACGCCTCCAGCGTGCGGAACGTGGCCGAAGCGGTGTCCCCCGAGCTGATCGCCGGCAGGTCCGGGTCTCCGTACCCGAAGTCGAACGTCACTGGCTCGGTCGCCTGCGCGACCGCGTCGATCTGATTAGTCTCGGTGGGCATGATGTACTCAGGTGGGGCCGTCCCCACCGGCAGCGGGAACGGAAGGCCCGTGTCCGGAGTGATCGACAGCAGCGAGAACACCTGCCGCCGCAGGGTGCGAGGATCGAGGAAGAAGTCCTCGGTCCCAACGCCATTGTTGGTGACCGATACGGTCACCGTGCTGGGCTTGCCGGCGGTCAGCTTCGTGCTGGCGCTGTTCGGCAGTCCACTCGCGGCGATCGGCGGCGCCGCGAACCTGATCCGGCCTTGGTAGGGCGCGGACAGCACCTGGCCGCCGACCGGGTTGATGACGTCCACGACGAACCGCCACGTCCCCGCGCGAGGAGCGGGGGCGTAGACCTGAAGCGCGCTGGTGAACATGGACGCGCCCGTGATCGGGTTGACGCGGACGTTGTCGCCAGCGGTGACAGCCTGGTCGTTGGGACCGACGAGCGTCGCGAATATCTCGGTGCCCGGGTCGTTCGCGAATGCGAGCGACACGCTCAGCTCCGGCTCGCCCGCGGGAACGTTGAAGTCGTACGTGTCGATCTGACCCGGCTGGAAGAAACCGTTGCGGCCGTTTCCGCCGATCAGGTTGCCGGCGAAGCTGCCTCCGCTGCGATCGAGGTTCACCAGTGAGCGCAGCGACACCGGGACGATCGTGGTGCCCGAGTTGCTGTCGAGCTCCAGGTCCTGACTGCCGTCGCCGGCGGAGCTCGGGAACGTGACGTTCAGCTGGAATGTCTTCGTCTGGCCCGGGGCGAGCGACTGCGCCGAGGGCGAGACGGAGTCCACGGCGCCGAAGTCCTGGGTGGTGAACTGCCAGTGGACGGCTCCGGAGAAGGTGCCGTCCCGGAGCAAGATCAACGCGGTCCAGCTACCTCCGACCGGATGGGCGACATCGACCTCGCCGTGATTCCCGTCGCCCTGCGGCCTGGTGTAGGCGGCGAAGTTGCCGTTCGGGTCGATCAGCGTCAGCCCGACCCGAGAGGTCCCTCCGGTCCAGGAGTCAAACGCCAGCAGCCTGTCGGCGCCCGACGGGATGTTGAACTTGACCATCTCGTACGGCCGCGGCGTGCCGAACTGGTCGATGAACGTGGGGCTGGCGGAAGTCAGCTGAACGGTCCCGGTCTGATTGCTGAGCGTCCGGGCGATGGAGCGCGCGTGCGCGTGGACGATCTGGGTCGTGGCGGCGAGATTGGTGACCCGCACCGATCTGGTGACGGTCGTCCCTGCCTGGTCTGAGATGTCGAGCTGCGTGGGACCAACCAGCAGGTGGGCGCCGGCGCCGCCCGAGGCCGCATTGCCGACCGCTTCCGCAGCCTGCACGGCGGCGAGCGTATTGAGCTCGCCCGCGCCTTCTTCGACGCTTGGCTCTCCGAGGTCAGTGGCGGTGCTGGTGAGTAGCTCGCGGACCAGCGTCGGCGACGGGCTCGCGCCGCCGTGGGTCTGACGGTACGCCTGGATCACCAGCGCCGCGCCGCCCGCGATCAGCGGTGCCGACTCGCTCGTGCCGCCGAAGCTCTGGAGGTTGGTGGGTTGCCCGGCGTAGTTGACGCATTCCTGGTAGATGGCGGTGTTGGCGCTGCACAGCGCCCAGTTGGCCTCACCGGGCGCCACGAGATCCAGGACCCGGCCACCCTGGGTGAAGCCGGCCGACTCAATCGAGGAAATGTTGTCGCTCAGCCAGCCCTTGGCGAACTGGAACCCATATTGGGTGCCCTGCGCGTAGTTGCGGAACGTCGTGCTGGCGCCTGCCGCAATCACAGCCGGGTCGCTTGATGCCGAGCTGGGGCTCGCCTCCACACCCGAATCGCCAGTGCTCTCCACGACGGCTGCACCGGCATTGAACGCCTGTTCGTTGAACTGACGGGTGAGGTCCTGGGTGCTATCCGGGATCGGGTACCCACCGAACGACTCGCTGAAGACGTCGGGGTGATCGTTTGTCAGCGCGTAGTCCAATCCCTCCAGGATCGTCGAGTTGAAGGCGGAGTTTGAGTTGCCGAATACCTTCATCACGTCCAGCGTCGCACCGGGAGCTACGCCGCGAACCTTGATGTCGCAGCCACTGGGCAGCGGGTGAGCGGGGTTGACGAACTGGGAGATGTCGTAGGTGGTGGTGCCCTGAGCGGCGACCGAGCTGACATCGCCGAACGCCTCCGCGCCGCCGGTCGGCGCGTTGGGGCCGTCGCCGCTGAAGTCCCTGTAGTCGGCGATGACGTGAGTGCCGTCCGCGCGGATCAGATCGGGGTTGTTGATGTCGACGCCATCAGCGAAGGTCGCGACCTTCACGCCCGCGCCCGTGGCCAGATTGGCCGCCTGCGGCGCATTCGGGTCATTGAAGGCGGTGTGGGTCGTCTGCAGTGCCTCGGGCTCGAGCAGGGGCTGACTCGCGGTGCCACAGAGCGTCTGGCCGCTCGGGGTCCTGGTTCCGACCGGGGCGGACGCGCGGGGGCCCGCGGAGCTGATCGCGCCCGGCGCAGTGACCGGCCCAGGCAGCTGAACGATCGTGTCCGGCACGATCTGCGACACGGCAGGGCTCCTCTGAAGCGTTGCGCGCTCGCCGGCGGACACCGTCGCCGCGAACGCGTTCAACGCGCGGTACTGCCGGAACACGCGACCGCCGGACCGTTTGACCTGGGTGAGGATCCTGGCATTGCCGACCTTCTCGGCTCGGATCCGCGGCCCGATCAGGCGTTTGGTCGCGGGGATCGCCGTGTACTGGTTGTGCAGGATCACGATCACGCGCGACGACGTTCCCCGGCTGTCCGCCAATGCCTTCCGGACCCGTAGCCCGCTGCGATGGGCGCCGCGCGCGAACGGGCCGCCCCGATGCGTGCCACGCGCCACCGCGACTCCTAGGCCCGTCAGACTCAACGCGCACGTAATCCCGGCGGTGATCCAAAATGACCGACGACGAAAAGCTTGCACCGCTTCCCTCCCTCTTGCTCTGCATCCCCCTTCGACCGCGCGCCAGCTTTATACCCCCCGCGCCGTGGACTGAAGCAGCGGTGGGAGGATTAATGGAGGCCGAGCGCCGCGCCGCGAAGGATGTCGTGTTCGGAGACCTCGACCGCGCTCAGGCCGTATAGGTTCATGACCTCGAGCAGGATGACGGCGCCGGCCACGATCGTCGGTGCGCGGTCGGGATGGAGGCCGGCGACGTGGCGCCGCTGCTCGAGCGTGAGTGCGGCGAGACGCTCGAGGATCCGCCGGCATTCACGCTCGCTGAGCTCGTAACCTTGGACCTTCTCGGGGTCGTACGGCTCGAGGTCCTGAGCGATCGCGGCTAGCGAAGTGGCGGTTCCGGCCACCGCGATCCCGTGTATCCCGGCCGGCCGCTCCTCGTCGGGCACGTTGCCGGCGAGGATCTTGCGCACGTCCTCGGCGAGGGCCTCGAGCTCGGGCTGGGCGGGCGGATCGGAACGGATGTACCGCTCGGTGTGGCGGACCACTCCCGCCTGGTTGGAGACGTGGAACGTCATCTCGCGACCGGCGCCGACCACGAGCTCGGTCGAGCCGCCGCCGATGTCGATCACGAGCGCGGGCGTGCGATCGTGAGGGCCGCGTTCGCTGGTGGCCCCGAGGAACGTGAGACGCGCCTCGTCGTCGCCCGAGAGGATGTGCGGGCTTAGGCCATAGCGATCCTCAACGGTCCGCGCGAACTCCGGGCCGTTGGCGGCGTCACGGACGGCGCTCGTCAGGACCGCGACCGCGGACTCCGAGCGGTCACGGTCGATCAGCTTGCGGTACTCGTCGAGCGCGCCATACACGCGACCCATTGCCTCCTCGCTGAGACGACCGTCGGCGTCCACGCCCGCCCCGAGGCGGGTGATCGTCGTGCGGCGCTCCAGCTCGCGGGTGACGCGCCCGCCGTCGAGTTCGGCAATGAGGAGGCGGGTCGAGTTCGTGCCGATATCGACGACCGCCGCGCGCATGTACGTGCATTGTGCCGTGGACGACTGGACCGCGCTGGCGCCGAGCGCCGGCAGTGAACGCCGGCGACCCGCCGCCGGCGACGCGTGCCGGCGGCGGGTCAGCAAACCTGAGCCCGGGCTACCGGACGCTCTCGGCGACCACGGGCTCGCCGGCGTCGGTCGCGCGGGTCTCCTCGCCCGGCTCCTCGGGAGCCGGCGGCGCGCGTCGCGCGGGAATCCGCGGCAGGCCGAACAGCGCGACGAGGCCGCCCACCACGGCAAACCCCGCGGCAACCGCGAACGCAAGCTGGAACCCGTTCGTGAGGGCCACGTGGACAGCGTGCGCGCCGGCGCCCCCGTGGCGCAGGTCGCCGTTCGTGCGCGACGTCGCCAGCGCGGCGAGGATCGCGAGTCCGAGTGCTCCGCCGACCAGGCGCGAGGTGTTGACCAGGCCGGAGGCGAGACCCGCCTCGCGCCGCGCCACTCCGGCCACGGCGGCGATCGTCACCGGTACGAATGCGCACCCGATGCCGATCGCCGTCAGCAACGACGGGGCGAGCACATCGCCCAGATAGCTGCCGTCGGCCGAGAGCCCGGTGAACAGCGCGAGGCCGGCGGCCTGGAAGGCCAGGCCGGCCACCAGCAGCGGCTTCGCCCCTACCCGCGCCACCGCGCGCGAGGCGAGCGTCGAGCCGACGATGATGCAGACGGTCATCGGGAGGAACGCGAGGCCGGCGCGGATCGGCGAGTAGCCGAGGACCTGCTGCAGGTACAGGGAGAGGAAGAACCACATACCGAACGACGCGGCGCCCACCAGCAGCATGACCACGTTCGCCGCGGTCAACGTGCGTGAGGCGAATATCCGAAGCGGCATGAGCGGCGCCTTCGCGAACCGGCCCTCGATGGCCACGAACACGAGCAGCAGCGCCAACCCACCGGCTATCAGCCCGAGCGCTTGCGCCGAGCCCCAGCCGGTCACGTCGGTGCGCACGATCCCGAGCACGAGTAGCGAAAGCCCCACGGTCGCGGTGACGGCGCCGAGCAGATCAAAGTTACGGGTGCTCCCCTCACTACGGCTCTCGACGATGAACCGCAGGGCGAGCAGCGCCGCGATCAGGCCGATCGGCACGTTGATGAACAGGATCCAGCGCCAGCCCGCGATATCCGTGAGCACACCGCCCAGCAGCACGCCGGCCGCGCC
The DNA here is from genome assembly GCA_019244745.1 of Solirubrobacterales bacterium. GTDB lineage: Bacteria > Actinomycetota > Thermoleophilia > Solirubrobacterales > Solirubrobacteraceae > Palsa-465. The sequence goes on along the minus strand of JAFASF010000251.1, from coordinate 1,014 downwards.
GCCGGCGCCACCCATCGCTCCCCAGATCCCGACGGCCCGGTTTCGGGCCGGGCCCTCCTGGAAGGTCGTGGTGAGGATTGAGAGCGATGCCGGCGCGACGACCGCGCCGCCCAGTCCCTGCACCGCCCGAGCCGCGATCAGCACACCCTGCGAGCCCGCAAGTCCACCGGCCAGAGACGCCAGTGCGAACAGCACCAGCCCGGACACGAACACGCGGCGGCGGCCCAAGAGGTCTGCCGCCCGGCCGCCCAGCAGAAGGAAGCCCGCGAACGTGACCGTGTAGGCGTTGACGACCCACTGGAGGTCCTGCTCGGTGAAGCCCAGCGCCCCGCGAATCTTGGGCAGCGCGACGTTGACGACGGAAACGTCGAGGATCACCATGAACTGCGCCAGGCACGAGAGGAGGAGGATCGCCGTCAGGTGCGGTCGTGCCGCTCTCCCGCTCTCGTTTCGGATGTGGGTGGCCGGGGCCGCCATTTACCTCACGAAACTTAGCGGTACGATGGTCATCGAACAGGGTATCAAGTTCGATGATCTTCGTACATTGGCATGGGGCTAGCAGGGATTGACGCAAGCCCGCGCGGCGCGGGGGAGTCGGTGTGGCACCCCGAACGCGACCAGATCGAGCTGACGTGCGTTCTGCACGCGCTCAGTGACCCGATGCGGCTGAGGATCGTCTCGGAACTGGCGGCGGGCGAGGCGCGAACGTGCAAGAGCTTCGATCTGCCCGTGGTCAAATCGACGTGCACGCATCACTTCAAGGTGCTGCGCGAGGCGGGCGTGATCCGGCAGCAGCTGCTCGGCACGACCCGCGTCAACACGCTCCGGCGCAAGGACCTCGAAGCCCGCTTTCCGGGGCTCGTGGACGCGGTGCTCCGCGGGGCGTGCCGTTAGCGGCGCGATCAATCCGCATCTGAGAAACCGCCTGGTGCTCGCAGGGGCTCCGCTCGGCACTGCCCGCGGGGTGGGAGTGCTCGTGCACGGTCGTGATCAGGGACCCGACGTGATGCTCGA